>CAIKKN010000034.1 GCA_903827945.1 uncultured Actinomycetes bacterium | reverse complement strand
GACAGGTACTTCATACCGTCGCTCAGCTGAAATTGCAGGAATCGTTGGTGCTTACAACGGTTATGCACGTAACGCTGCAGGCCACACACGCGTCATGCGCAAGCACCAAGCTGCTTCACATGCTGCAAAGCCACAAACAACACTTGATGCTGATGTTTGGTCAGAAGCAAACAAGGAGTGGGATAAGGGAATTGAAATCGGCGAGAAGAACGGCTGGCGTAACGCGCAAGCATCTGTTCTTGCACCAACAGGCACAATCGGCTTGATGATGGATTGCGATACAACAGGTATCGAGCCAGATCTTGCTCTTGTTAAGTTCAAGAAGCTTGTCGGCGGCGGTTCAATGCAGATTGTTAATCAGACAATCCCAATGGCTCTTCGCAAGCTCGGTTACACAGAAGAGACTGTTGAAGCAATTGTTGAATACATCGCGGCAAACGGAAACGTCATCGATGCTCCTGGTCTCAAGACCGAGCACTACGACATCTTCGATTGCGCAATGGGAGTTCGCTCAATCTCAGCAATGGGCCACGTCAAGATGATGGCAGCATGCCAGCCGTACTTGTCAGGTGCTATCTCAAAGACAGTAAACCTTCCAGCAGATGCTTCTGTTGAAGAAATCGAAGAGGTTTACTACCAAGGTTGGAAGCTTGGCCTCAAGGCGCTCGCTGTTTATCGCGATAACTGTAAGGTCGGACAACCTTTGTCAGAGGGTAAGGGCGC
The DNA here is from genome assembly GCA_903827945.1 of uncultured Actinomycetes bacterium. Taxonomy (GTDB): domain Bacteria; phylum Actinomycetota; class Actinomycetes; order Nanopelagicales; family Nanopelagicaceae; genus PALSA-747. The sequence continues at coordinate 37,675 of CAIKKN010000034.1, read as the reverse complement.
AAACAAGGGCACTGATTCTAATGCTTCAGCTGTTGAGGCAGAACATCCAGTTGCAACACGTAAGCGTCTTCCAAAGTCACGTCCTTCACGCACAACATCATTTAGTGTTGGCGGCGCAGAGGGTTACATGACAGCAGGAACATACGCTGATGGCGCACTCGGTGAAGTCTTCTTGAAGCTTGGCAAGCAAGGTTCAACACTTGCTGGTGTTATGGATGCGTTCTCCATCGCGATCTCGATCGGATTGCAATACGGAGTGCCTCTAGAGACATTTGTTGAGAAGTTCTCAAACCTTCGCTTCGAGCCTGCAGGCATGACAGATGATGCAGATATCCGCATAGCGCAATCCATGATGGATTACATCTTCCGTCGCCTCGCACTTGATTACCTTCCATATGAGACACGTTCAGCAATGGGCTTGTACACCGCAACAGAGCGCCAACGCGCACTGGATACAGGTGAATACACACCGGATCAAGTAACTTCTTCAGCTCCAGTAGCAGCAGCACCTAAGGTTGTTGATACCCCAAAAGCACCTGCGGCTGCGGTAAAAACTGCGGATGTAAAAATTGAAGCAGCACCAGCTGCAAACAATTCAACAGCAGGCGTCGGATCATCAATGGAACTCTTCGAAAAGATGAGCGGCGTTAAGTCAGATGCACCTCTTTGCATGACATGCGGAGTAAAGATGCGTATGGCCGGTTCATGTTTCGTCTGCGAAGGTTGTGGCAACACATCTGGATGTTCATGATCTAACTAGCAATTAAAGAGGGTCGCGATAAACGTCGCGGCCCTCTTCTCATTTCAAGACAAGATAGAGTGCCGTAATGGCTGCAAGCAATAAGAATGACTTCAACGCAAAAGTATTAAGCGCGTTGAGTGCTGCAGTCCAAGCCATTGGTGGTGAAGCTCGTGAAGGCCAAATTGAAATGGCTGAGGCAGTGGGAAATGCGCTGCAGAATAAGAATCACTTGCTTGTGCAAGCAGGAACGGGAACTGGAAAGTCGCTCGCTTATCTGGTGCCCGCATTGGTTTACGGCAAAAAAGTCTTGGTAGCGACAGCGACGATTGCGCTGCAGCGCCAATTAGTAGAACGCGACCTACCCAAGATCAAGCCAGCTTTAGATAAAGAACTTGGCCGCGACATTACTTTTGCCATCTATAAAGGCGTTGGCAATTACGTCTGCTTGCAGAAGATGAATGGTTCAGAAGGCGACCCTGATTTAGAGCCGCTCATGGAAATCGGCGCGCTAGAGAAAGATGCGAAAAGACTTAAGGCGTGGGTGCAATCACCGGGGGCTACAGGGGACCGCGATGATGCACCTGATGTAGACCGTCGCGTATGGCTTGCCAATTCAGTCTCTGGCCGTGAATGTATGGGAGCCGATGATTGCCCCTTTGGAACGCAATGTTTTGCAGTAAATGCCAAAGCAAAAGCAGCGAAGGCTAATGTCGTCGTTACAAACCACACTTTGCTAGCAATTGAAATTGTTGATTCTCATCCGATTTTGCCAGACCGGGACGCAGTTATCCTCGATGAAGCACATGAATTTATGGATCGCACAACTCAGGCGGTCACCGAAGAGTTGACTGCGGGCCGGGTCGAGCGCGCGGCAAAAATGGCAAAGAAACATATGCCAGGAAAAGCATCTATTGCTTTTGAAAAAGCGGCGGATAACTTTTATGAAGCGCTTCAAGAATATGCCGAGATGTTACGCGCTGATCCAACAAAAGCGGGGCGCATGCCAGAGGTGCCTGCGATTCTTGAATCTCCAATTCGCAAAGTAAAAGAGACAGCGGCAGCGGTCATTCAATTAATTCAGGCAGATAGTGATGTCATTGAAGTGGATTCCATGGCAGAACGGGCGCGAGTCAAGGGTGCAACGCAAGAAGTGTTGACGACGGCAACAAAGATGTTGAAGCCAGGTCGCCATCAGGTGATGTGGTTTGAACCGACTTTCTCCACTCTTTATTTGGCGCCACTTGAAGTTTCAAATGTGTTGCGAGAAAACCTACTCACCAAAACTCCTGTCATTGCAACATCAGCGACGTTGACCGTTGGAAAATCATTTGACCCCATCGCGAAATCCATTGGATTTGAGAGCGGCGATGACAGCGCTCTAGAACTTGAGGAAGGGGATATTGACCCTGCCAATGTGGCGATGTTGGATGTTGGATCACCCTTTGATTTTGCAAAACAGGGCGCGCTTTATTTGCCTCGTCATATTCCAGAACCAGGTCGTGATGGTCCAAGCAAGGAAGCGCTTACCGAGCTTGGTGAATTAATAGAGGCCGCAGGTGGTCGCACACTCGCTTTGTTTAGTTCGTGGCGTGGTGTGGACGCTGCAGAAGTGCACCTTCGTAAAGTCTTAGAAGATTTGAAGTTGCCAATCATCGTGCAACGCAAGGGCGATTCGATTGGATCACTTGTCGATCGCTTTACAAAAGAGCCATCCTCGATTTTGCTCGGCACAATTTCATTATGGCAAGGAATTGACGTGCCAGGTCCTTCCTGCACATTGGTCGTCATTGATCGCATTCCTTTCCCACGTCCCGATGAACCAGTGATGGCAGCGCGAACGGCGCAAGCAGATGAATCTGGTGGAAGTGGATTTATGCAGGTCTCCCTTCCTCGCGCCGCTCTTTTGTTAGCGCAGGGGACAGGGCGCTTGATTCGCAGTTCTGAGGACCGCGGCGTTGTCGCAATTTTGGATTCTAGAATCGTGACAAAGCGATATGGATCATTACTGCTCAATTCAATGCCACCATTTTGGCGCACAAGTGATGGCGCCGTTATTCGTGAATCACTAAAACGCTTAGATGCCACTTTCAAAGAGCAGGGCCTTTAATTCAGGCCAGGCCTTTTCAAAACTTGGATGTAAATTTTTCTCACTAACGCTATCGATTGCTACCCATTCAACTTGCAAGGACTCTTCATTCATTGCATGAGTTGTGATGTTTTCATGCGCATGAGCAATTACGGTGTTGTACTCCCATAAATCATGATTGACAGTGTGTGTTGTGATTGGCGTGAACGCGTCCACCTGGATACCCACCTCTTCGTGAGCTTCACGCGCCGCAGCTTCAATAATAGTTTCGTGAGAGTCGCGAGCCCCACCTGGGATTCCCCACGTATCTCCGTTGTGAACCCAAGGCGCGCGATGTTGGAGTAAGACTTTTCTATTTTGCACAAGCAGAAGTCCGGCAGCGCCATGTAAACCCCAATGCTTGGAGCCACAGGTACATTCGACCCAGCCATCGCCATCTCTATGTGCCACACCTCTAGAGTGGCACGAATTGCGCAGATTGTGCACAAGCCCCGCTTTATTCACAGGCGAGTTTGAGCCGAAAGACTGGCGAGCACTCTCTTGCCTAATCTTCGGGCCGTGCGCAGAATCTTGGGAATCGGTGGAATATTTCTAGCAATTCCATTTCTTATTTCTGTATTTCTTGCCACAGGCAAACACGAGGGGAGAACGTCAACGCTCACTGCGGCAGTCGAGATCGTGGACAGTCCACCGGGCTTGCTCTCAGATATCCCGAATGGCGCAAATACCGCGCTTGTTAAATATGTCGATGCGCTAACCACTGGACTGCACACCGGAGCAAACACCGAGATAAACAATGCATCCGATGCGGGGTGTGAATGTCGCGTAATCGGGGAAAGCTTTCGCGCAATCTACTTGAAGGCGAATCTCGTTGGAGGTTCCTATTCATTAAAGCAGAGCACCGTCATTCACAAAAACCCGCGAGAAATTGAATTGAAAGTAGTAATACACATGAGCGATACAACCCATATTGTGCGCAAAACTGGATCTAAGCAGTTGTGGAAAGGCGCAGATATCACTTCATATTTCACTCTGGTAAACAAAAATAAAGCGTGGACAATTCACCAAACATCGGTGCTCCCATGAAGAAGTTGCTCATTCGCCTTTTAGCCGCGATGTCCATCGCTCACATCTCTCTCATCACTGCCAGCGCGGCCTGGGCCGCTCCCTGCGAACTCAAAGTCTGTGTCCAAGTTGTGACAGATCCTGCGACAAATCAAATTGTGATCACTGCCGTTCAGAATAAACCTGGATCGACTGCTAAACCAAAACCAAAAGCAACGAGAGTGGCTCGAAAATACACACCTCGGCCCTACACGCCAAAACCAGTTGCACCAAAGCCCGTTGCAACGAAGAAATACACACCAAGACCGAAAGTTAGCAAGAAACCAATTCCAAAAGTCGCCGTGAGTTTAAAACCTAAGGTTGTTGCCGCCGTTTCACTCTCTGATCGCCTCACAGAGCTACTTCCACAACGTACGCTTTTCTATGCGCCAAAGAGCGGCGCTGTCGTGCAGGTACCGATGTATTTCTGGACGGATGCCACCTCAACATTTTCTACAACCTCGCTGATCCTTGGTATTTCTGTTGGCGTCACGCTCACACCAACATTTACATGGAACTTTGGTGATGGCACATCCTTTACAACCGATAAACCAGGCGCTGCATATCCGGATACGACAATCTCTCACACATACAGGGCAGCTGGAACTTATAAGGCAACTTTGATGATCTCGTGGGCCGGTACCTGGTCTGCTGAAAGTTATATCTATCCGGTCTTGGGTGGAAACATCGTGCAGAATTACAGTGCAACATATGTTCTTTCCAATGCACCTACAAAGTTCATTAAGTAACCACAAGGCGCGCTTTCCACAACCTTAAGGTTTTTTCGTGCAGCTCTTTCAATTTTCTAGAAACCTGCGCACATGACAACATTAACTTCGCCTCATGATTTACTCGCAGCCGTTCCATTCTTAGTGGGGTACCACCCCACAAATTCACTTGTCGTAATTGCCCTCAATGGGGAGACCATTGGAATGGCAATGAGAATTGATTATCCAGAAGAAGTCGATTTGGATCAGATCGATACGCTGGCATCACATCTTGTCCGCGAAGGCGCGGATTCGGCTTTGTTGGTTGGTTATGTTCCAGATGGCGTACTCGATAGCGAATATCTATTGGCGCCGATCCGTGAGGCAATTGCAATGCGGGGGATAACTCTTCGAGAGTGTTTGGAGGTCCGAAGTAATCGTTGGCGTTCTACGATTTGTGAGGATGAAGGATGTTGCCCACCGGAAGGCAGTCCAATGCCATCACACGAAGAGTCCCGAGTTGCTGCTGAACAAGTATCAGAAGGAAATCCCTTGCCTTATGAGAATTTGGAAGAGTTGCGAGAATCTATTGCGCCACTAGCAAAGAATTCGGCACTTGATAAAGAGTTGGACCGAATTAGTGGAATTGATTATGAAGGAGAAGAAGTTGTGGAGCTTCAACGTGAAGCTGCCCTAGCAGTAAATGATTTGGCACTTGAGTTTTCAGAGAAGGGAATCTGCCAGACTCTTCCGTTGATCGCGTTAGTTCTTGTGCGATTACATGATTTGCAAGTTCGCGATTATGCAATGGGAATAACAAATGAAGAGAATATTGATTCCATGTGGGCAATGTGGCGTTGGTTGTTGAAGAGTGCGCCCGAAGGTTATGTAGCCCCGGTTGCGACCTTGTTTGCAGTGACAAGTTATGAACGTGGTGAGGGAGCGATGGCTCAACGGGCCTTGGATAGGGCTCTTGAGGATGATCCGAAATATGCCTTGGCAAAGTTATTAAGGCGTTCATTTGCAGCAGGCTGGCCACCTTCATCTTTTGCTCAAATGAGGGCTGAACTGCATCCCAAGATATGCGAAAAGTTATTTGGCTAAGCAGGGGGAGGGTGTACTCTCACATTTATGATTGTTGGAATCCCGAAAGAAGTCAAAAATAATGAATTTCGCGTAAGCACAACTCCTGCTGGAGTCCATGCTTTAGCGGCTAATCACACAGTGCTTGTAGAAAAAGGTGCGGGCCTTGGATCAGCAATTACCGATGCTGAGTATGTAAAAGCTGGCGCACAAATAATCGAGACTGCCGATGAAGTGTGGGCCAAGGCTGACATGATCATTAAAGTAAAAGAACCCATTTCTTCTGAATATCACCGCATGCGTCGTGGACAAATTCTCTTTACATATCTACATCTTGCCGCATCACGTGAATGTACAGATGCACTCATCGCAAGTGGCACAACAGCAATTGCCTATGAAACAGTTGAAGCAAAAGGTGGACTTCCACTTCTTGCACCAATGTCAGAAGTTGCAGGTCGCATGTCGATTCAAGTTGGCGCTGCCGCGCTACAACGTCCAAATGGCGGTCGCGGAGTATTACTTGGCGGCGTACCTGGAGTTGCACCTGGCAAAGTAGTCATTCTTGGCGGTGGAAGTGTTGGGGTTTCAGCGGCTGCGATGGCAATCGGACTTCGCGCAGATGTCACTCTCCTTGATATAAATTTAAAGCGTCTTGTTGAAATTGATGAGATGTTCCACGGCCAAGTAAAGACAATCGCCTCCTCTGCATATGCAATCGAGCAATACTGCATCGAGGCTGATTTAGTTATCGGCGGGGTTTTAATTCCTGGCGCAGCTGCTCCAAAGTTAGTCACTGACAAGATTGTTTCTCAAATGAAGCCTGGTAGCGTGTTAGTTGATGTTGCAATCGATCAAGGCGGATGTTTTGAAGGTTCGCACGCCACAACCCATAGTGATCCAACATTCGCAGTTCACAATTCCCTTTATTACTGTGTTGCAAATATGCCCGGAGCAGTCCCCGCTACATCTACGGCCGCGCTTTCAAATGCAACGCTTAAATATTCGTTAGCTCTAGCCAACAAAGGGTGGGAACAAGCCCTTGCCGATGATCCAGGCTTTGAGCAGGGTTTAAACGTTCATGATGGAAAAATCATGTACCCGGCAGTTGCCAGAGCGCACGGACTTTAAGAGAATTTAATGATTGAGATAATTCCAATCGCAAAGCAATAAATTGCGAATGGATACATGGTGCGAGTCTTAAACCAACGAACAAGAAAATTCACCGAGAAGTACGTGGCAATGAATGAAACTCCCGCGCCGACAAACATCTGTGGACGCATTGATGCGTATTGTGACGAAAGAGCTTCAGGAATCTTATAAACGGCTGCTGCCAAGATAACTGGCAGAGCGGCAAGGAATGCAAAGTCGGAAGCGACAGAGTGTGAAAGCCTACGAAGAAGTCCAACTGATGTAGTCACGCCAAAACGACTAATTCCGGCAAAGAGAGCAAGTGATTCACCAAATCCAATTGTCACTGCAACTTTTGGGGAAATATGTTCTGTAATTTCATGATTTGCGCTACCAATTACTGGATCTAGACGCTTACGACTGAGGCGCTCGGCGGCAAATAAAATTCCACCATTTATAGTGAGAAAAATCGAAGCGGCAAGTGGTTTTGCAAAAAGCGTCCGTAAGTCATGCTCGAAGACCAACCCGATAATTCCAACAGGAAGAGTTGCGATGACAAGCAACCAAAACACTCGCCCTGCTTCACTCTTTCGCTTCTTTGCAGAACCCAGGCCTGCGGCAATTAATTCAACCCAACGCTTGCGAAAGACCCAGAAGAGGGCAAGTGCGCTAGCAAAATGTAGGAAGACTGTAAAAGGAAGATATGGCGATTCGGCATTTGATGTGAACTTGCTCCACGATCCACCAATCCAAGCCGGGAGAAGAACGGCGTGCCCAAGGCTAGAAACTGGAAAAAGTTCTGTGATGCCTTGCACGAAACCGGTCAAGATTGCTTGGAAATAAGTGATTGTCATGCCGAAAGGTTACGCCAGAGCACGCTCAAAAGCAGTTAACAAACGCGTAACACGGATGGGAGAGGATGCACCCTATGAGTGAAGATATTAGTCGCCAAGAGGACTTCGTCCTTCGTACCCTAGAAGAGCGAAATATTCGATTTGTTCGCCTCTGGTTCACAGATGTGCTGGGATTTCTCAAGTCTGTTGCAATCGCGCCAGCCGAACTTGATAACGCATTCGCCGAAGGAATTGGCTTTGATGGATCGGCAATCGAGGGATATGCGCGTCTCACTGAATCAGATATGTTGGCAAAGCCGGACGCAGGAACATTCTCTGTATTACCTTGGCGCACTCAACTACCAGGCGCTGCTCGAATGATTTGCGACATCACACTGCCAGATGGCACTCCTTCTCCTTCAGATCCTCGCAATGTTTTGAAGCGCGTTCTCAATCACGCCGCGCAAATGGGTTATACCTGTTACACGCATCCAGAAATGGAATTCTTCCTCTTTAAGAATGCGCCTGAAGTTGGTGTTGCTCCAGTTCCTGTGGATCAAGGTGGGTACTTCGATCAGACCCCGGCAACTGTTGGAAATGATTTCCGTCGCAACGCAATCACGATGTTGGAATCAATGGGCGTTTCGGTTGAATTCTCACACCATGAAGGTGCACCTGGACAGCAAGAAATTGATCTTCGTTATGCCGACGCACTTTCAACTGCGGACAACATAATGACATTTCGCCATGTTGTAAAAGAAGTAGCTTTAGAGCAAGGCTTCCATGCATCCTTTATGCCAAAGCCATTTACACAACATCCAGGTAGCGCAATGCACACGCACTTCTCGCTTTTCCGTGATGAAGCAAATGCGTTCCACCAAGATGGTGTTCCGTACTCACTTTCACCAATTGGTCGCCAATTTATTGCAGGCATCATGGAGCACGCGCGCGAATTCACGCTCATCACAAATCAATGGGTAAATTCGTATAAGCGACTTCAAGGTGGGGGAGAAGCACCCGCATCTGTTACATGGGGAGCAAATTCGCGAAGCGCTCTTGTTCGTATTCCTGCATACAAGCCTTTGAAAGAGAATAGCACTCGTATAGAAGTTCGATCACCGGATTCTGCATGCAACCCATATCTTGCATTCGCAGTAATTCTTGCTGCAGGGCTCAAGGGAATTGAAGGAAAGTACGAGCTCACAGAATCTGATGGAACGATCCCTCTTCCAACGAATCTAGAGGAAGCAATTGTCGCTATGGAATCTAGCGCTCTTGTTCGTGAGACTTTGGGTGAAGATGTCTTTGAATATGTTCTTCGCAATAAAAAGGCTGAATGGGAGGAATACCGCAAACAGGTTTCCGCCTACGAATTAGACCGGTATTTGCCGATTTTGTAGTCCTGCCTTACCCTTAAACCATGTTCACACGCAGTTTGCTACTTATCTGCCGTGGCGGGGCCAAATAACCGGTCCCCTCGCCGCGGGAGTTTTGCATACCGGTAAAAAATAAAAATCCGGGCAAAACTCTTGAGAAAGTAGAAACTAGGTAAAAAATGAATTTTCCAAAACAAAAACCCTCAACGATGCCAATTCATCGTTATGCGCCATTTATCCCGGTCGACTTAACAGACCGCACCTGGCCAACAAAGCAAATAACAAGCGCCCCGAAATGGTGTTCAGTTGACCTTCGCGATGGAAACCAAGCTCTTATTGATCCTATGGATCCACATCGCAAACTTACGATGTTTAACCTTTTGGTTTCGATAGGTTACAAAGAGATTGAAGTCGGATTCCCATCTGCATCTCAAATGGATTTCGATTTTGTCCGCAAGATTATCGATGAGGGCCTGATCCCAGATGATGTGACTATTCAGGTTTTGACGCAGGCTCGCGAATCTCTCATTCGCCGTACATATGAAGCAATAAAAGGTTCTAAGAGCGCGGTCGTGCACTTGTATAACAGCACATCCACTCTGCAACGTCGAGTTGTATTTGGTCTTGATAAAGAGGGCATCAAAAAGATTGCTACAGAAGGCGCTGAACTTTGCCTTCGTCTCACAGACACTGTCCCTGGAACACTAGTTTCTTTTGAGTATTCTCCAGAGTCATACACAGGAACAGAGCTTGAATACGCACTTGAAGTTTGCGATGCGGTGAATGATATTTGGAAGCCAACCCCACAGTGGAAGACCATTATGAATCTTCCAGCAACAGTTGAGATGGCAACCCCTAACGTGTACGCCGATTCGATTGAATGGATGCATCGAAATCTTAAGTACCGTGATTCAATTGTTCTTTCTCTTCACCCACATAACGATCGAGGAACCGGAGTTGCAGCAGCTGAACTCGGTTATCTAGCAGGAGCAGATCGCATCGAAGGAACTCTCTTCGGTAATGGTGAGCGCACCGGCAACGTTTGTCTTGTGACTCTTGGGCTCAATATGTTTAGCCAAGGCGTAGACCCACACATTGACTTCTCTGATATTGAAGAGGTACGTCGTACAGTGGAATATTGCAACCAACTTCGAGTCCCAGAGCGTCATCCTTATGGCGGAGATCTAGTTTTCACAGCATTTTCAGGTTCTCATCAAGATGCAATTAAAAAGGGATTTGATCACCTCGAGCGCGATGCAAAAGCTGCTGGCGTAGATATAAAAGACCAGGCATGGGCTGTTCCTTATCTTCCTATCGATCCACTTGATATCGGGCGTTCATACGAAGCTGTTATTCGCGTGAATTCACAATCTGGTAAGGGTGGCGTTGCTTATTTGATGAAGACTGAGCACCAACTTGATCTTCCACGCCGCTTGCAAATTGAATTTAGCCAAGTAGTTCAAGCAAAAACTGATGCTGATGGCGGCGAGGTTTCACCTGAGCAATTATGGGCAATCTTTGAAGATGAATATCTTCCTTCAAAGATCAAACCATGGGGCCAGTTCAAGTTGAAATCACTTGCTCAAAGTGGCGAGATGGATTCAGATACACGCCTTGAAATTGAATTATCTGATAGCAACGAGATCCAAAAGCTATCAGGCACAGGAAATGGTCCAATTGCTGCTTTCCTCAATATTTTAAATGCTTACATCCCAGAACTTGATGTTCGCGTTTTGGATTATTACGAGCACGCTCTCTCTGCAGGTGGCGACGCGAAAGCAGCGGCCTACCTAGAGTGCGAAGTGGGCGGAAAGACTTTCTGGGGCGTTGGAATAGATCCTTCGACAACAACGGCATCTTTGAAAGCTGTTGTATCTGCGGTCAACCGCGGATTGCGCTCTCGCGTTACTTCGTAAGCAGTTTTATTTTCGCGGCAATCTCCAGGTGCATTGCATCGGTGATGTCGCTAATTCCAGCAATCATCAAAGCTCCGTGATGTGCGTCCTCATAGTGAATATGTTGCACCGAGACACCGTCTTCGCGTAATTTCACGGCGTAATGTGTTCCAACATCGCGAAGAACATCATATTCAGAAGTGATCACAAGCGCCGGTGCGACGCCTGCCAAAGTTTTTGCATGAATAGGGAAGGCAAGTGGGTTGTGGCGATTTGCTTGGGTTACATATTCACTAACAAAGTACTCCATCCCTCGCTTTGTTAAGCCAAATCCTTCGGCGTACTTATTACCAGATTCTGTATCGAATTGATCATCACAACAAGGGTAAACAAGAATTTGATATGAAAGGGGATAGCTACCTTCATCACGATTCTTCAGCGCGACGGCTGCAGAGAGATTACCTCCCGCGCTATCTCCAGCAACACCCACCTTTCGTGGATCAATACCTAGTTCGTCTGCATGCGAAAATACCCATTCAAGGGTCGCATAACAGTCATCAAATGGAATCGGGAATTTATGTTCTGGGGCTTTTTGATAATTAGGTGCAATAACAACCGCGCCCGTCTTATTTGCAAGAGATTGAAGAACTGGGTTGTAATGATCAACGCTAGAGAGAACCCATCCACCACCGTGAAAAAAGACCATCGCTGAGGAATTTGTCTTAACGAGTGGATTCACAATTCGCACTGGAATGTATGCGGTAGGGCCAGGAATGAATATGTCCTGCACCAATCCGACTTCTTCACCGGGGCCTGTCGCTTGGATATCTGGCAGACCGTTTCTACGTAGTTCATCGACTGGAGCATCGCCTGGACCTGGCAGCCCAAGTTCAGCTTTCTTACGGAGAAGTTCTTGGATTTCGGGGCGAAGTGCGGTCATAACCTCAACAATACAGAGGTAAGGCCTACCTCCTGGTCTAAGTTAAGCCCGTGGCAACCTACCGAGACCAAGCAATTGTCTTGCGTACCCAGAAATTGGGAGAGGCCGATCGAATCATTACCTTGTTTACGCGCGAACACGGGCGCATCAAAGCAGTTGCAAAAGGTGTTCGTCGAACAAAATCGCGTTGGGGTGCGCGGCTAGAACCAACATCCCATGTTGACCTTCAGCTCTACACAGGCAAATCTCTCGACACCGTAACGCAGGCTGTTTCCATCGAACACTTCGGTGATCGACTCTCTGAGGATTATCAGAAGTGGACGATTGCTAGCGCAATTCTTGAAGCGGCAGAGAGATTCACAGCCCATGAACACGAGCCGGCTTTGCAGCAATATCTATTACTAGTAGGCGCACTTAAAGCGTTGGCATATGGAACCTATGATTCCTCTCTTATTTTGGATGCATTCCTTCTGCGCTCGCTCGCCGTCGCAGGTTATGCACCATCCCTTGTTAATTGTTCGGTCTGCGATGAACCAGGTCCGCATCGATATTTCTCACTTGTTGGCGGTGGATTGGTATGTGATTCATGCAAACCTTCTGCGGCCGCGACTCCATCCGTAGAGACGCTCGCTCTTATGCAGCAACTTCTTTCAAGTGACTGGGAGCAAGCGGTTGTATCTGAGATTCGCTACCAGCGCGAAGCTTCGGGCTTGATTGCTGCGTATCTGCAATGGCACCTGGAGCGAGGTTTGCGAAGTTTGCCATTGGTTGAAAGAACAATTGTTGAGAGACTTGCGACATGACAATCGCGATTCCACACCACGTTGCCGTGGTCATGGACGGAAACGGACGCTGGGCAAAGAAGCGTGGATTGCCTCGAACAGCAGGGCATGAGGCAGGGGAAGCGGCTCTTTTTGATGTTGTCGAAGGTGCAATTGATTTTGGAGTAAAAGAGTTAAGTGCCTACGCGTTTAGTACTGAAAACTGGAAGCGAAGCCCTGAAGAAGTGAAGTTCTTGATGGGATTTAACCGGGATGTAATTCGCCGGCGCCGTGACCAGATGAATGACATGGGGGTGCGAATTCGCTGGGTTGGAAAAGAAAAACGTTTATGGAAAAGCGTTCTCAGTGAATTAATTGACGCGGAAGAACTTACAAAGAAAAATAAAGCTTTTACTCTCAATATGTGCGTAAATTACGGTGGCCGCGCAGAGATTGTTGATGCTACAACAAAGCTTGCCAGGGATATTGCAAAGCGAAAAATTAAACCCGAACAAATCACAGAGAATCTATTCTCCAAATATTTGTACAACCCGGGCATGAGTGATGTGGATTTGTTCTTGAGATCCTCTGGTGAGATGCGCACCAGCAACTTCTTGCCTTGGCAGAGTGTTTATGCTGAGATGGTATTCATGGATGTCTTGTGGCCAGATGTCACCCGCAAGACATTGTGGGATGCCATTGAGATTTATGCAGAGAGAGAAAGACGATTCGGCAAAGCTTAACTTTTTTTCTTAAAGAAGAGTTACGACACAAAACATAACCGCTACGCCTGCAAGCGTCGTCAACATGGTGACGCGCGATGGATGGGCCGAATGAGCTTCAGGCAAAATATGTGAAGTTGCGATGTAAATAATGATTCCGGAGAAGAGCGCCAAGTAGATGGCTAGCCAAGCTGGTGATGGGTGTAGTGATGTACCAAGAGCTGCGCCACCGATGCGAGCGAGTGCGTCTACAAAGAGCAAGTAAATTGCAGCCTTCGTCCAATGCCCTGATTTCTTTAGCATTGCAACAGTATTGAGACCGTCACTAAATGCATGAACAAGAAGAGCAAAGAAGATTGCTAAACCCAATTTGTTGCTTACGTGGAATGCAACACCGAGGGCAACGCCGTCAAGGAATACATGGATGGCCATTGCAAGGGCGCCAAAGCCACCGGCAATATTTCCATAGTGGGAATGATCATGTTCGTAATCTGAATCTGCAGGTTCGTGGCCACCAAAAGATTCTTCAATGAAATGGAGAGCAAGGAATCCCACGAGGAATGCGATGGAGACTCCAGCAATTTTTCCATTGACCATTAACTTTGACTCCGCAAAAACCGCTGGCAATAAGTCGAAAGCGACTAGGCCAAGTAGAAGTCCGGCTGAAAGCCCGAGAATCAAATGGAAGCGATCCTTAGATTTGAGCGCAACTAGCCCACCAATTGTGGTGGCTCCCACTGTGACAGCGGCTAGGACGATTGCGAGCATGAATTAAGTGTAACGGGCGTCTATAATTACGCTTCTTGCGACCAGCAAGAAAACAAGCCGACAGCCAGCCGGAGGAGAACCACAATGGCCGCAGATCGTTTAGAAACAATCGTCCAACTCGCAAAGCGACGTGGATTTGTCTACCCATCATCAGAAATTTATGGCGGATTGCGCGCATCCTGGGATTACGGCCCACTTGGAGTTGAACTCAAGAACAACGTTAAGCGCCAATGGTGGAAGTACATGGTTCAAGGCCGTGAAGATGTTGTAGGTCTAGATTCTTGCGTCATTCTGGCTCGTGAAGTCTGGCAAGCATCGGGCCACATTGAAACCTTCTCTGACCCATTGACTGAGTGCACAGAGTGCCACAAGCGTTATCGCGCCGATCATTTGGAAGAAGCTTTTGAAGCAAAGCACGGCAAAGCCCCTGCATCCATGGATGAAATAAATTGTCCAAATTGTGGAAACAAAGGAAAGTTCACTACGCCAAAGCAATTCTCTGGTTTGCTTAAGACTTACCTTGGCGCCGTCGAAGATGAATCAGGTTTGGCTTATCTTCGCCCAGAAACTGCGCAAGGAATCTTTATCAATTTTGATAACGTCGCATCCACGTCACGTAAGAAGCCACCATTTGGTATCGGCCAGATTGGAAAGTCTTTCCGTAACGAAATCACTCCTGGCAATTTCATTTTCCGTACTCGCGAATTTGAACAAATGGAAATGGAATTCTTTGTAGTTCCAGGAACGGATGAAGATTGGCACCAATACTGGATTGATACTCGTCTTGCTTGGTACAAGGAACTCGGAATTAATCCCGAGCGCCTTCGTTTATTCGAGCATCCAAAGGAAAAATTATCGCATTATTCAAAACGCACCGTAGATATCGAATACAAATTCGAATTTGCGGGAACGGAATGGGGCGAGCTAGAAGGAATTGCATCACGAACGGACTTTGATTTGAAAGCTCACTCAAAGGCATCTGGAAAAGACTTGTCTTGGTTTGATCAAGAGAAGAACGAACGTTGGGTTCCATTTGTTATTGAACCTGCGGCTGGTGTCGATCGTTGCGCGCTTACATTCATGATGGATGCGTACACTGAAGATGAAGCACCAAATGCTAAGGGTGAGATGGAAAAGCGCGCGGTCATGAAATTGGATTACCGCCTTGCACCAATCAAAGTTGCAGTTCTTCCACTCTCTCGTAACGCTGACTTATCTCCAAAAGCACGTGATTTGGCTGCAGAACTTCGCAAAAATTGGAACGTCGACTTCGATGATGCTGGCGCCATTG
This sequence comes from uncultured Actinomycetes bacterium, assembly GCA_903827945.1. Classification (GTDB taxonomy): domain Bacteria; phylum Actinomycetota; class Actinomycetes; order Nanopelagicales; family Nanopelagicaceae; genus PALSA-747. The sequence goes on along the minus strand of CAIKKN010000034.1, from coordinate 22,239 downwards.
GCCGTCGCTACCGTCGCCAAGATGAAATCGGTACGCCGTATTGCATCACCATCGATTTTGAAACTCTGGAAGATAACGCAGTAACAATTCGCGATCGCGACACTATGGCACAAGAGCGTGTAGGTATTGACCAAGTTGTTGCGTGGCTAGCGCCTCGTCTCGTTGGTTGCTAAGGGATTGTTTTGCTAACAAAAGTTTCACCACTTCGTTTACCCATCTCAAATGGGAATTTTAATAACAACGAGGTGGTCTTAGAGGCGCCAGTAGTTCTTGCCCCCATGGCGGGAATTACAAATTCTGCGTTTAGAACTCTATGCCGTGAACAAGGCGCAGGATTATTTGTCTCAGAAATGGTGACAGCAAGAGCGCTCATTGAACGACATCCAGAAACGCTGCGGTTAATCACACCCGGCAAGGGCGAAACCCCTCGCTCCGTGCAGTTGTATGGTGTTGATCCAACTGTTATTGGAATGGCAGTAAAGATGCTCTGTGAAGAAAATCTTGCAGACCATATTGATATGAATTTTGGTTGCCCCGTACCAAAGGTGACTCGAAAAGGTGGGGGAGCAGCTCTTCCGTACAAGCGAAAGATATTTAGCGCGATAGTTGAATCTGCTGTGAAAAACGCAAAGCCTTACGGAGTTCCAATCACAGTGAAGATGCGCGTAGGCATTGATAGCGATCATGAAACTTATTTGGAAGCAGCCAAAAGCGCAGCAGACGCTGGAGTTGCATGGGTAGCGCTGCATGCGCGAACTGCGCAACAAATGTATGACGGACAAGCCGAGTGGTCGAAGATTGCCGAACTCGTTGAACACTTAAAACCAACAGGAGTTCCGGTTCTTGGCAATGGCGATATTTGGAGTGGCACAGATGGTCGGCGCATGATGGAGGAAACCGGTTGCGCTGGCGTTGTTGTTGGGCGTGGGTGCCTCGGTCGGCCGTGGTTGTTTGCCGATTTAGTTAGAGCCATGAATGATGAGCCAGGCAAATCAGAACCTACTTTGTTTGAAGTGCGTGATGTTATGCGTCGTCACGGGCAATTATTGATGGAGTTTTTCGAAGCAGAGGGCCGTGCAATGCGCGATCTTCGCAAACATATGGCTTGGTACTTGAAGGGCTTTACAGTTCCTCGCGAAATTCGTTCTGGTCTTGGAATGGTTGCAAGTTATGGAGAATTGGAATGGCTTACGTCTCAATTGGAAGATCAGCCATACCCAACGGCTGTTTCTGAAGCACCTCGCGGACGACGATCGCATGGTCGACCACCTTCACTTCCAGATGGCTGGCTCAATGACCCAGATGAGTACGCAACAATCACTATTGATGATTCAGTTTCGGGTGGGTGACTTCTAGAAAATGTTAGGTTTATTAAATCCTTTCTCTTGGGTGCGACGAATTATGTCTCTCGTGCTGCTTATCATTTTATTGGTTCCTGCTTATGTGGCACTTCAGGTGTACAACACCGGACACAATGCAACTCCGACAAAAAGCGATGCTATTGTCATTATGGGAGCAGCGCAAAATAATGGAACGCCAACTCCTGTTTTGCAAGCACGGATTGATGAAGCAAAGAGACTGTATAAAGAAGGTTACGCGCCTCGAATTTTGACGGTCGGAGCGAATCAAAAAGGTGATCTCTGGACAGAAGCGCAAGCAAGTGTTCGTGCACTTGCAAAGGGTCAGATTCCAAAGTCAGTTTTGAGGGCGGTGAACCTTGGCAAAGATACTTTGAGCAGCACAATTGCTTATGTTGATGTGATGAAGGCAAAAGGCTACAAAAGTGTCATCATTGTGACGGATGCTTATCACTGCTATCGGGCGATCGCGATGGCAACTGATTTGGGCGTCAAAGCTACTTGCTCGCCCGCCAAAACGGGCCCTGCCGCTATAGAAAAAACAAATTGGCACTACATTGCACGCGAAACAGGCGGCTATCTTGCATACAAGACTGCCGGTCGCTTTGGAATTCATCTCAGCGACCAGAATAAGAAATAGACTCTTCTCACTATGGTTCTTCGCCCCGCACATGAACGCTCTGGTTATACAGAATCAGATCGCGCGCGCTTTATGGATGAACCAGCCAAACGCGGTGGCCGTACAGAATTTGCACGTGATCGCGCCCGCATCATTCATTCGTGGGCTCTTCGTCGTCTAGCGGCCAAGACTCAAGTTGCAGTTCCTTGGCAGACAGATTTTCCACGAACCCGCTTGTCGCATTCACTTGAATGCGCCCAGGTCGGACGTGAACTTGGCGAAGCACTTGGCGCCGATCCAGATTTGATGGAAGGTGCCTGTCTTGCACACGACATCGGTCACCCACCATTTGGCCACAACGGTGAAGAAGCGCTGAATGAAATTGCACTTGAATGTGGCGGATTTGAAGGAAATGCGCAATCACTGCGATTGTTGATTCGTCTCGAAGCAAAGACTGTAGATGAGTCAGGAAAATCAATCGGGCTCAATCTCACTAGAGCATCACTTGATGCCGCAACAAAGTACCCATGGCCACGCGCGGTGAATTCTCGCAAATTCGGGGTTTATGACGACGACGTGGCAATTTTTAACTGGATGCGCGAAGGTGCACCCGAAGGAAAACAATCCATGGAAGCACAGATTATGGATTGGTCGGATGACGTTGCTTATTCCGTGCACGATTTGGAAGACGCCTTAGTCACGGGACAGATTCATTTGCATCACATGCGTGATGATCTTCCACAAATCTTTGACGTTGCCGTCGAGGATTACATGGACGATATGACAGAGGCAGAGGCAGAACGCGCTCTCTCTGATCTCCAAAAACTTTCTTGTTGGCCAACAACATACGATGGCAGTCATCGCCACTTGGCTCGGTTGAAAGATCTTTCAAGTCAATTGGTCGGTCGCTTTGCCTTGGCTGCGGAAACTGCAACACGAGATAGCTATGGCGAAGGAGATCTCACTCGTTACAGCGCAAATCTCATTGTTCCAAGAGAGCAGAAGATTGAAGTGGCAATTCTTAAAGCACTTTCAAATTACTATGTTCTTCAGGCGGAGACTTCCCAGAAGCGTTACAGCGACCAACAAATTCTGATTCGCGAATTGGTGGACCTGGTTCTAGATCACGCGCCGATCTCTCTGGAGTCTTTCTTCTTAGAGGATTGGCGCCAAGCCACCAACGATGCCCAGAAGCTTCGAGTCGTGATTGACCAAGTCGCATCCCTTACCGATCCTGGCGCCTACGCGCTGCATTCTGCGCTTTCGACCAAGTTTTCTTCTTAATTTATAAGCAAGTCACACCTACCCAATAAGATACCCATCATGGCCGGCCGCATAAGAGATGAAGACGTTACCTACGTCCGCGAGCACAGCGCCATCGATGAAATTGTTGGCGATTATGTTCAACTCAAAAACGCAGGCGGCGGACAGAAAAAAGGACTCTGCCCCTTCCATGATGAAAAATCTCCTTCATTCCACGTAACTCCAAGCAAGGGTTACTTCCATTGCTTTGGCTGCCAAACAGGTGGCGATGTCATCGCATTTGTCATGAAGATGGATCACATTACTTTTACGGAAACGATTGAAAGACTTGCAGAACGAATCGGTTACCAACTTCGCTATGACGAAACGGGCGGATCTGATCGCCCAAGTGTCAACCGCTCCAGATTGGTTGCTGCAAATACGGCAGCGATGAAGTTCTATCAAGAACAACTCAATCAACCAGGGCCAGCGCAAGCGGGCCGTGAGTTCATTCAGAAAAAAGGATTTACGAAAGCTGACTGCGACCAATTCCAGGTTGGATACGCACCCGATGAATGGGATGCCCTCACCAAACACCTCACGGCACTCGGCTACACGCAAGAAGAGTTGAACACCGCAGGGTTAAGTAAAGAGAGCGCCCGAGGAACGCAAATTGATCGCTACCGCAATCGCGTTATGTGGCCTGTTAAAGATATTTCTGGCGACGTTGTTGGTTTTGGTGCTCGCAAGCTTGCGGGCGATGATGTTGATCAAGGTCCCAAGTACCTCAATACTTCAGAGACTCCTATTTATAAGAAATCACAATTGCTTTATGGCCTTGATGTCGCCAAGAAAGAGATTGCTAAGAAGCGCCAGGTTGTCATTGTTGAGGGATATACCGATGTTATGGCGGCCCACCTTGCGGGCATCACAACTGCCGTTGCCACATGTGGCACAGCATTTGGCGATGACCACATCCGCGTTATTCGAAGACTCTTAATGGACGATGATGCTTTCCGAGGTGAAGTCATCTTCACATTTGATGGTGATGCTGCGGGACAGAAAGCAGCCCTTCGCGCATTTGATGATGATCAGAAGTTTGTGGCGCAAACTTTTGTCGCTGTTGCAAGCAACGGCATGGATCCCAATGAGCTTCGCCAAAGTGGGGGAGATGAGGCAGTCCGCGACCTGATTGCACGACGTGTTCCACTATTCGAGTTTGCTATTAAATCTGTTATTAAGAATTACGACACCACAACTCCGGAAGGTCGAGTGAGTGCTCTTAACCAAGTTGCGCCTCTTATCGGAAAAATTAAGGATTCATCACTTCGCCCTGAGTACATCCGCTCACTTGCAGGATGGCTTGGAATGGATACCGACACAGTTTCTCAAGCGGTAAAGCGCGTTGCCGGCAAGAGCAATACCCCGCTTCCAAATATTCCTGCAGGGCAAGTTAATCTAAAAGATCCGCTCTTGATGTTGGAGCGCGAAGTTCTTAAAGCTAAGTTACAAGTGCCAGAGATGATTGCTGATTGGAGCGCCTTAGAACCGCTTGCATTCACGTATCCTCCGTATGCCGCGCTTCGCAGTGCTATTGATAACGGCGATGGCGACACAAATAAACTTCTTGAAAGCGCTCCTGAAGATTACAAACATTTGATTACTGAGCTCACCGTTGAACCCATTCGCACCGATGGTGAAGTGAGTGATCGATATGTCGTAAGCATCTTCGCCCGACTTCGCGAAGTCGCAATTAGCCGTCAAATCGCTGAAATCAAGTCCACACTTCAACGCCTCAACCCCGTTGAAAATGAGGCGGAATACACACAAATGTTCACGGAATTAGTGGCTTTAGAGGCCACCAAGCGGGTCCAAAAGGAATTGGCGATAGGCGAATCCGTTTAGTAGGATGCGACCTGCACTAACCGAGACGAAGTCTCCGACAGTCACAACTGTTGGCGCCCAAGTCTTTCAATAGTCCCCTGTAGCTCAGTTGGTAGAGCACTCGACTGTTAATCGAGATGTCGCTGGATCGAGGCCAGCCGGGGGAGCTTTCTTTATCTCTTCGGTTACGATTATCCGTATCATCTGGTGCTCATTGGCCATTTAATCTACGGAGAGGTAGATTTATATGCGCAAATCTTCGATTTTAATCTCCATGTTCTTTCTTGCATCCTCTTTGGTTGTAGCGCCGGCAAACGCGGCTGCTCCCAAAATTGGCGGCACCTGTTCCAAAGTGGGCAGCTTCGCTGATACGCCGAAAGTAAGGTTTGTCTGCGTCAAGAGCGGCAAAAAGCTTATTTGGGGTGTTTGGAAAGCTCCAATATCTACAAATAATTCAGCAAATAAGACGGGTGCAACTCCAACTCCAACTCCATCTTCAGCACCGACTGCTAATCCGAGCTCTAGCGCTAAGCCCTCAACCACTGCGATCTCAGGATCAAGTTGTACGACAGCAGGAGAGTGGAAAACCGTTGGCGATCTTCGTTATTACTGCGAGGGCACCAACCGAAGGTCTGGATTCCTGTGGGATAAAGGAACGCCTACGAGTTTTAAAGCACCAATGCCAATCACGCTACCGGTTGTGCAAAATGGATCAATTACCTTTGCTAATGCTTTGAGCCATATCTCCGATATTCCTAGCGTTTCCTATCAGAGAATCCAAAATATTATCGATGCTAGTGCTGCTGTCGATGTTCCGCATCAATTGCTGGTTGGACCACATACAACGACGGTCACCAAAACTATTGAAGAAAATATACTTTCTCGAGAGTTCAAACTCTGGGGCGGTTTTCAACAGACAAAATTTTTAACTGTTATTGCTTATAGCTTTGCAGATATGGACTGGGCGGCGACCACTTACAACAAAGTCCAGAAGGACAGGTCATACCCTGGAAGCCAAGACCCTCAAGAGGGGATTAATCGAGCAAAGCAAAGTTGCCAAATTGAATCAAGTAATTGCGATGCTGGAAACGCTGGTCAAACGGCAGGGACGGATGAAGCTGTTGAATTTCTAGGTGTAACGACTTCATATCCATGGGACCCAACTCAAAACGGTGAGGTGGGACATGAATACACGCACACAGTAACCTCCGCGCAATTCATTGGAACGTCTGCTGCAAATCAGAACTACTATGAACAAATGTTCATGCCCTGCTGGCTGAATGAAGGGCTTTCTAATTCTTCTGGAATTGGAGCATCCGCAACAACCTTGCGAGAATATTTGGATTCCCGTGATGGACAAGTCACCCATCTTGGGTCAACGCCCGCTAACTTTAAGGGTTTCTCTGCTGCAGGGTTAAAGGACTTCCTCACTTCTCAAATTTCTAATCAATCAGTAGCAAACACTTGCTACGGCAGCCCTTCTTACGCATTGGGCTACTCGATTGGTTTTGCAGCCACCGAGGCGCTTTTTGCAATCGGCGGACCCCAGTCAGTTATGGCTCTCGTTTCACGCGGCGTTATGGGAGACAATTTCAGTCAAGCTTTCCAAAATGTTTATGGAATGAGTTGGGATGAGGGATCCACAATTCTTGGACAAATTCTTGCTGCAGAGTATGCCGCTAAACCAATGAGAACGAATTAAGGGTAGGGGTCCTTCTCGAATGAAGACGCGAAGCCAGATTGTCGCAGTTACTTTGCTGGTGGCGTTTGCTTCAAGCATGGCACCGGCTCATGCTTATTCAAAGGTGAGCCCATGTAGTCAAAATCAAAAACAAGCAGTTATAAAACATATAACAAAGCAAATAGATGCCATCACAAAGAATGATTGGAAGAGGGCTTACAGCTATTCATCTTTGGCTTTTCAAAAGGCAGTCTCAATTGAGGTCTTCAAAGCGACAATTAAAAGTCAGTATGTATTCCTGAGCTTCAATGATGGCCTCGGTTTTGGAGCCTGCGTAAGTGACAAAGCCAGTATTAGCCAGTTGGTTACTGTCGATTATCGTGGAGTAAAGCGCACCCTTTCCTATGGCCTCTCAATAGTAAATAAGCGCCTTGGCGTAGATTCAGCGAACGAGATCAAGTCGCTAGATGGGGCAAACGCCTAATTTCAAAACATAAAGCGGTTTTTCAGGCACCGGGCGTTAGGTCACGATACGTGCAGTAGCATCCTCCGATGAGAAAAGCCGTAATCGCGATTTTTGCACTCTTGGCGATGGTAGTTCAGCCAGTTCAGGCAGCCTCGCCGCAGGAAATAAAGATCAAGTTAAAAACCACATGGAAGGTCGCTCGAGTACCTGACCCATTGGCGGCGCTGCAACCAATTCCATTGGATGACCGATTCTTCTTGTCGTATAGCGGAAGCACTCGACTTACTCCAGCACAGAGCCAGCTCTATTGGTTAGATAATAAGTTTAAGGAACACGCAATTGTTCTCAACCCAAAGCAAATTTCTAGAGCAGGTGGATTTGTCGCTTTTAATAATCGTTATTTCTTTGAAGCATATCTCGGGGCGACAAAGTCTGGTTTCTTCGACGTGCTCTCCGTTGATGGCAATGACAAAATCAAGAAATGGCAGTTCCCTGGATATAAATCTTGTACAGCAGGAATCGCATCAGGAGATTATCTCTACGTAGGTTGTTCCTCCCACCAATTAAAGCGTGCAAAGGGTTATAACCCAAAGCGAGCAGGAGCACGTGCCGCTGCGGGTTGGAACTTCAATGTTGACTCAATTTTTGCAATTTCCAAGTCTGACAAAATCACAAAAGTAGATCTTCCTGCAGGTCATTCAGTTGACTTGATTTGGTTAGGAGCACATCAGATACTTGTGCAGTCCGATTCAACGACTGATTCGCGAAATCTTTCTTACTTTTATCTTGAGAATGGCAAGCTAACTCATCAATTTGATTTACCTGACTCGGTAGTAGTTGGACAATTAACTTCAGCCGGTTGGTCGCTTAACATGCCCAGCGATATCAACAGCCCGCTTTTTGGTTGCCCAGTAGGAACCGTTCTTTCAAAAGATGGACAATTTGAACACATTGCCACATCTCCTTCTTGCGTCACCGGATTTCCTGATGCTCGAATTACAGGTCTTGTATTCCATGGATTTTTGACAGATGGCACTCATTGGCAGAATCAGGGGCAGTCCGAATGCGTTGCGGATTTAGGTGGTAAGAACCCTGTCTTTATTGGATTCTTTAACGGAACAGTTCTTTGTCAGAATGACTTTGAAACTGGCGACAACATGATTCACGCCTTTGCATCTACGTATGTGCGACCACAACTTCCAAGCGATTCATTCCCTGACATCAGCCAGGGAAAAGTTCCAAGTGCACCTGCCTATACGCCAGAAGCAACTACGCCAGCAAAGGGATCGGGTTTCCCTTCTTTATGTCCTGAGGTAGTCAATACTGCTAACAAGAATGAACCAAGTGTTGTCGGCTTCCTCTTTGATGCAACACAACAGAAATTTGAAAGAATTGGTGAAGGAACAAATGTTGCAGCTACAGCGCCAGCGAGTCTTGTCGGTTGCTACGCCGACTTTGAAACTCTCCTCAGCAGTCCCGGTGGAAATCTGTGGGCCATTGGCTCCATCAGTCATGATGAGACTGGCTATTACTGGGTGAATGGTGAAGGAATAAAATGGAGTTTGGCCTTGTCTGGTTCGGTAATGAATACAGGCAAAGAGAATCCATATTATTCAGATGGACATCAATTTGTATTGCAATCAAGTTTTCTACCACCGCCACCAAAGCCAGCACCATCTCCCATTTTGCAAGCAGCAGGAGTCGGCGACGCGAAGTGGCCAGCAAAGTGTCCTGCTGTAATGGATACCGTTGGTGGAGCTCAACCAAAGATTTCTGGATACAAATTTGATGGATCTGGTGGAGAAAATTACCTGCGTTTGGTTGACGGCGGATCAACTGCAGTAACGTCGCCAGGTAATCTCCTCGGTTGTTACGCCGATATTCCATCACTGAATGGAGCGCAAGCAAATGCTTGGCATATCGGAACCATCAACAGAGATGCTTCGGGCTATTACTGGCAGAACGCTGCCGGCGTGCGTTGGGGGTTGACTCTCTCTGGAACGATTCTCATTACCGATAAGAGCAATCCTTATTACGACAAAGGACATCAGTTCATTACGTATTAAGGCGCTCATAGCCAACACATAAACAGTTAGTATCCAGCATGTTGAAGTACCTAAAGGCGAGCCATCTAGGCCCAACGTTACTTGTAACGTCTCTAGCCTTTTTCTTGGCGCATCCGCTCTTTACTCTGGCTAATTCTTTCGTTATCGCTCTAACAATCTTTTCAGGACAGCTGATAGTTGGATGGACAAACGAATTAGTGGATGTTGAATCAGACAAAGCGCAAGGTCGTCTTGAAAAACCATTAGTAACGGGGGAGTTGAAGGAATCTTCCCTCCTTCGTTCACTTTGGATTGATTTACCAATATGCGTTGGACTCTCACTTCTTGGCCCTCTTGGAATTCGTGGAGGGCTTCTCCATCTTTTCGGTGTTGGCTGCGGAGTTTCCTATAACTTCTATTTTAAGCGAACTCTGTTCTCTCTGTTGCCCTACACCTTCGCTTTCGCCGCGCTACCGTCTGCCGCATTCGTCGCTCGCGAAATGGCGCCACCGCTATGGATGGTTGTTGTCGGCGCAGGATTTGGAACTATCGCTCATTTTGCAAACGTTCTTAAAGATTTGGACGCAGATCGCGAACTTGGCATAAATGGATTGCCTCAACGAATTGGAATGAAATATTCGGTTTCCATTTGCGTTCTGATTCTGATTGCGATTACGCCGATCGTTGCGACGCATCGCCCGCACTACGGCGCGTGGGCCTATGCGGCGCTCCTCGCATCGTTGATCGCGCTCATTGTGAAACCAAGAAAGCTTGGCTTTGCAGCGATTATGGCTCTCGCTCTTGTAGATGTCCTCTTAACAGCAGTGGCGCACAACTAGCGCGTTAAGCCATATTAATTTCAAGGTCATCGGCAACGCCACCCAAGATGTTGATCTTTGATGGCACAGTTTGCAGGAATGAACCTGGAACAAATTCAGATACGGGACCGTGAAGAACCAAGCGCGCGATGAAGCGCTGCCATGAGACTCCACCACCGAGGTAACCATCTAGCCAGAAGCTTCTGTCTCTTGCTGTAAGAATGTTGACAGGGCCAATGGTGTTTGCTTTTGGTGGAACCCAAGACCAGTCGCCCCCAAATGTGTGAAGTGCGTTTTGCATCACGGTCATTGGCGTTAATTCAACTGTTCGTGGACCAGCGTTTCTAAATGCTTCATGGTCGCCACGGAATTCTTTTCCTAGGTCTGATTCCCAGAAGGCAATATGTCCACACCAACCGATGCCGCCATAACAAACATCGGCTCCGCCAAGATCTTCAATCTTTGAGGTGTAGGAGCTGATCGCTGCTGTTGTTGGGAAATTGAGTTGAGATTCTTTAGGGCGAAGCTTCTTATCAATTTTTAAGAGGAAGTTGTCATGCATGGCCTTTTGGAATGAACCAGCCCATGAAATAGGAGCGGTGTTGCCGTCTTGGTCTGCATACTCGTCCATATTGAAGAAGTGGACGTGCTCCATGCTTATCTTCTTCTTGTTGATGATCTTCGCAGCAATTTCGTATTGTGGGACAGGGCCAACAGGAACGATAGCTACGAAAGTCTTGCTTTCATCGCGAGCTTTCTCAATCCTGCCCACCAGATCTTCAGCAAACGCTTTGTAAAACTTAGCCTTTGAATCGATTACTTTGATTTTTAGATTTGGATTGTCAGTCTTGGCAATGTCCTTCTTCTTGATTGCCCTCACCCGTTCACAGGCGTCCTTGTCCTGAAAATCGATGAACTTTGCTAAGTCGTATGTGAAATCGTTACTTGCCATGTTTACCACCCCTGCTAGAACAATAACCATGAGTGGGTGCGAAACGCCACCCTTTTGAGCCTAATTCTATTGACGCCTACACATAACGGGTATTGAATAGGTGCAATTAATCTGTTCAACCTATAGGTCAACAGGAAGGATTTCTTTTAAATGGAAAACGAAGAATCAATCACAGATCGCCAGGTTTCACGTCGCGCCATTCTCGGAGCCGGCGCAGCTGCGGGGTTAGTAACAATGATGCCGACAGAAGGTTATGCGGCAGGTTTCAGTAAAGCGGCAAATGTAAAGGGCACGATTAGTGCTCTCTTCATGAAGCAAGCCGGTTACTCAGATACCGACGTTGCGAAAATGACTGCAGATTTCAAAAAGGTTTATCCAAATGTTACGGTCAAGACAGAGTTTGTCGCATACGAAGCTTTGCACGACAAGATTGTTACTTCCGCGCTGGCACATACATATGACGTTGTGTTGATTGACGTAATCTGGCCTGCAGAATTTGGAAGCAAGAAGATGGTCGTGGATATCACCAATCGTTGGCCCGCTTCTTGGACAAATGACATGCTTGGCGGGGCTGTTGCTACAGCTGTCTATAACAAGCATTACTACGGAATTCCTTGGATTCTAGATACAAAGTATTTCTTCTACAACACCGAACACATGGCAAAAGCCAAGGTGGATGAAGCATCCCTTGATACATGGGATGGCGTAATGAAGGCCGCTTCTGCGATCAAGAAGGCCGGACTTGTTAAGTATCCACTCGCATGGTCTTGGACACAATCTGAATCCATGCTTTGCGATTACATGCAATTGCTTGGCGCATTCGGCGGACAATTCCTTGATGCTTCGGGCAAGCCAGCCTTTAACAAGGGCGGCGGAGTTCAAGCACTCGAGTTCATGCGCAAGTCGATCGTTGATGGATTAACAGATCCAGTCTCGACCGCAACTGCAGCTGAAGATGACGTTCGCAAGATGTTCTCTGCAGGACAAATCAGTATGGGTCTTAACTGGACCTATATGTGGGCAATGGCTAATGATCCAAAGCAGAGCAAAGTTGCAGGCAAGATGAAGGTTCTTCAAACTCCTGCTGGTCCCGGTGGAAAGCGCCCTGGAATCAACGGAAGCATGGCGTTGTCCATGAGTTCAGGAACTAAAAATCCTGAGGCTGCTTGGGCATATATGTCCTTCCTAACAAGCCAGAAGGAACAGAATGCCGTCGCAATGGATTCACTGCCAGTATGGAAGTCCTCGTACACCGATCCTGTCGTTGTGAAAACATCGCCAGCTGTCGTTGCACAAGCCAAGAAGGAACTCAATGACATGATCTTGCGTCCTCAGGTAACAAAGTACAACGCAATGTCACTGGTTATCCAAGCGGAAGTCTCTAAGGCCCTTATTGGACAGAAGACTCCTCAGAAAGCACTAGATGATGCAGCTACAAAGGCAGCTGCAGTACTAAATGCGTGATTGAAGAAAAGCGAAACGTTCTAGAGCGTTTCAAAAGTTCAGGAAGATTTAGGGGCGAGGGCATTTTAGCCTTCGCCCTTATTCTGCCTTCTCTGCTTGTTGTTGGTTGGATCATTCTTTATCCCATTCTTCGTACTTTTTGGATGTCATTTTTTGACATTGAAAGTCCGCTACCTGGTTCATATCCCTTTGTAGGGCTACACAATTATTTTGCTGCTTTTAAGAGTTCTGACTTTCGCATGGTCACCGAGCATTCGCTCTATTTCACCTTTGTTTCCACATTCTTTGAACTTACCCTTGGCATTCTTATTGCGCTTCTTCTTAATTCCCCACTGAAATTTCGTGGATTTTGGCGCAGCATTGTTGTGATCCCATGGGCCCTGCCCACGATTGTGAATGGCGCTCTTTGGAAATGGATTTATAACGGCAACTATGGAGTGCTAAACGAATTACTCCACGTCTTTCACTTGGGGGGACAAGGTCATAATTGGCTTGGGTCCCCGTTTGAAGCACTTAACATGGTGATAATCGCCGACATTTGGAAGAACACATCCCTTGTTGTTTTCTTTATTCTGGCTGGACTGCAAACAATTCCTTCTGACCTCTATGAGGCTGCGAAAGTTGATGGCTCTACTCCGATTAAGTCGTTCTGGAACATCACCATTCCTCTTCTTGTTCCTAGCATCATGGTGGTCGTCATTCTGCGCACAATTGACGCCTTTAAAGTCTTCGACATTATTTACATTATGACAAAGGGTGGACCAGCATCTGGCACCCAGACAATCTCCTTCTATACCTACCAGCAAACTTTCTCAAACGAGTACTTTGGCTATGGATCCGCACTTGCTTACTTGATTGTAATATTCACACTCGTTATCGCCTGGTTCTACATTAAGTTGCTTCGACAAGGCACGCTTGAAGGTGTTTCATGAAGCCATCGCGCGCCTACACAATATTCATTCACGTCGCTGCAGTCCTAATGGGTGTAGTGATTCTTGGGCCATTTCTCTGGCTCTTCATTTCAAGTATTTCCCCCGCCAAAGAGTTAATTTCCGTTCCTTTCCATTGGTTCCCATCGCACCCAACCATCTCTCGTTTCAAAGATATTTTCCTACAGAGTGCTAATGGCGAAAACGTCTCTGCAAATTTCCGTGTGTCAATGGTGAATAGCTTCATCGTTGCCACAGGAACCACCTTCATTTCCATTTTGGTCGGATCACTAGGAGCATATGCCTTTGCACGTTTGAAGTTCAGATTCCGCCGAACCATGCTCTTCGGCTTTCTTTCTGTTTATATGTTGCCTCCAATCGTCCTAGTTATCCCTCTTTATTTGATTATTGCGAATATGGGTTTACTAGATACGAAGCTTGGATTAATCATCACGTATTGCTCATTAATCACCCCATTCACACTGTGGACCATGAGCAACTATTTCCGGACGTTGCCTGCCGATCTTGAAGAGGCTGCAAGGGTTGATGGCTGTAGTCGACTGGGTGCGTTCTTTAGAATAGTAATTCCACTCTCAAAGCCTGGGCTATTCGCAAGCGCGCTCTTTGCTTTCTTGCTTGCATGGGATGAATTTCTCTTCGCACTCATTTTTACGTCAACCACTAATTCAAAAACTATTCCGGTTGCCATCGCAGAATTCGCGGGCAAGTACTCATCTGACTATGGATTGGTTTGCGCAGGAGGAGTCTTAGCGGCTCTCCCACCAGTTATCTTGGCGCTGATATTCCAGAAGAACATTGTTGGTGGGTTAACCGCTGGGTCGGTTAAAGGCTGAATTATTTTGTAGGAATCACAATCTCGTTGTACTGCAAGAATCCAGGTTTAAACGGTGGATCGAATCTGCAAATTCGTGTCTCTTGCGAGAGGGAGAAGTGGGCTCTTTGTGCGGCCAAGCGAAGTACATCTTCCTTTCTTTCGCTGAGGCGCTTTGTGGCACGCCCTCTAAAAGATATGGCAACACAATTTTCGGCCGGAATTTCTATTAATTCCACCTGCGACGCATTTGGAAGTGGCATCTGCGCCAGAGAGGATCCAGCTGGCATCACAAAGTGGACTTTCCATTGCTCGGATTCAAGGCTGCTCTCTGTGAGGGCAATTACAGGGGCGGTCATTGCGATACTCGCGGATCCTGCATTGCCTTTTGAGATGTAATTAAATAAGTGTCGAAATGCCTTTGTGGCTGCTGCCTTGTATTCATCTTGAATGATGACTTGCGCGACCACACAGGCATCGTACTTGCGCAACTCGAAGCCCTCGTATGTTTGGAGAACCTGGTACTTCTGGCGTTCGGTCATGCTTAGATTCTACTTCTTCCAGTCTGATCTGATACCAACAATCATCTTGCAACTACCTGACAACTTATGCATAGAATGCGCCATGACCTATCAATTGAGAGACCTAAAAGATCAAGTAATCGTAATTACCGGAGCTACCGCTGGAATGGGCGCTGCAACGGCCAAAGAGTTAGTCGAGCAAGGCGCCAAAGTTGTGCTTAATGCTCGTAACGAAGAACGTCTGAAAGAAATAGTTGCTTCATTAGGCGAAGCAAACGCAACATATGTTGCTGGTGATTGCTCAGAACCAAGCGTTTCTAAGGCGGTTGCAAAGGCAGCAATCGATAAGTTTGGAACTATCGATGCAGTGGTGCCGAATGCTGGAATCGGAATGTACGGTTCAATTTTGGATTACAGCGATGATGAAGTAAATCGCATGATGCGCACAAACTATGAGGGCACTGTTCACATCATTCGTGCATGTCTTCCAGCAATGCTTGAAAAGAAGGCTGGCGACATCGTCATCGTTTCATCCGTTGCAGGTTTCCGTGGCGGCGGGGATGAATCCATCTACGCAGGCACAAAGCATGCACAGGTCGGCTTAGCAGGCGGTCTTGATCGCGAGCTTCGTGAAAAAGGCGTACGCGTTGCATTGGTTTGCCCTGCAGGAACAGAGACAGAATTCGCAATCGGCGCGGGTCGCACCGCGGGAACTCCAGTTCTTGCAAGCTTCCTTCGTTCTGAAGATATTGCTTTTCAAATCACAACAATCTTGAAGCAACCTCGTTCAGTACGTACCCATATCTGGACTCTCTGGTCAATGAATCAGCAGTCATAAGACTTATAGCTATACCTTGTCCTTAAGAAAGTTCACCGTGCGGTCCCACGCCAGCTGTGAGGCCGCCGGATTGAACACTTCAGGGCGATCGTTATTAAAAAAGGCGTGCTGGGTTCCAGAATAATCAAAGACTTCTATTGATCCACCTGCTCCAGTAATACCGCCAATAGCCTCTTGAATTCCAGGGGCGCTAGAAGTTCCATCACTTTCAGCGCAATGAATCATCGCCCTCTTCCCCTTGTAATTACTCCACTTTGGCGCGTGCCGCTCCCACGAGGAACCCGGGTAGAAACCCACCGCTCTATCAATGACCGGGTCAAGAGTTCCACTCCAAATTGAGAGTGAACCGCCCATACAAAAACCTACGGTTCCAACGGTTTTAGAAGAGGTCTCGGGCAAAGACATTAAATATTTAGCAGAGTTGATAATTTCTTTACCTGCTTTATCTAACTGCAACTCCATCATCAATTTTTTTGCAGTGTCAGGCTCTGCCGCGGCTTGTCCGTGATACAGATCTGGCGCAAATGCAACAAACCCTGCAGCAGCAAACCTGTCAACGACATCGGTGATGTGACCAACTAGCCCCCACCATTCTTGGATGACAATTACAGCCGGGCCGCTCCCGTTTTGTGGTGTCGCTAGGTAGCCAGACCCACTTGCGTCATTTAATTCAAACTCAAGATTTTTACCCATGAAAGAACTCTACTTGCGATGGTCCCCAATTTTAAGGTTTGGAGGTTATCCTCCTGCTATGACCTCACGTTTTGGCATCAACTCATGGCGGGCACAACCGCTACCAATGACAATCATTCGCCTCTGGCTTGGCGTTACATGGGTATACGGCGGTTGGTCGAAAGCAATCGACAGCGGATATCTAGATAAAGCATCATCAACATACTTCGGTGCGCAGATCAATGGAATGATTGGGCATTCACCTCTCTCATTTGGTCTCACAAAAATTTTGGAACACGCAACAATCTTTGCCTGGTTTGTTATGTTGTCAGAATTCGCGATAGGAATCGCAGTGCTTGCTGGAGTTGCACTTCAAGCGGCGGCGCTCGGTGGATTCTCAATGGCTATTGTCTTGTGGCTATCAGTTAGCTATCACGTTCATCCATACTTCTTAGGCAGCGATCTTCCTTACGCCGTTCTCTGGCTTGCACTTTTCTTTATGGTTCGAAATTCAAGCAACGGCCGGGGTCGACGCGATGGGGGATTAATTCCAAATCTTCGCGATCGCCGAGAAGTGATGCGCTTAGTTGGAGTTGGTATCGCTGCAGTTATTGGCGCTCTTGCTGGCGGTTCATTTAAGCCAAAGAAGGTAGCCGTGAGCGCAATTATTGCTAAGAATGCAGATGTGAAAGTTGGGGAAGTGAAGAAGTTCACCGCGCTAGATGGATCACCTGCATATCTTTTCAAGACAGCCGCCGGTGTCTTTGCATACACGGCAATCTGCACACATCAGGGTTGTACGGTTAACTACGACTCACTTGGAAATCAACTTGCTTGCCCATGCCATGGTGCCCGCTTTGATCCAAACAATGGAGCAAAAGTTGTAGCTGGCCCTGCGCCAACGCCGCTACCAAAGATAAAAGTTGCAATCCAAGGCGCAAACATCGTCCAGATTTAAACTTAATCGTAATTCCCTGTTAACACGGGTCTGTTATCTTTATGCCATGGCGCTATTTAAGATTGAAATAACACTTCCTGATCGTCCCGGTTCACTCGGAGCGGTCGCTTCTGCAATTGGTTTTGCCGGCGGAGATATCCGTGGGCTACAGGTTCTCAAAAGCGTTGATGGTCGCGGATACGATGAAATTATTGTTGCTGTACCGGGCAGTGATGCAACTGATTTGTTGGACATCTTGAAACAAATTGGTGGAGTCGAAGTAATTTCCTGCAACCCAGCATAAAAAGCTAAATTCGGATCTGTCCTGCGCAAGTATCGACTGGTGGTTTTGGAGTTTTAGAAACCGTAGGAGTTGGCGTTGGGGTAGGGGTTACACCTTGCGTGATTGTAAAAGTGGCTGGTAATTGGTTTGAAGCATGTGTTCCGGTGATGTCCTCAAAGTTAACCGATCCTACATACGTACCTGCTGGAAGTCCTTTAATACTAAGAACAAATCTTCCACTTGCAGCACGAGCAACTGTTTGAGTGCCATTTGATTGAGTTGTATCAGCTGATTGCCATTTAATTGTTCCGGCTACAACCGGTGTGCCATCTGGGCGTACGACATCGGCGGTAATTTTCACTGGCACATTGGTATCCGAAGCAATGGGATCACTCATCGTCATCGTTGTGGCTTCATCGACGGGAAGAAGATCTGTGACATCTGGAACCCACGTCCTACTCATGAGTGCAAGAAATTGACGTGAAGTTCCGGCAAATACATTCAGATCTACCCGGCTTCCAGGGACGCCATATTTCCCGGCGATTCCACACGATGTGTACTGCCACATCTGCCACTGCGCCGTGCAATTTGCATTCGACCATGCGTGCGCGTAACAACCAACAGTTTTTTGATTTGGTTGTGAGCTTGCAGGATTGAGTGTGTAGTGAGCCATCCACAATGGGTATTGTCGAAGCTCTGGATCGCGCGCCAAGGTTTGTTCTAGAAAATTCGCATACGAATAAAGAAAAGGTTTCCGATTGGTTTTTGCCGTTACAGAGGCAAGCCATGTCTTGGCCCACAACGTTACATTTGCCCGGTTCATATACTTGGAGCAGTTTCCATTTGCTGCGGTGCGAACGCAATTATTTTCTAAGTCGATTGAAATTGGCATATCGCGGAAGTTGTAGCCCCCGATTGAGGCTAATCGCCAGATGACTTTTTGGGCTTGGGCTTGTGCGTCCTTAATTATGAAGCCTGGATCAACGCTATCTGGAAGGTAGGCGTAATAATAAAAGCCCGTGTACAAACGCGCGGCTTGGGCGGCGGGACGATCAATCTTCAGATATTTCAGCGCTTGAGCATCAGCGACATCGTGAGCGTCTGCGCCTTTAATCATCACAAATCGAATACCTGCGGCATACATTTTTTTGAAATCAATTGCGCTACCTGCAGGGTGCTGCCAATACGAGATATCCATTCCATGAATATGATCACCGGGCCCGAGGGCAACTATGGATTTAGGCGTGAAAGCAAAAGCGTTGTTTGCAATCAGACTCAACGCAAGAGCAATACTTAAGAGAAGTTTCTTCATTCTTCAATCACCTCAAGATCCTGACCCAAAACTGAAGTGATTGCCTGGTGAAGCAGAGCAAGGTGCTTGGGATTGCGTGCGAAGGTGAAATCGTGCTGACCACCAAACTTCTGACTATCTGCAAAGTTGATTGTCAGAACATTAGATTCCAAAGAGACCAAACGAGCATCAAAGAAGGCCAGCCATGCGATCCGATCCTGCTCCAGCAGATAATCGAGAACGCCATTCCACTGACTCTTAAGCTGCTCAATCTGCACACGCTAATACTAGAGAAATCTTCAATATCGCGCTAAAGAGAAGTACCCTTTCCAGATGAAATATGACTACGAAGAGAAGGTAATTGTCATAACAGGAGGAGCGGGCGGAATCGGTTCGCACTTAGCCCGAGAGTTTTCTGAGAGAGGTGCGAAATTAGTACTTCTAGATCTGAATAGCGCCCGACTTCACAATGTGCTCAATTCGCTCACAGGATCTGGTCATCACTCGATACCTCTTGATTTGACCGATCGAAACGCGATCACCGCAGCAATTGATGAAATTTCCACCAAGTACGGAAAAATTGATGTGTTGATACCAAATGCGGCGATCACCACGACCGATAGGTTTGATGAACGTAGCATCGACAGCATCGAATACGAGTTAGATATTAATCTTCGATCGCCACTGGTAATCATTCGAAGCTCTATTGATTTGCTGAAAAAATCAGATGATCCGAGAATAATCACAACAGTTTCCTTAGGTGGAATTTTCCCACTCGGCGAAACTCCGCTATACACAATCTCAAAATTTGGCCTTCGCGGAGCAATGCTCTCAATGAGTTTGGACTTTGGACCAAAGGGAATCAAGGTTGGTTCGGTGATGCCTTCGGCTACCGATACTCCCATGTTGCAACGCGAGGCTGTAGAAGGCGGAAACTCACTTCAATTTATGGATCCACCCCAGAAAACCGAAGATGTTGTAAAAGCTTTTATTAAGATGCTCGACAAACCAAAATTCGAGGTTTATCCAAAGCCAAGTGAATCTTGGTTGGTGCGCATCGCGATGCTATTTCCAAGCCAACTTCCTAGCCTTATGCCTCTCTTCGTAGGCAAGGGCGATCGAGGACACAAGCGTTACCTCAAAGAACTTGAAACGCGAGGCATCGCAAAACAAGTAAATGGCGTATGGGAGATTATCGAATAAGGCCTTGATAAGTCGTATCGTCGACCTCGGGCCAATCAAAGCGATCACGAAGAATGGCTAGGTAGTTGAGATACGTTTCAACCTCGATGTAGTTCGTATGTCGTGGGCTATCAATGTATTTATGGCCACCAGCTAGATCTGGATTATCACTATTACGAAGTTCCAACAGCTCTGGATAGTGGACGCCCGTTGTTCGCGCGCGAATATCGATGACAACCATCTGCGCCATCTCGTCGAAGCGCTTGTAAGCAGCATCGGCGAATTCCGCATAACCAATGAAGTAAAGGTTCGGGTGCTTGCGGGAGAGGATGCGTAGATAAAGTTGAGGGCGCCCGTCCTTCCACTCATCATCGGTTTGGTCCAAATACGGCACAGAGTATGAATAACCGGTGGCAAGAACAATCAGATCCACATCGACGTGACTTCCATCCTTGAAAGTGACTCCTGTTTCAGTTATCTCTTGAACATCTGGCTTGGCAATGAGATCGCCATGCCCCAAGTGATGGAGAACTTGCGTGTTCATTATGGGATGGCTTGCAAGGAGATCATGATCCGGTTTTGGAAGACCATAGCGAGTTAGATCGCCAACGAGCGTATCAATCATCTTCGAGGTATCACCTGAAATAGAAACACCTTTGGGAGCTTGAACTTTTCCAGACATCAAAGCATCTGTTGGTAATCCAAATATATATTTTGGGATGTAGCGGTAGCCACGGCGCACAGAGAAGTAAGCCTGATCAGAAGATTGAGCTGCATCGGATGCGATGTCGACACCGGAATTTCCTGCACCCACAATTAACACTCTCTTACCTGAAAATTCTGATGGCGATTGATACTCGACCGAGTGCATGATTTTGCCCTTGAAATTCTCCTCGCCACTTATGTGTGGTCTATTTGCGTGCCATGTGACACCGGTAGCGTTGATTAAACCTTCGTAGATTTCACTCTTGCCATTGGAAAGAGTGACGCGCCATTGATCATTCTCTATCGAATGGGCCTCTGAAATCGAAACACCAAAATTGACTCGACGCTTCAAATCATATTTATCCGCGAATTCTCGAATATACGTGAGAATTTGATTTCCTGATGGATAGTCCGGAAGATCCGAAGACATTGGGAATCCGTAGAAGCCACTGGTGTATTTGGAAGAGATGAAATGGCAGCTTTCATACATTGGAGTACCTGGATTATTCATATCCCAGATGCCACCAACATCGAAATGGCGTTCATACCAATCAAAGGGCACACCTTCTTTAATGAGCGCGCGGGCCATGACTAATCCAGCCGGGCCAGCGCCGACTAAGCAATATTTCTTGGTGTACTCAATCTTTGGAGCAACAATGTCTGACTCTTTTCGCGAACGAAGTTGCGTCGATGCTAACTTGGCATAAATCACGGGTTTGCTCTTTTTGATACGAACTCCATTTGCAATTCCAGCAACTGTAACTACAACAAGAAGTATCGGCACAAGGTTAATGAGTTTGTTATCGGTCCCAGTCAACGTGTTGTAGTGCGTTGCAGCAAGCGCAAAAGCACCCAAGAGGCCAACAAATCCGATAAGTGGAGCTAGGAAGCCTTCCCAGAACTTTCGATCTTTTCGCTTCCAAAAGAAGACCACCACCGAAAGTGATGCGAAAGCTTGGAGGGCGACGATTCCTAAAGTTCCTACCGCGATGAGACTTGCAGCAAAAACTTTATACGGATCTGCTCCGCCTACTGCAAATGCAACCGAGACGACGGATGCGATTGCGGTGATTGCAAGGCTTGCTATATGGGGACTGAAGAAATCTTTGTGGTATTCACCAAAAACATGGGGCGCAATATTTTCACGTCCAAGTGCAAAGAGATATCTGCTGGCAGCATTGTGAAGCGCCGAATATCCTGCCAGGACGCTTGTACAAAGAAGAACAGCGCCAATATCAAACAAGACTGTCCCGCCATAATGATTGAGTAAATTCAGCACAAAGACGCCGCCATCGGCTGATGCCAATGATTATTTGGTGATTGGCGGCTATAGTCATACCAAGCGCTACCCTTCTAAGGGTGTCAAATCTACGGAGAGGTAGATTTTAATGCGCAAACTAATCACCTTTGGCTTACTGGGCTTTGCACTTTTATCTAACTCAGTATTTGATATTTCGGCTCAAGCAGCTTCAGCGATTCAGATCAATTTTGTTATGACAGATCTTCTAACTGGGAAAAAT
>CAIKKN010000033.1 GCA_903827945.1 uncultured Actinomycetes bacterium | reverse complement strand
TCCGCCTGCTCGTAGATCCTCCCGCAGCTGCGCGATTTGCGCATCGGTGGCATCGACAAGTGGCAAACGAGTAAATCCGCCAGGCAGACCCATCAATGTGAGCGCAGCCTTAGTCAAAATCGCACCTTGAGTGCGGAAGGTGCCGGTGTATACCGGTAATAGTTTTTGGTGAATTTCTAGTGCGCGTTCAGCATTGCCTGCAAACCAAGCATCAAGCATTTCGCGCAGGTCATTTCCAACCGTATGACCACAGACAGAAACAAACCCAACTGCGCCGATTGAAAGAAGCGGCAGGTTAAGAATGTCATCGCCTGAATAAACTGGAATCCCTGAACGCTTGATGACCCAAGAAGTTGATGCCGGATTTCCCTTTGCATCTTTGAGGGCAACAATGTTCTTAACTTCGGCAAGACGACAAATAGTGTCAGGTTCTAATTCGACACCGGTGCGTCCAGGAATGTCATACATCATTATTGGAACATCAGTTGCGGCTGCGACTGCGCGGAAGTGCGCTTCAATTCCAGCTTGTGGTGGCTTGTTGTAATACGGCGTAACAATAAGAAGCCCATCAACGCCAGCAGCGGCTGATCGCTTTGCTTGCTCTACTGTGTAAGAAGTTTCGTTATCGCCAGCTCCGGTGAGAATCTTTACGCGATCCCCTACTGTGCTCTTAACAACTTTGATAATTTCAAGTTTCTCAGAACTCTTTGTCGTTGGAGCTTCTCCGGTTGTGCCATTAACAGCAATCGCATCGTGCCCACTATCTGCCAAATGTGCAGCAAGAGTCGCTACGCCATCCCAGTCGATTTCCCCGTCTTTCTTAAATGGGGTCACCATTGCCGTGATGAGACGGCCAAATGGAGCTTCGATATGCATGGTGGAAGGTTACCTGAGATTAAGGAGCAATGCGCCCAGATTTTTGGAAGGCACCGTAGGTAATAGGCATAAGGCGAGCGAAATGCTCTTCCATTTTCTCTGCAACCATCTCAATTTCCCGTTGCGGATAGCTTGGGAAGTGTGATCCTTCACGAGCCGTGCGAAGCGATAGAAAATTCATCAACGCACGCGCATTCATGGTCACATACATAGAAGAAAAGAGAGTTACTGGCAAGACAGCGCGGGCTACTTCACGAGCAACTCCTGCGTCGAGCATCTTTTGATAATTCTCGTATGCCGTTGTGCAACTTTCCTTAATAGCCTTTACGGTAATTTCATATTGCTCGGGGGTTCCGTCAATAAATTCGTATGCACCCGTCTTACCAATTTGTACGAGTTTACGATCTTTGGATGGCACATAAAAAACTGGACGCAATTCGCGATAGCGCCCGCTCTCCTCGTTATACGAGGCAATTCGATGGCGCATAAATTCGCGAAAAACAAATATAGGCGCAGAGATAAAGAAAGTCATCGAGGTATGTTCGAAAGGAGATCCGTGACGCTCGCGAGCTAAATAATTAATCAATCCGACATCTTTGGTGGCATCTGCTTCATCGCCAACTGAAGTTCTAGAATTCTCGCCTGCTGTCGAAACTCGCGCAGCCCATACGACATCGCTATCACTTGCGCTGGACTTGATCAGTTCTACAGTCACATCTTCTTTGAAAATAATCTCATGCTCGCTCATGAGTGAAACCTACCTATTCGCCACCCAGAGCCTTCGGATTAGGGCAGAATACCGGCGTGTCAGTTAAGCGCGACTCCCTCAGCCTCTCTTTTGCCGTTGGCGTTTACGGGGCAGCTTTTGGAGCTGCAAGTGTTGCCGCTCACTTTTCGGTCTTGCAAACCTGCGCGATTTCACTGCTTACGTTTTCAGGCGCATCACAATTTGCAGCCGTTGGTGTTGTTGGAGCGGGAGGCGGTGCATTTAGTGCAATTGCAACAGGAGCACTCCTCGGTACACGAAATGGTCTCTACGCGGTACGTATGGCGCCGCTCCTTAAAGTGCGAGGTGCAAAACGAATCGTTGCGGCCCAAATAACCATAGATGAATCTACGGGCGTTGCTCTTGCTCAAAACAATGAAAAAGATTCGCGAACTGGATTCTGGTGGACTGGTTTTGGGGTATTTATTTTCTGGAATATTTTTACGTTGATCGGCGCAGTGAGCGCAGGCTTACTTAAGGATCCGGCAGCATATGGACTTGATGCGCTGGTGCCTGCAGCATTCGTTGGTTTAGTTTGGCCAAGACTTAATAGCAAGAGAAGTTATTACTTGGCAGCGTTTGCTTTTGTATTTGCCTTATCTCTCGTTCCATATGTTCCTGCAGGTATTCCAATTATTTCTACAGCTCTGCTTGCAATTTTGATGGGGTGGCGTGCATGAGCATTTACTGGATTACGGCGTTGGGAACGAGCGCGGCCTGTTTCCTATTTAAATATCTTGGGCACTCTGTTCCCGAATCTTGGCTCGCACACCCTCGCGTACAGCGAATCAACGTGTTAATTCCCGTGGCTCTTCTAAGCGCGCTCGTTGCAGTCCAAGCATTTACAGATAAAACGAAGCTAGTCGTTGACCACAGAATGGCAGGAGTTAGTTTTGCCGTTGCAGCATTTGTAGCAAAGCTTCCGTTCCCCGTAGCCGTTTTTGGCGCTGCAATTGTTTCGGCCTTGGTTTATCGACTCTCTTAGAGGATAGAGAGACTTTCAAGTTTTGCCTTTAAATCGCCATCTGAAGGCTCAGTCATATGAGTTCCATCTGCAAAGAGGATAACTGGGATTGAACGCTGACCACCATTTATTTCAATAACTTTTTCAGATGCAGCTTCGTCAGCTTCTACATCAACGTATGTGTATTCAACGTTATTTGCGTCAAGAAATCTTTTCGAGCGACGGCAATCTCCGCACCATTCTGCTCCGTACATTGTAATTTGAGACATCATTTGCTCCTTAATTTATATCCATAAAATGCTCGAGGCCAAATGTTAACCCAGGATGGGTTACAACTTTTCTCACTCCAAGAAGTACGCCTGGCATAAAGCCCGTTCTATCAATGGAATCATGACGAATGGTCAACGTCTCCCCTAGGTCCCCGAGAATAACTTCTTGATGCGCGACTAACCCACGAAGGCGAACTGAGTGAACACGGACATCGCCAATAAGAGCCCCACGCGCTCCTTCCAATCCTGAGGCTGTTGCGTCAGGCATTGCCTCTTTTTTCACAGATGATCGCGCTTCATTAATCAACTCTGCTGTTCGTGCAGCCGTGCCAGATGGAGCATCTGCTTTATTTGGGTGATGCAATTCAACAATTTCAACCGATTCAAAATATTTGGAAGCTTTGGCCGCAAACTGCATCATTAAAACAGCGCCTAGCCCAAAATTAGGAGCAATGAGCGCGCCTGTTGATGGCTTGGCTGCAAGCCAACTCTTGATTTGATTGAGTTTCTTCTCGTCAAATCCCGTCGTTCCAACTACAACGTTAATGCCATTTCCAATTGCAAATTCCAAATTGCCCATAACTGAATCAGGGTGGGTAAAGTCAACGATAACTTGGGCCCCTGATGAAATCAGTTGATCCAGAGAATCTCCTAGATCAAGTGATGCAACAAGTTCCAAATCATTGGTCGAAGCGACAGCTTTGCATGCTTCCGAGCCCATCCGGCCTTTAGCGCCGAGGACTGCAACTTTAATCTTGCTCATGCGATTACCTTCTCAAATTTAGAAGCGTTTTTGAATGGTCCAACAATGGCAAGCGTAGAAGATTGAGGCAAGACTGCGCTAGCAATTTCTCGAATGTCGTCAGGAGTTACCCCAGCAATACGCTTGAGAATCTCATCAAAGCTCATAACTTCGCCATAAACCAACTCGCTCTTGCCGATTCGGCTCATACGCGAACCGCTATCTTCTTGGCTCAGCACTAGAGCTCCAGAAACTGCGCCTTTTGCTCGGGTTATCTCTTCATCAGTTAACCCGGTCCGCGCAACTTCATGCGAGATCTCTTGAATTATTCTTACAACTTCTTCGGTTTTGCTAGGTGCGCAACCAGCATAAAATGAAAGTGAACCAGCGCCGGCGAATTGCTGCACATATGAATATGTCGAATAAGCCAAGCCACGTTTTTCACGGATTTCTTGGAATAGACGCGAAGACATTCCGCCTCCGAGAGCTGAAGACAATATGCTCAGAGCGAAGCGGCGGTCATCCGTACGGGAAACGCCATCAACTCCCATTAATAAATGTGACTGCTCGGTCTTGCGGTACATCAATCCAACGCTGCCTTTACCAGCCGCTTTTATCGGCGCGGATTGACGAAGATTTGGAGTTGAATCCGCTATTTCTAGGAAACCATCGCGAGACATCGCGCGCTCTACAAGATCAACGACTTGCTTGTGTTTTACATTTCCCGCGACAGCAATAACTAGGTCACGAGGAAGATACTTCTTTTTATAATAATTAAATACTGCGCTGCGAGACATTCCCTTGATGGACTCTACAGTTCCAAGAATTGGTCGGCCCAGTAGATTGTCCCCGTAATACGTCTCCATAAAAAGGTCATGGATGAGGTCGGAGGGATCGTCATCGCGCATTGCGATTTCTTCAAGAACTACATTGCGTTCGGAATCAACATCTTCCGCTGTAATTATTGAAGAGGTGATGAGGTCAGCAATCACGTCGACGGCAAGTTTGAGATCTATATCTATTACACGTGCATAGAAGCAGGTGTATTCCTTACTGGTGAAGGCATTCATTTCTCCGCCAACTGCTTCAATCGAAGATGAAATCTCCATAGCAGTCCGAGTTTTCGTGCCTTTGAAAAGTAAATGCTCGAGAAAGTGTGAAGCTCCCGCGACTGATGGTGTCTCGTCGCGGGAGCCAACATTGACCCAAATGCCCACCGCAGCGGAGCGAACCGTATTTACTTCTTCAGTAACGATTCGCAGTCCGCTAGGCAGAACACTCTTTTTCAATTATTCAGATTTTTCCTCAGTAGCCCCTGGCACTGTGCCGTCGGCAAGAACTGGAACCAATGAGAATTTACCCTTCGGATCGATCTCGGCAATTTCAACCTCGACCTTGTCGCCAACCTTCATTACCTCTTCAAGGTTTTCAATGCGCTTTCCACCATGCATCTTGCGGATCTGCGAGACGTGGAGCAAGCCATCTTTACCTGGAACAAGTGAAACGAAAGCACCGAATGTTGCAAGCTTGACGATTGTTCCGTTGAAACGCTCGCCTACCTTTGGAACAACTGGGTTTGCAATAGCTTCGACCATTGCTTTAGCGGCTTCAGCTTGAGATCCCTCAAGAGCACCGATGTAGATAGTTCCATCATCTTCGATGGTGATATCTGCGCCAGTCTCGTCTTGAATCTGGTTGATCATCTTGCCCTTAGGTCCGATGATTGCGCCGATCATGTCCACAGGAACCTTGATTGAAATGATGCGAGGAGCAAGCAAGCTCATCTCATCTGGAGCATCAATAGCTTGGTTCATGACAGAAAGAATGTGGAGACGAGCTTCGTTTGCCTGATGAAGAGCACCAGTAAGAACAGAAGCAGGAATTCCATCAAGCTTTGTATCAAGTTGTAGAGCCGTTACGAAATCTTTTGTTCCCGCAACTTTGAAGTCCATGTCGCCGAATGCGTCTTCTGCACCGAGAATATCGGTGAGAGCAACGTATTCAATCTTTCCATCAACTTCATCAGAGATAAGACCCATTGCAATACCTGCAACGGCTGCCTTCAAAGGAACACCTGCGTTGAGCAATGACATTGTCGATGCACAAACAGATCCCATTGATGTTGAACCATTAGATCCAAGGGCTTCTGATACTTGACGAATCGCGTATGGGAATTCCTCACGAGTTGGGAGAACCGGAAGCAAGGCGCGCTCTGCGAGTGCTCCGTGTCCAATTTCGCGGCGCTTTGGTGAACCAACGCGGCCGGTCTCTCCGACTGAGTAAGGAGGGAAGTTGTAGTTATGCATATAACGCTTTGAAGTTTCAGGGCTCAATGTGTCGAGCTGTTGCTCGAGTTTAAGCATGTTCAGAGTTGTTACTCCGAGAATCTGAGTCTCTCCACGTTCAAAGATTGCAGAACCGTGAACGCGAGGAATAACTTCTACCTCAGCTGTGAGTGGGCGAATGTCACGAAGACCACGTCCATCAATACGAATTTTGTCACGAAGAACGCGTTGGCGAACCAACTTCTTTGTGACTGAACGAAGCGCAGCAGAAATTTCCTTCTCGCGACCTTCGAAATTAGCTGCAAGCTTTTCAGTTACAACTGCGTTGACTGTGCTGAGGGCTTCTTCACGCTCTTGCTTTCCAGCAATTGTGAGGGCCTTCGCTAAATCATCTTTGGCAGCAGCTTCCACTGCAGCAAATGCATCATCCTGGTAATCCAAGAACACTGGGAATTCACCGGTTGGCTTTGCAGCAACCTTTGCTAATTCCATCTGTGCTTCGCAGAGAATCTTGATAAATGGCTTTGACGCTTCAAGTCCCTGTGCAACAACTTCTTCAGTTGGGGCAGCAGCGCCACCCTTGATGAGATTAATTGTTTGAACTGTTGCTTCTGCTTCAACCATCATGATTGCAACATCGTTATCAGCAGTTACGCGACCTGCAACGACCATGTCGAAAGTTGCCTTGTCGAGTTGGCTGTGATTTGGGAATGCAACCCATTGACCTTCGATAAGAGCTACTCGAACTCCACCGATTGGGCCAGAGAATGGCAAGCCTGCAAGTTGTGTTGACATTGATGCTGCGTTAATAGCAATAACGTCGTACATGTGATCTGGGTTTAACGCCATCACAGTTACAACAATTTGAACTTCATTACGAAGTCCCTTGATGAATGTTGGGCGCAGTGGACGGTCGATTAGACGACAGGTAAGAATTGCTTCTTCAGAAGGGCGACCTTCACGACGAAAGAATGAACCTGGGATCTTTCCTGCTGCATACATACGCTCTTCAACATCCACAGTAAGTGGGAAGAAGTCGAATGAATCGCGAGGTGACTTACCTGCGGTTGTCGCTGACAACAACATTGAATCATCATCGAGATATACAACAGCTGTTCCAGCTGCTTGCTTTGCGAGACGTCCTGTTTCAAAACGAATTTCGCGTTTTCCATATTTGCCGTTATCAATTGTTGCAACGGCGAACTTCACATCTTGACCCTCCATGGGTCGCTCCATTTCTCGTCTCACCTAGGCGGCAGATTTATATAGGAAATGGATCTTCGATCGAAGTTCATGGGATTTTTCCCATAAACCACTACCGAGGACCGATAACCTTTATAAATGTGCAGATAAATACCTGGTGAGGCGTTTACTTAATTAGCGGCGAATACCGAGCTTTTCGATAATCGCTCTGTAACGTGTTACATCGGTCTTTGCGAGATATTGCAAGAGGCGACGACGCTTACCAACCATCAACAAGAGACCACGACGGTTGTGGTGATCATGCTTGTTTGTCTTTAAATGTTCGGTGATTTCTTCAATTCTCTTTGATAGCAATGCAACCTGAACTTCAGGACTTCCTGTGTCAGTCGCGGAAGCGCCATATTGAGAAATGATTGTCTTTTTTTCTGATGGCTCAAGTGCCATGGTGGAACTCCTCTGAACTGTCACGAGGGCCTCGGTGTAACTCACGAAGGCGCACTATCTCGCTTTGTACTAGTTTTACTAGCAGGCAAAGGTTACCAGCGGGCTTGAATCGAGAGAAATCGAGGAGGATTTATGCGGGAATTAACGCCCCAGCACCCTTTTCGCTTCGGCACAATCCTCTGCCATTTGAAGCAAGAGGGGATCTAGACCATCAAATTTCAGCGTGTCACGTAATCGTGAAACGAATTCAATTGATGCGGTTTGGTCGTATAAGTCCAATCCTTCTTGATCAATTGCATACGCCTCGACTTGCCTACCTCGAACGCCTGGAAAAGTTGGATTCGTTCCAATTGATATTGCTGCTGCCCAACGATGATCTCCCACACTTAACCAGCCTGCATAAATACCATCGGCTGGAATTGTTGCATGGTCTGCTAAACCAAGGTTTGCTGTCGGGTATCCAATGGTGCGACCGCGTTTTTCGCCATGTACGACTGGGCCTTTTAAATAGTAAGGGCGGGTGAGTAATTCATTTGCACGCTCAATATCGCCATCAACAATGAGATTGCGAATACGGGTTGAAGAGATTGCAGAACCGCGATCTTCTTTTAGATGCACGGCACTTAGGCCAAAGTTCTTTCCATATTTATTGAGTGTTTCAACGCTCCCCGAAGCTTTGTGGCCAAAGGTGAAATTTTCTCCAACAGTGACGTGAGTTGCGTGAAGTTGATCTATAAGAACTTCTTGAATGAAATCCTCGGGAGATTTAGCGGAAAACTCTTTTGTAAATTCAATAACCACTACTTCCGAGGCTCCATTTTCCTCGAGAAGCGCAATTCTATCTTCGATATTTACAATCGCCGAGGGAGTTCGTTCTGGAGCAAAAATGGAAGTGGGGTGCGGATAAAAAGTTAGCGCAACAACTCGGCCGTGACGAGAAGCCTCTTTGAGAATTTGTTGATGACCAGCATGAACGCCATCAAAGATTCCGATAGCGATGGAGGTGGTCTTCATCTGATTATTCTTGCACAGCGACAAGCTTGGGCGCTGCCGCTACCTTTCCACCAGATTCCTTATTTTCAAGGAGCGCTGCAAAGTTACCCGAGCTGGAGATTGCGGCATAAATCCCCTCTCCTGGGTTGGCGCTCACGCTTCTTCCGAAGGAAATTTCGCTCTGTTCTTCAAAATCTAATTGACGAGTGGGGAGCACTCGCGAAATACCAGCTGCCGTTTCAATGATTGGCGCATCTTCAATTCCACCGGATTCATTCAAGGAAAAAGGCGACACCAGCGTTCTGCGCAATTCCGTGAGATGACCACCAACATGAAGCAAATTTCCAAGATCACGAGCAATCGCTCGAATATACGTACCTGCCGAGCAGTCGACCACAACTTTGACCAAGATAGTTTCTTCTAATTTTTCAATTGATAGAACCTCTAGCTTGGAAATCGTGACTTCGCGAGCCGGAAGATCAACAACTTCGCCATCGCGCACTCGCTGATGAGCCGTCTTACCATCTACTTTTATCGCTGACACAGAACTTGGTTTTTGTTGAATATTTCCAACAAACTTATTTAGCTCAGTGCGAATTGCTTCTTCAGTTACAGAGTTGAGAACTGCAGGGTCGGCAACTGAAATTACATCGCCCTCTTTATCGTCAGTATGAGTAGCTGCTCCTAATGAGATTGTTGCTTGGTAGCTCTTTGAACCATCAACTATGTATTGCATCAATTTTGTTGCATTACCAATACCGATTACAAGAACGCCGGTAGCCATCGGATCTAGCGTTCCTGCGTGACCTACACGTTTAGTTCCAAATCGCTTTCGAATCTTTGCGACCACATCGTGGCTTGTCATTCCACTTGGTTTATCGATAACCAAGAAGCCGTTCATATTTTACTCGTGAACCTTGTAGGGGTCGGCATCACCAATTGGTTTTGCATTTGCCCGTAACTTTGCCAGTTCTTCGTCTTTTCGACGGACTTCGCTCATCAAATCATTCATTGCTGATGCGCTTTCTTGAAGTCCATCGGCGAAAAATTCAAGTGTCGGGACGATTCGTAAATTTAACGCTTGCCCGACCTCAGCCCTGAGCATTCCTTTTGCAGAAGCTAGAGCTGCTGCTGTCGACGAACGTGCCTCGTCATCACCAAGGACTGTATAGAAAATTGAAGCCTGTTGCAAGTCTCCAGTAACACGCACATCCGTTATTGTGATGAAGCCAAGGCGTGGATCTTTAACTCTGGTTTCGAGAAGTTGCGCAATAACTTCCTTAATGCGATCGGCAACTTTTAACACACGATTAGAAGCCATTAGTCACGCTTCTTTTCGCGGATTTCAAATACCTGAATTGTGTCTCCTTCTTGGATGTCGTTGAATGATCCAAGACCGATACCACACTCATATCCGTCACGAACTTCAGTTGCATCATCCTTAAATCGACGAAGTGATTCGATCGCCAAATTATCGCCGACAACAGTTCCACCGCGCATAACGCGAGCTTTACCGTTTCGCTTGATAATTCCATCTTGAACTAAGCAACCAGCAATATTTCCAAATTTGCTGGAGCGGAAGATTTCGCGAACTTCTGCATTTCCAAGGACAACTTCTTCAAATTCTGGCTTGAGAAGACCCTTAAGCGATGCTTCGATTTCTTCGATTGCTTTGTAGATGACAGTGTAGAAACGAACTTCGACACCTTCTTGATCGGCGAATACTGCTGTCTGAGGTTCTGGCTTAACGTTGAAGCCAATGATGACAGCTGTTGAAGCAGAAGCGAGTGTGACGTCGTTCTTCGTAATTGCACCCACACCACGGTGGATAACACGTAGATCAACTTCAGCACCAACATCAAGCTGCATGAGCGCATCTTCCAAAGCTTCCACAGAACCAGATACGTCGCCCTTGATGATGAGATTGAGCGTGCTGACCTTTGACTGTTCCATGAAGTCTTCAAGTGAAACCTTCTTGCGAGTCTTAGCAAGCATTGCATTTCTCATTGCTAGTTGACGCTTCTCAGCAATTTGACGGGCGGTGCGATCGTCTTCTGCGACGATGAATGAATCTCCAGCACCTGGAACGCTTGTGAATCCAAGAACCTGAACTGGGCGAGATGGACCTGCTTCAGTTACTGCATCTCCATTTTCATCCAACATCGCACGAACGCGACCATAAGCTCCACCGGCAACGATTGCATCTCCAACGTGAAGAGTTCCACGTTGAACAAGCACCGTTGCGACAGGGCCACGGCCCTTATCAAGGTTGGCTTCAATGGCCACACCGCGAGCTACATCGTTAGCTACGGCGCGAAGATCGAGAGCTGCATCTGCGGTAAGAAGAATCGAATCGATAAGTGCATCGACGCCCTCACCTGATTTTGCAGAGACATTTACGAAGATTGTCGTGCCGCCGTATTCCTCGGCAATCAAGTTGTACTCGGTTAATTGTTGACGCACCTTATCTGGATTTGCGCCTTCTTTATCAATTTTGTTAACAGCAACAACGATTGGAACGTCAGCTGCTTGAGCATGGTTCAACGCTTCAATTGTCTGTGGCATCACGCCATCATCTGCTGCAACAACGAGAACTGCAATATCTGTGACCTTTGTTCCACGAGCACGCATTGCTGTGAATGCTTCGTGACCAGGAGTATCGATAAAGGTAATTGCACGTTCCACACCATCATGCATGTGATGAATTTGATATGCACCAATGTGCTGAGTAATTCCGCCTGCTTCAGACTTAATAACTTCAGTGCTTCGGATGCTATCCAAGAGGCGTGTTTTACCGTGATCGACGTGACCCATAACAGTCACAATCGGCGAGCGCACTACGAGATCAGCATCATCGACATTCTCGAGTTCAGCAGCGAGGTTAATATCGAACTCTTCAAGAAGTTCGCGATCCTCATCTTCTGGACTAACGATTTCAATGACATAACCCATCTCGCCACCAAGAATCGCGAAAGTATCTTCATCAACTGATTGAGTTGCTGTCACCATTTCACCTAGGTGGAAAAGTGCGGAAACAAGTGCCGACGCGTCCGCATTAATTTTTTCTGCAAGATCCATTAATGACGCTCCGCGACGAAGACGAACTACTGTCTTTCCATCTCCGCGAGGTACTACTGCTCCGCCAAGACTTGGCGCCGCCATGTTGTCGAATTCTTCACGCAAAGCCTTCTTGCTCTTGTGTGCTTTACGGCTCTTTCCGGTTTGCTTACCAAACGCACCTGCAGCGCCACCACGTTGATGACGAGCTGGGCCTTTTCCAAAAGTTTGTCCGCCTGCTGGAGCAGCGCCGGTACCGGTTCCAGGAGTACCCGGACGATATGGAGATGAACTTCCTGGTGCGCCACCTGGACGTGAGGGTGCACCCGCGCCTGCGCCGCCACCTGGTCTTGTGGAACCCGGTCCTGAAGACGGACCACGTTGCGCAAAACCTGGACGAGTTTGACCTGGACGAGCACCTGACATTGGTGGTCGCGCTGCTCCTGTTTGAGGAGGGCGCTCACCTGGATGAAGTGGTCGACGAGCAGGTGGGCGAGGAATTGCTCCTCCAACTGCTGAAGAGAATGGATTGTTACCTGCACGAGGCGGGCGTGGCATAGCAGAAAATGGATTTGCTGCAGCTGGTGCAGTTGAAGAAGTTGGAGAAGTTGGAGCCGCGGGGGCAGTTGGATTTGGAACTGCGGGCGCAGCTGGAAGTTCTACTGCTGGAGCTGCAACTTCACGTGTTATTTTTTCAATCTGAGATCGGGTGCCCTCATCGAGTGAAGCAATTGCAGCTTCAATTTCTTCTGGGGTCGGTGTTTGTTTTGCAACTGCTTTCTTAACCTTTTTAGATCCAGCAGCTACTGGCTTTGGAGAATCCTCAACCGGCTTCATATCCGGGAATTTCTCCATCAACTTACGCACAACAGGTGCTTCGACAGTCGATGAAGCCGAGCGAACAAATTCGCCCACTTCTTGCAGCTTAGCAAGCAACTCTTTGCTCTCTAAACCTAACTCTTTCGCTAACTCATAAACGCGAACTTTAGCCACGGTAGCCTTTCTGCTTCTCTATAGAAGGCTCCGGGATTTTTCAGGAGCCTAAATTAATGCCTTACTCATGAGCGCGCGGTGCTCATGATTGTGTCTGTGCCTTTTTAAAGACAGAGGTCATTTGCTGCTCCTTTTAATAACTTCTCAAGGTCTTGAGAAAGTCTTCCAATATTTTAACTTTGATATCTGCTGAACTCTTAAATGCTCGAGCAAATGCCCTGCGTTGCACAGCTACATCAAAACAATTCGGATGTAACCAAGCACCGCGCCCCGGCTTGTTGTGGTGTGAATCAGGTTCAACCTGATCACCTACCAAGACAATTCGAAGTAAGTCAGTCCAATTCTCCTTCTTGCGACAGGCGATGCAACTCCGAATGGGTAATCTCAATCGGGGCCCTCTCGAATCTGTCGTAAATTCTCGAACTAGGGTGCCTACCTTACCTGCACTTAGGCTTCGGTCGGTAATTTCGCTTCTTCGTGAGCGTGATCCGACTCAGTTTCTACTGCTTCTGCCTCAATAATTGGCTTCGGCTTTTCAATTCTTTGAACCGGATTATCTGGATGGATATCAATTCTGCACCCAGTCAGTCTTGCAGCAAGGCGGGCATTTTGTCCGTCTTTACCAATTGCAAGGGAGAGCTGGAAATCAGGAACGATGACTTTGATTGAATTTGGGTCGTTGTTAACACTGAGCGCGCTTGTTACACGCGCCGGAGCTAATGCATTTGCAACATATGTCGCAGGATCATCTGACCAATCCACGATGTCTATCTTTTCGCCAAATAATTCATCACTTACCGCTCTTGATCGCGCTCCGCTCGGGCCAATGAGTGCGCCTTTTGGACTTACCCCAGCTCGATGTGTGCGAACTGAAATCTTTGTACGCTGACCTGGCTCTCGTGAGACACCCATAACTTCAACGACTCGATCATTAATTTCTGGAACTTCCAAAGCAAAAAGAGCTCTTACGAGTTGAGGATGAGTTCTAGACAAGGTGATCTCTGGACCACGTTCACCTTTTTCAACCTTTACAACGAATGCCTTAATTCTGTCGCCGTGTTTAAATACCTCGCCCTTAACTTGTTCGTTGAGAGGAATCTTTCCTTCAGTGCGCCCGCCAAGGTAGACATACACTACGGTTTCATCTCTGCCTTGCTGAACTTCTCCGGAGATAATATCCCCGATGGATGCTGCAAATTCTTCTATCACTGCGTTATCGCGTTCTTCACGCATACGCTCCTTCAGGGACTTTCGAGCAATCGATTCTGCAACCGCTTCGAATCCTTCTGGATTATCAATAACTGTTTCAAGCCAAATTCCTTCTTCGTCATAAACTGGAACATGAATCACAAATTCACCAGTTAAGCGGTTGTAAACGCAGCGCCCTTTTGGCTTGCATTCAGGAAACTCTGCATACGCTTCAGCAACGCGATTTTCGATGTAGTTAATAAGTTGCTCGATAGGAATCTTGCGATCTTCGGCCAATAAAACAAGTCCTTGGAAGTCAACGCTCATTATTTATCTTCTTTTGCGTTGAACTCAATTTGTACAATAGCTTTCTTAATTTCAGCAAAAATAACTTCATCCTCATTAACAAGAACGGCTGTTTCAGTTGATTCACCAATTCGGCCTTCAATTACAGATCCATCTAACAAAGTGACTTTGATTAACCGTCCTTTGTTCTTTCTCCAGTGTCTTGGAACTGTCAGTGGTCGATCAATACCGGGAGATGTGACTTCAAGAGTGAATGGCGTGCTCCCCATCTCGGGAAGAGCTTCTACTATTTCTGAAACGTTGCGCGATATCTCTGTCACTTGATCAAGGTTCAATCCAGATTCGCCATCAACGATTACTGTCAAAAGGCTTTTCTTGCCTGCTTTAACAAGGGTGACATCTTCTAAAAATGCTTGAGATGATTCAATAGTGGGAGTAATTGCTTCGGCAATACGTTCACGAACATTCATAAAAACTCCAAACACTATTTAGTTATAAGTACGACCCAATCATAACCCACCTTTGCAATAAGCAAAAACGTGACTGCCAAGAAGACCTTGCGCACTAATGGAGAGCCGCCTTTGATTGCCAATCGCGTGCCTAGAAGTGCACCGGTGACGTTTGCCAGGGCCAAAATTAGTCCAACGTGCCACCAAATATGGCCAGTGAGTTGGAAGGAAATTATCGCTGCGACATTTGTAGACCAATTAACAAGCTTTGCTGTTGCCGAAGCTTTGAGAAAGGCATAGCCCACTACCCCGACCAAAATAAATAGAAGAAAGGTTCCAGTTCCTGGCCCGAATATTCCATCGTAGAAACCAATCAAAAGACCGCAGCTTCCAACAATCCAGTGCCGCAACAGCGGTGTAAATTTCAAATTTTCTTCCATGCCAAGTTCGGGTTTGAACCATGTGTACAAGGCAACGGCAATTAATAAGATGAGAATAATTGGACGGAAGAAATCTTTTGGGACCGAAGATGCTAACCGCGCACCAGTCATTGATCCGATAAATGCAGGGAGGGCCATATAGAGGGCAATATGCAGATCTGGTTTAACTTTTTTGAAATAGTTATAGGTCGCCGTGGTCGTACCAAATACAGCTGGAATTTTATTTGTACCCAGAATCATCGGAAGTGGCTTATCTGAAATTCCAATCAATAGCGCAGGGAGTTGAACAAGTCCGCCTCCCCCAGCCATCGCATCAACAAAACCAGCGAATCCAGATGCAATTGCAAGAAAGATCCAGTTTGAGAGCACCATTAGTTTGCGGTGACGACACTATAAATCTGGTCAACTGCTCCATTCAATTCAACTTCGTCCTTTTCGCCGCTTCGGCGATTGCGAAGTTCAACTTTTCCCTCGGCAAGAGCCTTGCCGACAATAACAATGAATGGGTTTCCAATGAGCTCGGCGTCTTTGAACTTTACGCCAGGACTTGCATCTCGGCGATCATCCAACATAACGCGCAAACCTTTTCCTTCCAATTCTTGTGCAAGTTTCTCGGCGGTATCAAAGGGCAGATCATCTTTTCCTGTTGCGACAATATGAACATCAGCCGGAGCTACTTCGCGTGGCCAGATGAGACCAATTTCGTCGTGACTCTGTTCTGCAATCGCTGCTACCGCGCGAGACACTCCAACTCCGTAAGAACCCATCGTGACGACTCTAGCTTTTCCATCTTTATCTAAGACTGTGAGATCGAGTGCTTCTGCATACTTTCGTCCAAGTTGAAAGATATGCCCAATTTCAATAGCACGATCAATAATTACGGGCGTTGCACATTCAGGACATTGATCTCCTGCGCGAACCTCGGCGGCCTCAATGAATCCTTCGACTTCAAAGTCGCGTCCGTGAGTCACATATAGAGCATGTTTCTCGCGAGCATTCGCACCTGTTACCCAATGCGATCCCTTAACAATGCGAGGGTCTGCATAAACCGTGACTCCATGTTGTTTTGCATCTTGAGGACCAACGTATCCCTTCACCAGTCCAGGGAATTTCTTAAAGTCTTCATCATCAAACAAGCGAAGCTCTTCAACTCCTGGAAGGTTTGCTTCGACTCTCTTTAGATCAACTTCGCGATCACCTGGCACCAAAATAGAAATCGCTTTTCCATCTGCCATCAGAAGAACATTCTTAAGAGTGTCACTTCCTTGAAATCCCTCACCATGATCCTTATTGAGAAGTTCCACAAGTGAATCGATTGTTGGAGTATTTGGTGAATCAAAAATCTTCATAGCGGGAGCGGGTTCACCAGAATATTCAGAAACTTTTGTAACCATGGCTTCAACGTTTGCTGCGTAACCACACTTAGGGCAGAGAACATAAGTATCTTCACCGGTCGAACAAGGGGCAAGAAATTCTTCAGAACGCGATCCACCCATTGCTCCTGAGACAGCAGAGACGATGTTGTATTTCAAACCTAAGCGATCAAAAAGTGAAATATACGCTTGGCGGTGTTTCTCGTAAGAATTTGCAAGTCCTTCATCATCAATATCGAATGAGTAGGAATCCTTCATAACAAATTCGCGCCCGCGGATGATTCCACTGCGAGGACGTGCTTCGTCACGGTACTTTGTTTGAATTTGGTAGATAGAAATTGGAAGGTCTTTATAGGATGCAAACTCACCCTTGATCATCAAAGTAAACATCTCTTCGTGAGTTGGGCCAAGCAGCATGTCATTGCCACGACGGTCCTTCAGACGGAAAAGAGAGCCACCGTATTCTTCCCAACGCTTTGTTCGCTCATATGGCTCGCGCGGCAACAGGGCAGGAAAATGAACTTCTTGAAAACCTGCTGAATC
The DNA here is from genome assembly GCA_903827945.1 of uncultured Actinomycetes bacterium. Taxonomy (GTDB): domain Bacteria; phylum Actinomycetota; class Actinomycetes; order Nanopelagicales; family Nanopelagicaceae; genus PALSA-747. The sequence goes on along the minus strand of CAIKKN010000033.1, from coordinate 54,687 downwards.
CATCTCGTCACGAACAATTCTTTCAATGTTGCGAAAGGTGAGGTAACCAAGTGGGAGCCACGAGTAAATACCGGCTGCAATGCGTCGAACATAACCTGCCCGAACCAAGAGTTTGTGGGATGCGACCTCAGCATCAGCTGGATCATCACGAAGGGTTCGAAGCAAGAGTGTGGACATGCGTAACATGTGAGTACCTTACTTGACGGTGACGGTTGGTTCCCCCGATGAAACTCCAGCGGCTTCCATCTCTTGCGCAAGACGCATCGCTTCTTCAATAAGAGTCTCGACGATTTGCGATTCAGGGACAGTCTTAATCACCTCACCCTTCACAAAGATTTGGCCTTTTCCATTGCCCGAAGCGACGCCTAAATCGGCTTCGCGTGCTTCGCCAGGTCCATTCACAACGCATCCCATGACTGCAACGCGAAGTGGAACTGTCATTCCTTGCAAACCTGCTTGAACACTTTCAGCGAGTTTGTAGACATCTACTTGAGCGCGACCGCATGATGGACAAGAAACAATTTCAAGCTTTCGCTGACGAAGATTAAGTGATTCAAGAATTGAAATACCCACCTTCACTTCCTCAACTGGAGGAGCTGAAAGGGAAACTCTGATCGTGTCACCGATTCCTTCGGCGAGCAAGATTCCAAATGCTGTGGCTGATTTTATTGTGCCTTGGAAAATTGGACCGGCTTCTGTGACGCCAAGATGAAGTGGGTAATCACATTTTGATGCCAAGAGTCGGTATGCCTTCACCATTGTTACTGGGTCATGGTGCTTGACTGAAATCTTAATGTCAGAGAATCCATGCTCTTCAAAGAGAGATGCTTCCCAGAGCGCCGATTCAGCGAGTGCTTCTGGAGTTGCTTTGCCGTATTTTGCAAGTAAGCGAGGATCGAGTGATCCGGCATTAACGCCTATGCGAATTGGAATACCTGCATCTCCTGCGGCCTTAGCCACTTCTTTTACCTTGTCATCAAATTGCTTGATGTTTCCTGGATTGACGCGAACGGCGGCACATCCTGCATCGATTGCTGCGAAAATATATTTTGGTTGGAAGTGAATATCTGCAATCACAGGAATCTGTGATTTCTTTGCAATCTGAGCAAGTGCGTCGGCATCATCCTGGCTCGGAACTGCAACGCGCACAATCTGGCAACCTGACGCTGTTAATTCGGCAATCTGCTGAAGTGTTGCATTTACATCCGATGTGAGAGTCGTGCACATTGACTGCACACTTACTGGTGCATCTCCCCCAACAAGGACGCTTCCAACTTTCAGTTGCTTGCTCTTACGACGAGGCGCGAGAGTTGGCGGAGGGGATGCCGGCATTCCAAGGTTGACCATGGGGATACCTTACAAGTTGAAGTGGACTGGATTGAAAATGTCAGCCGCAAGGAGCAAAAGTGAGAGTCCAACTAGGAAGACGAAGACCACCAAAGTAAGCGGAGTGAGGGATTCCACATTGATTGGCCGTGGATTCGGGCGGCGGCGGATTCGTGCCCAGACATTACGCAAGCCATCAATGATGGCAATTGCCATATGTCCTCCATCGAGTGGCAAGAGCGGAAGTAGGTTAAAAATTCCCACAAAAATGTTGAGACTCGCAATGATGAGAAGGAATGTGCCAATACGCTCATTCCAACCCAAAGAAGCATTGCCAGCAGTTTGAGCTGAAGCTTCCGCAACTCCAATCACTCCCACAAGCCCAGCAGGATCGCGTACTTCATTGCCAAAAGTTTGACGCACTAGCGCCGGAACTTTTGAAGGCAATTGCGTCAAAGAGGTGATGCTCCCTGTAAATAGATTTCGAGAGAGTTCCCAGCTGTGGGATAGCGAAGTGCTGAAAGGCGCTCGAGCCATACCAATTTTATTCAGTACTCCAAGCATGCCGATTGTCTTGCCATTTACTTTGTGAGGGATCGAAGCAATTGGAATATCTAATTGTTCGTTGCCCCGCTTGATTGAAAAAATATTTACTTTACCGGGAGAATTTCGGACAACGTTTATGTCGGTATTCCAATCATTCACCGGATATCCGTTGATTGCTGTGAATTCATCACCGGGAATAATTCCTGCTGCTTTGGCCGGAGAAGGAACTGAAGTAGAGGTACATGCCGCATTATTTGCATTAATGCATGGCACGACTTGATCCACTGTAGAAGTTAATGAGGCTGTTCCAACACCGAAGAAGATGAGAAATATCAGAAAGAAACCAATGGCGAAATGCAGAAAAGAGCCTGCGCCAAGAACAATGAGCCGTTTTGGAGCCGACGCCTTGTAGAACGCTCTGTTGGCATCACTCTCCGAAAGCTCTTCGCTGGCAGACATTCCAACAATCCTGCAATATCCACCAGCCGGAATTGCCTTAATTCCAAATTCAGTCTCACCGCGCTGGGTAGACCAGATTCTCTTTCCAAAACCAAGAAAGAATTCGGTGACTTTCATTCCAAAACTCTTCGCTGTGAAATAGTGACCAGCTTCGTGAATCATGACTGAAGTAAGGAGGGCAACTACGAAGGCTAGAACTCCAATGAGACCCATCATGCTGCGTTTTCCTCTTTCTTAATAATCTCTTCTGCGACCTGGTGCGTATCTTGCTCGAGAGCACTGACATCACTGAGATCGCGAATCTCGCTCAGCGATGAACTCTCGAATTTCTCTACAGTTTTAGAAAGTACTCGAAGAATTGAAGAAAACCCTATGCGTTCGCTTAGAAAAGCGCTAACAGCACTTTCATTTGCTGCGTTATAGACAGCTGGCATACCCCGCCCGAATTCTCCAACTTTGCGCGCCAATGCAACAGCCGGGAATCTGATGTTATCAATTGGACGAAATTCCCATGTGTTGCTCTCAGTCCAATCTATAGGTGTGCTCGCGCGCGCTATACGCTGCGGATAGGACAACGCGTAAGCAATAGGCCCCTTCATATTTGGTGGGCTTGCTTGCGCAATTGTGGAGCCATCCACAAATTCAACCATCGAATGTACAACAGATTGCGGATGGATAACCGCTTCTATTTGTGAATAAGGAATATCAAAGAGATAGTGCGCTTCAATTATTTCAAGACCTTTGTTCACTAAAGTCGCTGAATTAATTGTGACAACGGGACCCATTGACCAAGTCGGATGTGCGAGGGCATCATCAATTGTTACGTTTTCCAAGTCGGTACGATCTCTAAAAGCTCCACCGCTTGCAGTAATTACCAACTTTGATATTTCTGTTCTTTTTCCAGCAAGCATCGCTTGGAAGATTGCACAATGTTCGGAATCAACTGGAATAAGTCGATCGCGACCGAATTTGGTAACTAAATCTCCCCCAGCAACAAGGGATTCCTTATTTGCGAGCGCAACAATATTTCCAGCCGCCAATGCAGCAAGCGTTGAAGCAAGTCCGATCGAACCAGTGATTCCGTTCAAGACAATATCAGCGCTCATACTGGCAATTTCAGGAGAAGCCTGCCGGCCACAAATTACTGAAACTCCTGCAGGTGAATCTGAGGTGAATTCTTTGGCGCTTGTACCGATTACCGGTACGCGAAACTTCTTGGCTTGTTCAGCTAAGAGCGCGTGGTTGCCTGAGCCTGCGCTTAGACCAATTACTCGAAAAAGTTCAGGGTTGGCGGCCACGACTTCAAGGGCCTGGACACCGATTGATCCAGTTGAGCCCAAAATCACGATGTCACGCATTCCACCATTCTCTCGCACTTTCCGGGTGTAGTTACACTTAAGCCATGTACTCAAAGACTCCGCTTGCTCAAGAACGTCACCTTGTCACTGCAATTCCAGGGCCAAAATCCCAGGAAGCCCTAGCTCGGAGAGCGGCCGCCACATCAGGTGGTCTTGGTCTGACATTTCCCGTAGTCATAGAGCGTGCTCAAGGTGCAATCCTTCAAGACATTGATGGAAACTCGCTCATCGACTTTGGGTCAGGTATTGGCGTAAACAATGTTGGAAATACAAATGACCGAGTTGTTAAGCGTGTGATTGATCAAGTTCAATCAATGACGCATACCTGTTTCACCGTCGCCCCATATATGGGTTACATCGAAGTTTGCGAGCTACTTAATGAATTAATGCCAGGTACTCATGCAAAGAAATCATTGCTTGTTAACTCTGGAGCTGAAGCCGTTGAGAACGCAGTAAAGATTGCGCGCCACTTCACAAAACGCCCAGCAATTGTTGTCTTTGAACACGCCTACCACGGTCGAACAAATCTCACTATGTCATTAACTGCAAAGAACATGCCATACAAAGATGGATTTGGACCATTTGCTGGCGAAGTATTTCGCATGCCTATGCCCTATCCCTATCGTGCTATTACAAATGCAGCCACATTGGCAGAAGATTCATTTGAGGAAATTTCGCACCGAATTGAGAAGGAAATTGGCGTTCACAATGTTGCAGCCATTTTGATTGAACCAATTCAAGGTGAAGGTGGATTTATTGTTCCGCCAAAGGGATTCTTACCAGCGCTTGCCGACTTCTCTAAGAAGCATGGAATTGTTTTCATTGCCGATGAAGTCCAATCTGGATTCTGCCGTACCGGTGATTGGTTTGCAGTCAATGATGAAAACGTTATTCCGGATATGGTCGTTACTGCTAAAGGAATAGCCGGCGGTCTTCCACTTGCAGGAGTTACAGGCCGCGCAGACATCATGGATTCAGTTCACGTGGCTGGACTTGGTGGAACTTATGGCGGCAACCCAGTCGCATGCGCAGCCGCACTTGGCGCAATCGAATCAATGAAGGAAGATAAACTCAACGATCGAGCTCGCCACATTGGACAAGTGCTTGGTGACAAACTTCGTGAGCTTCAAGGTAAGTATCCGATAATCGGTGATGTCCGAGGTCGCGGTGCTATGCAAGCTATTGAACTCGTTAAAGCAGGAACAAAAGAGCCGAATACTCAAGCAATGCAAGATGTTATTAAATATTGCACGAGCAAAGGTGTTCTAATTCTGACTGCTGGAACATATGTCAATGTAATTCGTTTCTTGCCACCATTGATTATTTCTGACGCACTTCTGAAGGATGCGTTGGATGTCCTTGAAGAAGCTTTTGCTTCGCTTAAATAATTTATTTTAGCGATCTAGTAAATTACGAGTTGGTTGGTAGCTTCCACCATTCCTGCGAACGGTTATTGCGCTGAGCGCTTCTAAAATAACTCGATTTGCGAGCAATGCGGTGATATCGCTGCTGTCGTAAGCAGGAGCAACTTCAACAATATCGATCCCAACAACTGGCAGTTCTGTGCAGATTCGACGCACAGATTCCAACAATTCTCGACTCGTCATTCCACCTGGCTCTGGAGTACCAGTACCTGGGGCCATTCCTGGATCAACGACATCAATATCTACAGATAAGAAAACTCCAACGCAGTCGTCAGTCAATATTCCAAAAGATTCATTCAATACAGCGTCTAACCCTCTGTGATGAATTTCTGTCATCTCATATGAGCGCATTCCTTTATCGCGCATCCACTTGAGAGTCGCATCGTCAGGCCAATAACCTCGAAGTCCTAGTTGAAGGAAACGATCACCACGAACTGCGCCAGTGTCTATTAAACGCCGCATTGGCGTTCCATGGCCAACAAGTGCGCCAAATTGATCCTCGCCGGTATCTGCATGGGCATCAAAATGAATCATTGAAATTTTACCCATACCTCGATGATGAGCGATGCCTGCTACATCAGCAGAGGCTATTGAGTGATCGCCACCAAGTACAACAGGGATTGCGCCTGCTCGAGATATTTTTTCAGTCGCATCTTCAAGAAGTTTCAAAGAAGCAATTAAATCTCCGCCATTCATGAGCAAATCACCCGCATCAAATATCTTCAAATCTTTAAGTGGATCTACGCGAAATGTTAAGTGTGGGCGCTCTCCGTCATGTGGAAGGTAATCTGCTCCGCGAATTGCTTGAGGACCCATCTTGGCACCTGATCGGTAGGAGGTTCCGCTATCAATTGGCGCTCCAATAATGATTACTTCGGCTCCAGCATAAGTTTCAGGCTTATCTAAATCACAAGATGGAATTCCTAGAAAGGTAAAGCTAGGACCATACATATTTCCAATATTTGTCATTTTGTGCCCACCTTGCGTTTAGCGCTGACGACTTGTCCAAGTACCACAATAATAAGTGCAAGAAAGAACATTGCCGAGCCAATCACATTTGCCTGGGCGGGAAGTCCTCGCTCAGCATGCGTATAAACATAAAGAGGGAATGTAATTGTCGTACCAGAGTTGAAATTTGTGATGATGAAGTCATCGAAGCTGAGGCTAAACGCAAGTAGGGCAGCGCCAGCGATTCCTGGAGCAACAAGTGGAAAAGTCACCCTACGAAAAGTTTCACGTTCATTTGCATAGAGATCCATAGCGGCTTGTTCGAGGCGTGGGTCTAGGGAGGCGATACGCGCTTTAACCGTAACAACCACGAAGGAAATACAGAACATCACGTGGGCAATCACGATTGTCCAGAACCCAAGATTCATACCTAAATTTAAAAAGATGGTGAGGAGAGAGGCTCCAAGGACGAGTTCTGGAGATGCCATTGGGAGAAAGATCAAAGTATTTGTTACAGCTCTTCCTCTAAATGCGTATCGTCCGAGCGCAAATGCAATCAACGTTCCGAGGATAGTTGCGATAAACGTTGCCAATAGCCCAATTTTTATCGAGTTTCCTAAAGCAGGGCATACATCCAAGACTCCACATGGCTGCTTCCAGTTATTCCAGGTGAAACCTCTCCAAACTAAATTTGATTTGATGTAATCGTTAAATGAAAATGCAAATGTATAGGCAACTGGAATAAAAAGATAAGTAAACCCAAGAACCATGTAGATACGAATGAGATTGCGCGAGAACCAACGGGTAAGGACCTTCACACCAACTCCTCCGTGCCAGCCTTGCGAACATAAATCATGACCATGATTGAAATTGCAATCATGAGAATAAAGGAGAGCGCTGCGGCGGTTGGGTAATCTTGAGTGTTCAGGAATTGTGCATTGATAACGTTACCAATCATCTTTGTGCTTGGATTTCCCAAAATTTCAGCATTTACATAATCACCTGCAGCCGGAATGAAGGTGAGAAGCGTTCCAGCGACAACACCCGGCATCGACAGAGGCACAGTGACTCTGCGGAATGTTGTGAACGCATTCGCATACAGATCTCCGGATGCTTCAAGCACACGGGGATCAATACGTTCCAAACTTCCATAAAGTGGAAGAGTCATAAATGGTAGAAAGTTGTAAGCCAATCCGATAATCACAGCGGGAACACTCGCGGTAATGTGAGTAGTACTTGAAATCAAGTGGAGGTCGACAAGCGTTCTAAACACTGGGCCGTTCTGCCCCAGAATCTGCTTCCAAGCAATTGTACGAAGGATAAATGAGCAGAAAAAGGGCGCTACAACTAGTACGAGAAGAATGTTCTTATATTTTCCAGATTTGAATGCGATTCCGTAAGCAAGTGGGTATGCAATGGCAAGAGCTAAAAGTGTTGCAATAAACGCATAAAGAAATGAGCGTCCAAACTGTGCACTTGCCCCAGTCAGGGCGTCCCAATAGTTCGCCCAGCGATAAGTTTGGATGAACTCGCCAATTCCAGCACCTTGAGTCTTTGTCGCGGTTCCAACTAAAGTGATTATCGGAGCGACAAAAAATAGCGCTAGCCACAACAATCCAGGAGCCAGTAAGAAGTAGGGAATTAATGACTTCTTCTTCAGTTCAGCGGTGGCACCACCAGAAGTTCGCACGACTTCAGCCATCGCTACTCTTCCTCGGGATTTACTTCAGAACCTGCATTTACATCTTGTGAGCCATCTAAAGCGAAGGAAAACGCTGGTTCCCATGTCAAAGTCACTTCATCACCCTTGTCGAGCGGAGGAACACCATCATCGTTCTGCTCAAAAACCATAATTTCTTGTCCCCACGGCATCTCCACTTGATATTGAGTAGAAACACCTATGTAAGAAACGTCCACAATGTGTCCGCCTTTGAAGGTATTGCCGGGACGAGTATGGCCATCATTATCAATGCGAAGTTTCTCAGGGCGAATTGCATAAAGAACTGAGTTATTTTTTGAATGTGAACGAGCCTTTAAAACTTTAACCTTTTGTCCGTAGAGATCAACAACGTGGAAATCTCCATCTGCATCGATGATTGTTCCTTGAATGAGGTTGGACTGGCCGAGGAAGTTTGCTACAAAGGCAGTCTTCGGATTGTCGTAAAGCTCAGCAGGAGTACCCATCTGCTCAATGCGACCTTCATTCATTACGGCAATCGTGTCAGCCATAGTCATAGCTTCTTCTTGATCGTGGGTAACGTGAACGAATGTAAGTCCAACTTCCGTTTGAATCCATTTCAATTCAATCTGCATTTGACGACGAAGCTTCAGGTCAAGAGCGCCAAGAGGCTCATCTAAAAGCAGAAGTGCTGGGCGATTAACGATTGCGCGAGCAACGGCTATGCGTTGTTGTTGACCACCTGACAACTGAGTTGGTTTGCGATCTGCTAGATGTGGAAGTTCGACGAGGTTGAGAACCTTATCCACTTGCGCTTTAACATCCTTGACTCCGCGACGTCGCAAGCCAAAAGCGATGTTTTCAAAAATCGTAAGGTGTGGAAAGAGTGCATAATTTTGGAATACGGTATTAACGGGCCGCTGATAAGGCCGCTTATCAGTTATGTCTGTAGTACCGATTGAAATCTTTCCAGAAGTTGGATCTTCCAAGCCAGCAATCATTCGTAGAGTTGTCGTCTTTCCACAACCCGAAGGCCCAAGAAGAGCGAAGAATGAACCTTCAGGAATTGTGAGGGTTAAATCGTCAACAGCCTTAAAATCACCAAAACTCTTTGTGAGATTGAGAAGTTTTAGATCGCCTTTTGCCGACGTGGAGGCGTCTGGCATTAACCGTTACCAATCGCCTTCTGGAATGACTTCGCATATTTCGATGTTTCAGCCGGATTCAACTCTCGGAATACCTTGAGGTTTTTCCACATCGCATCAGTTGGGAAAATCAATGGGTTATTTACTTGCTTTGGATTAACCTTTGCCATCGCGGCTTGAGCGCCAGCAACTGGGCAGATATAAGTAATGTAATTAGCCACAGTCGCAGCCACGACCGGATCGTAATAATAATTAATGAGCGCTTCAGCCGCAGCCTTGTTTGGAGAAGTCGAAGGAATCATCAAGTTATCAGTTGAAAAAGTTCCACCTGACTCGGGAACTGCAAATCCAAAGCGATTTCCATTTTGAAGATTAAGCTGATTGATATCCCCTGACCAACCAATTACGGCAATCGCATCTCCGCTAATCAGATCTTCAGCATAGCTTTGACCCTTTACCTGGCGGATATATCCGTCCTTGATCTTCTTTTGGATGAAATCAACAGCTTTCTGAAATTGCCTATCCGTAAATGGCTTCGAGATATCCACGCCTTGCCACAACATAACTAAACCAATTGTGTCTCGCATTTCAGAGAGAACTTCGATGCGTCCTTTATTTGCTGGAGCAAATAAATCATCAAGAGTTTTTAGACCTTTTGGAAGGGCGCTCTTGCTCCAGGCTATACCAGCAATAATTCCAGCCCACGGAAGTGAGTAATGACGACCGGCATCGAAGGGACGATTGAGAAGTGAGGGAAGAATGTTCTTCTTATTTGGGACTGCAGCATCGTCAAGTTTTTGAACGAAACCACTTGCAAGCCACTGCGCGGCTTTCCATTCAGTCATCGTGACTACGTCGTAGCCAATATCTTTTTTAAGTCGAAGTTGTGGAGAAACTTTTGCCGTAAAGGTATCGTTATCATCAATTGCTTCTTGATATGTAGCCTTAATCCCGGTCTTTTTCTTAAACGCTTCAAGCGTTCGATACTTCTTTGTCTTATTATCAAAATCTAAATACAAACCCCAGTTTGCCCAACGGACTGTTCCACCTGCAGCTTGTGCAATCGAAGATCCTTCAAATCCAATCATTGTTGCGGCAGCGGCCCCGCCAGCTCCTGCTAAGAGTGCTCTACGCGAGAGAAAGGCCTTTGACACTCTCTCGAGTTGTCCTAAAAGTTCGCTATCTCCTGGGGGAATTTCGCGATTTATTTTTGACACTTTACGAGCCTTTCTCTTGACTGAGCAGCGGGCGGTTAATTAATCCTTATGATGGGAATACTAGACCGAAAAGATTAAAAATTCGGTTAAAGATTGAGGTTTGTCATCACGTGCTTGATGCGTGTGTAATCTTCAAAACCATAATTTGAGAGGTCCTTGCCATATCCAGAGTGCTTAAATCCTCCGTGAGGCATCTCGGCAACAATCGGAATATGTGTATTAATCCAGACGCAACCAAAATCAAAAGCTTTGGCAAGACGCATTGCTCTACCGTGATTACTCGTCCAGACACTGGAAGCTAAGCCATAGGCAACTCCGTTTGCATAACTGATTGCCTGAGCCTCATCTGTGAATTTTTGAATTGTAATAACTGGCCCGAAAATCTCATTTTGAATCATTTCATCATCTTGCATGAGATCGGCAACGACTGTTGGGCTCCAAAAATAACCGGCGCGATCGACCTTGTTTCCTCCGGCCACAATCTTTGCGTGCGATGGAGTGCGATCGATAAATCCTTGCAATCTCGCCAGCTGATTAGCATTATTGACCGGACCATATAGAACATCTTCAGTCGGGGCGCCAGTCGCAATATTCTCTGTTGCTTGCTTCGCTAACAAGGCTACGAAATCATCATAAACACTTGCCTCGACCATGACTCTTGTTGCAGCGGTGCAATCCTGACCTGCATTGAAATATCCAGCAATCGCAATAGCCTCGGCTGCTGCTTCAAGATTTGCATCAGCGAATACAACTACAGGTGCCTTTCCGCCTAACTCCAAATGGACCTTCTTCAGATCATTTGATGCGCTCTTTGCAACTTCCATTCCAGCGCGAACTGAACCAGTTATTGAAACCATTTGAGGAATCTTGTGTTCGATGAGCGCGCGACCAGTATCGCGATCTCCGGTAACAACATTGAATACACCTTCAGGAAGAAATTCAGACATTACTTCGGCCATCCACACAGTTGAGGCTGGCGTTGTGTCACTTGGCTTTAGCACAACAGTGTTACCAGCTGCTATCGCAGGCGCCCACTTCCAGACAGCCATCATCATTGGGTAATTCCAAGGAGTGACTTGTGCACAAACACCAATAGGTTCGCGTCTGATGAAAGAAGTCATTCCGCGCATGTACTCGCCTGCTGATCTTCCTTCTAGATTTCTAGCTGCTCCAGCAAAGAACCGAATTTGATCAATCATTGGTGGGGCTTCTTCGGAAGTTGTGAGCGCAATCGGCTTTCCGGTATTTTCAGATTCAATAGCAATAAGTTCATCGGCGCGAGATTCAAATGCATCGGCGATTTTGAGAAGTGCTCTTTGACGTTCCGACGGTGTTGAATCGCGCCAGCCTTCAAAAGCGTTTGCTGCTGCATTTACTGCCTGATCTACATCCGTAGCGTTTGAAACTGGAGCAGTCATGTAGGCGGTTCCTGTTACAGGATTAATAATCTCCGAGGTTGCGCCACTTGCAGAAGCTTGCTTCTTTCCATTAACAAAATTATTGAGAGTTTTCATGAGGGAGAGATTATCTCGGCTGCAGCCAGTTGACCACAGGCTCCATCGATTTCCCTGCCGCGAGTATCGCGAACTGTGACTGGGACCCCATAAGTTTCAAGAATTCGAACGAATTCCGCCTCATCCTGATGCCTTGAAGCAGTCCACTTTGAGCCCGGAGTTGGGTTTAGTGGAATCAGATTGACGTGGGCGTTACGATTTTTCAAAAGTCGACCAAGTAAATCTGAACGCCAGGCCTGATCATTGATATCCCTGATCAGTGCGTACTCGATTGAATATCTACGACCTGTCTTGTCAGAATAACGATCTGCAGCATCCAAAACTTCCTTTACCTTCCAGCGTGAGTTAATTGGCACCAAGGTGTCACGAAGCTCATCATCTGGGGTATGCAGAGAAACTGCAAGCGTTACTGGAATGCCCTCGTCGCGAAGTTTATCAATTCCATTTACTAGACCAACAGTCGAAACCGTAACTGACCTGGCTCCAATACCTAAACCATCTGGTTGAGGAGCGGTGATATTTCGTACAGAGCGAATAACTGCGTTGTAGTTAGCCATCGGTTCGCCCATACCCATAAATACAACATTTGAAAGTCGAGTCTCTCCCCCAGGCAATTCTCCGGAAGCACAAACTCGCGCCGCCGCAACAACCTGCGCAGTTATTTCACCGGCGGTGAGATTTCGAGTTAATCCCGCTTGGCCAGTTGCGCAAAACGGGCAATTCATTCCACATCCAGCTTGGGAAGAAATACAAACTGTTGTGCGATCGGTGTAACGCATCAGAACGCTTTCGACGAGTACTCCATCATGCAATCTCCACAAATCTTTGCGAGTTTTGCCGTTGTCAGCAGTCACTGTGCGAACAAGAGTTATCAGCTTTGGAGTAAATTTTTCGGCAACCATAGGACGCAAATCCTTGGGGATATCTGTCCATGTTTCTGGATCATCGTTGTAATGCACAAAGAAATGAGTTGCTATCTGCTTCGCTCTAAAAGCAGGTAGGCCGATCTCCTCTGCAAGTGCCTTTCTAGCCTCAGGATCGAGGTCAGAAAAATGCTTTGGGGGTTTTACCTTTTGCTTTGGCTCATCAAATACTAATTTCAGTTCATCTGACATTTTGACTATAACTTCCAATGTTTTATAAGTTCAAGCACAAACCAGACGGCTGGGCCAGTAAAGAGAACAGAATCAATTCGATCCAAGACGCCACCGTGACCAGGAAGAATTGAACCCATATCTTTGATGTTGAGGTCTCGCTTTATCGCTGATTCAATGAGGTCACCAGCTGTTGCCGTGGCAACGCCCATCAACCCAATTAACACTCCAAGCCACCAATGTTTATGAGCAACAAAGTGAAAAATTAGTGAAGCAGCCACGGTTGTCGCAATGAGCGAACCGATGAGTCCCTCCCACGTTTTCTTTGGACTGATGTGGGGCGCCAAGGGATGGCGTCCAAATAAGACTCCAGAAATATATGCAAATGTATCGTTGCAGGCGACAAGTACTACTAAAGTCAAAATCCTGGCCGGGCCATCATCTGAATGACCAAGCAACACAATAAAGCCAGCAAGGAAAGGAATATAAAAGACGGCAAGACTTGCGGCAGAGACACGCTTTATGAAATCAATAGGTGAAAGAGCTAATAAAAAGATACAAAGATTTGGAACTGCGATAGCGACGGCTACGGATAGTGCCGAGACCCTGCCAAAGTATGCGGCGGCGACAATTCCAACTGTAGCTATCTGGAGGAAATAATCTGGAATGAAAATTCCTGCAAGTTTGAAGCCGTGATTCAACTCTCGCATCGCTAATACAACAGCTATTAGTACAAGAGCTGTAAAAAGTATGGGGTGGATTTGAAGAGTTCCAAAAACTACAAGAAGAATTAAGACTGAAACAATAATTGAAGGAAGGAGTTTTCGCCCGGCCTTCTTATTGATCGCATCGTTGAGCGAATGTATATCATCCATAATTCTGTTCGAGTTTTAAACCTCGAGAAGCTCAGCTTCCTTATGCTTCAAGAGTTCATCAATTTTTGCTACATGGTCACTTGTTGTTTTTTCTAGGTCTTTTTCTGCGCGGGCCACGTCATCCTTGCCGGCATCACCGTCTTTTTCCATCTTTTCCATCGCTTCTTTTGTTGCACGGCGGATATTTCGGATTGAGATTCGTGAATCCTCGGCCTTGTTTCGGGCTACCTTAATGTAATCCTTGCGGCGCTCTTCTGTAAGTTGAGGAAAATTAACACGAATTACTCCACCATCTGTTTGAGGATTTACGCCTAAATCAGATTCGCGGATAGCTTTTTCAACAAGGGCTATTGCTCCCTTATCAAATGGGCTGACCAGCGCCATGCGGTTTTCAGGAACTTGGATTGTTGCCAATGAGGCAAGTGGAGTAAAAGAGCCGTAGTAGTCGACCATAATCTTGGCAAACATTGAAGGGTGAGCACGTCCAGTTCGGATCGCACCGAAATCATCTTTAGCAACTTCGATTGCTTTGGTCATTTTCGAATTGGCATCAGCCAATAGCGCGTTTAGATCAGACATATCGCTTAGTTCCCCTTTATCAATCTATCAATTTCCGGAAACGAGCGTTCCGATTTGATCACCCTTTACTGCGCGAGCGATATTTCCTTTGTTCTTAAGATCGAAAACAATGATTGGAAGGTTATTCTCACGGCAGAGGCTAAATGCTGCGGCATCTGCAACTGCAAGTGACTTTGACAGCACATCGTCATAACTCACCGAGTCATATTTTGTTGCGGTGGGATCCTTCTTAGGGTCAGCGGTGTAAACGCCATCCACTCCACTCTTGGCAAGCAATAAACACTCGGCGCCAATTTCAAGCGCGCGCTGCGCAGCGACAGTATCGGTTGTGAAGAAAGGCATGCCCGCACCTGCACCAAAAATTACTACGCGGCCTTTTTCTAGATGGCGAATTGAGCGGCGTGGGATGTATGGCTCTGCAACTTGTCCCATTGTGATCGCGGTTTGTACTCGTGTTTCAATATTTTCTTTTTCTAGGAAGTCCTGAAGCGCTAGACAATTCATAACGGTTCCGAGCATTCCCATATAGTCGGCTCTAGCGCGATCCATTCCGCGCTGTTGGAGTTCTGCTCCACGGAAATAATTTCCGCCTCCGACAACAATCGCTACTTCTGTTCCGCCGCGAACGACATCTGCGATTTGTGATGCAATATCGTGAACAACATCGGGATCAACACCAATGCCTTTTACTCCACCAAAAACTTCTCCAGAAAGCTTAAGGAGCACTCTCTTGTAACCTTTGCGGGCCATGAGAAGTGCTCCTTTCGCTTAATTTCTAACTAATCGCTAGTTCTACTGGATGAGATTACTGCCCAACCTTGAATCGGTGAAACGCCGACACAGCGGTCTTTGCCTCATCGAGGATTTGTTGGACTGTCTTCTTCGCATCCTTAGCAAAAGCTTGCTCGAGAAGGCTGATTTCCTTGACGAAACCAGTCACGCGACCTTCGACAATCTTGGTGAGAGAAGCCTCTGGCTTGCCCTCGGCGCGAGCTGTCTCTTCGGCAATGCGACGCTCTGCCTCGATTTGATCGGCAGGAATGTCTTCACGGCGAACGAATTGAGGAGCGAATGCAGCAATGTGCTGTGCAACATCCTTGCCTGCCTCAACAGCATCGGCTGTAAGTTGAACCAAAACACCAAGTTGTGGTGGAAGGTCTGGGTTTGTGCGGTGAAGGTAAAGAGAAACTGGTGATCCCTCAAGTACTGCAATACGACGAATTTCAATCTTCTCGCCGAGGGTTGCATTACCTTCATCAACGCGCGCTTGAACAGTCTGGCCACTTGGAAGAGTTGAAGCCAAGAAAGCAGAAAGTTCGCTGGTGCCGGATGTCGAGAGGTGGTTCAAGAGCTCGTTTGCAAGCTCTTGGAAACGCTCACCTTTAGCTACGAAATCTGTTTCGCAATTAAGTTCGAGCATAACCCCACGAGTGCCTTCAGCCTTTGCAATTACCAAGCCATTAGAGGTTGCACGGCCTTCACGCTTTGTGACGCCTTTCAAACCTTTAACGCGAATGATTTCAACTGCCTTTGCAAAATCACCATCAGCTTCATCGAGTGCTTTCTTACAATCAAGCATTCCTGCAGCGGTTTGTTCGCGCAGATTCTTTACATCTTGTGCTGTGTAAGCCAATTCGTATTACTCCTTAACTTCGGTTGCTGTAGCTGCAGCGACATCTGCAGGAGCAGCTGCAAGAATTTCTTCTGCAAGCTTGTCTGCATCTGTTGCAACGGCTGCTGGTGCCTTATCTGGGTTTGATGCAGCGTTTGCAGAGCGAGCAGCAAGACCAGCAGCTGCAGCATCAGCAATAACGCGGGTTAGCAAACCGATTGAACGGATTGCATCATCGTTACCAGGAATCTTAAAGTCAACTTCATCTGGATCGCAGTTTGTATCCAAGATTGCAACAACTGGAATACCCAACTTGTGAGCTTCTGCCACAGCAAGGTGTTCCTTCTTTGTGTCGACAACCCAAATTGCTGAAGGCAACTTGGTCATGTTACGGATACCTTCGAGGTTCTTTGTAAGCTTTTCGCGCTCGCGACGAAGAACAAGAAGTTCCTTCTTTGTCAGAAGTTGATCATTCTTTTCTTCAAGAAGCTCGAGCTCCTTCAAACGCTGAATACGCTTGTAGACGGTTGGGAAGTTTGTAAGCATTCCACCGAGCCAACGCTCTGTTACGTAAGGCATATCCACACGAGCTGACTGCTCCTTGATAGGTGCATGTGCTTGCTTCTTGGTTCCAACGAATAGTACGTGGCCACCCTTTGCAACTGTGTTCTTAATGAACTCGTATGCGCTGTCGATAAGAGCAAGAGATTGCTGAATATCGATGATGTAAATTCCATTGCGCTCTGTGAAAATGTAGCGCTTCATTTTTGGATTCCAACGACGAGTCTGGTGTCCGAAATGGACTCCGCTGTCGAGGAGTTCTCTCATTGTTACAACCGCCATGGCGGCACGCTCCTTTATTGCATACTCCAGCGGCAAGCTGAAATACGCACTCGGTTAACGACCCAACAATTTGTTGAATCTCTAACGTCTTGTCACCGACTCAGTGCGAACACCGAGACCGAAGTGGTTCTCAATCATTCAATAAATAAATGAATGAGTAAGACGTGTGAAGTCAGGACCTCCAGAAAACTGGCTTTCCTGCTGGGTGAATCTTATTGGGCTCTCCCGCGGGGGCAAAATCAAGCCCTTTCAAGCACGCGGATGTGCTTGCTCGTATGCTTTTTGGAGTCTTTCTGGCGATACATGTGTGTAAATCTGGGTGGTGGCAAGAGATGAATGGCCCAATATTTCTTGAACCGTGCGCAGATCCGCTCCTCCCTCAAGAAGGTGGGTCGCAGCCGTGTGGCGCAATCCATGAGGTCCCATCGATGATCCGATTGCTTGCATTGCATCGTAAACAGCGTCTCGAGCAGTTCGTTGATCAATTCTCTTTCCGCGAGAGCCAAGAAAAACAGCACTTCCTGATTTCTCATTCACCATTTCTGTCCGAGCGCTCTTGAGGTAATTTTGTAACGCATCCATTGCTGGAATTCCAATTGGTACAACTCGCTCCTTATTGCCCTTGCCGATGACTCTCAATGTGTTTCGAGATGTATCAATTGAAAGAATATCTAGGCCGCATAGCTCTGAGATACGAATTCCCGATGCATAGAGAACCTCGACCATCGCCAAGTTGCGAACATTGACTGGCGTCGGATCTTCACTTGCTTTGAGTTGCAGAGATGCTAAAACAATCTCAGTGTCGGCAATGTCCAAAACTTCAGGTAGATGTGGTTGCGGCTTTGGAATCGCTAAAGACGCTCCATAGTCAGATCTGATCCAGCCGTTACTCGCCGCCCAATATGTAAATGCCCGCATTGAAACTATTCGACGAGCAAGTGTCGAACGGGTTGCGCCATTTGCTTGCAATTGTGCCAACCAAGATCGAATATGCGATAGATCCAAATCCTTGAATTCGCCAATTTTCAAAGTCTCTAAGTGTTTCAAAAATGATTCGAGGTCACTGACATAACCGCGGATTGAGTTCTCTGCTAGGTTGCGTACGAGAGCTAGATGCTCCTCGTATTGCGCAATCAGTGGTGAGGACATTCCCCCACTTTACTCTGGCTTACGGCCTTGGCGAAGAAGTCCGAATGTGACGGCATCTTCAAGGGCCATTGCAGAAGCTGCAATCACGTTTTCGTGAACGCCAATCGTGCTCCATTCGCCTTCTCCGTCGCTGGTTTCAACAAGTACGCGAGTTACTGCGCCAGTTCCCAGACGTCCTTCAAGGATTCGCACTTTGTAATCTGTGAGTTCAAGCTTGGAAAGTTCAGGATAAATCTTTTCCAACCCGGAACGAATGGCCATATCAATGGCGTTCACTGGGCCATTTCCAGAACCAACTGCTTTAATCGTTTCACCTTTAGCTTTAATCGTGACGGTAGCACTCGATGTTACGGTTGCTTCATCCCCACCGTGGACGCTTGTGGTCCAGTCTTCAAGCTCAAAAAATTGGGGACGCTTTCCGTTTAGTTCTTCAAGCAAAAGAAGTTCAAATGATGCATCGGCTGCTTCAAAAGTAAAGCCCCTGGATTCCATTTCTTTTACGCGAGCAACGACACGAGTGACTACATCTTTATCGTCGCCAAGATCAACTCCAAGTTCGAGAGACTTCAACTCGATGGATGCCCGTCCTGCCATATCAGATACCAACATACGCATATCGTTTCCAACAGTTGCAGGATCTTCATGTTGATAAAGATTTGGGTCTACTTTGATAGCGGATGCGTGTAGCCCCGCTTTATGTGCGAAGGCCGAGACTCCAACGTATGGCTGGCGAGGACTTGGGGAAACATTAGTTACTTCAGCAACAGCATGAGCGATACGGAAAGACTCACGAAGTGATCCAGCAGGGAGAACCGGCTTGTTCTTCTTCAATTCTAAGTTTGCAATGATCGAAACTAAGTCCGCGTTTCCGGTGCGCTCTCCATAACCATTGAGAGTGCCTTGAACGTGGGTTACGCCGGCTTCAACTGCTGCAAGTGAGTTTGCAATCGCACAACCGGTGTCATTGTGACAATGAATACCGAGTCGAGCTGATGAGCTTTGCAATACATCATGGACAACTTGCTGCAATTCATCCGGAAGCATTCCGCCATTTGTATCACAGAGAGCTGCGACATCTGCGCCCGCTTCCATGGCCACACGGATGACTTCAAGAGCATAATTACGATTTGATTTATAACCATCGAAGAAATGTTCTGCGTCCAAGAAAACACGCTGTCCATTTCCCTTCAGAAATTGAATTGAGTCCTTAATCATTGCAAGGTTCTCATCAAGATTTGTCTTTAAAGCAAGATCTACGTGTCGATCATGGCTCTTTGCAACAAGTGTCACTACGGGAGCACCTGAATCTGCAAGAGCGCGAAGCAGTACGTCATCGGCTGCTTTTACATTGGGGCGACGCGTTGCTCCGAATGCGACAAAGGTTGCGTTCATAAGTTTGAGTTCGCTCTGGGCGCGCTTAAAAAATTCGGTATCCTTGGGATTCGCTCCTGGCCATCCGCCTTCAATAAATCCAACGCCAAGGTCATCTAGGTGTCGTGCGATTGCAAGCTTGTCATGAACCGAAAGATTGAGACCTTCTTGCTGCGCACCATCGCGAAGAGTGGTGTCGTAGATATGAAAAGCATCGGAGATTGTCATTATTTAACTCGCACGTTCCAGCCATGCTTATCTTCAATTGTTCCGTGCTGAATGCCAAGCAAATGATTTCGAATTTCCATAGTGATTTGCCCTGGCTCGCCATCTCCAGTTTTCCATTCGCCTTGAGCGCTCTTTGCCATACCGATTGGCGAAACAACTGCAGCGGTTCCACATGCAAAAATCTCCGTGATTTCACCTGATGCCACGCCATCGCGCCATTCATCTGTTGAAATCATTCCTTCTTCAACTTTGTAACCCAAATCTTTAGCGACGGTAAGAATGGAGTCGCGAGTTATGCCAGCAAGAAGTGTTCCAGTAAGTTTGGGAGTAAAGATTGTTGCGTCTTTACCTTGGCCCTTTACGAAGTAAAGGTTCATGCCGCCCATTTCTTCAACCCACTTGTGCTCAATTGCATCTAGCCACACGACTTGGTCGCATCCTTCTGCTGCTGCTTGTTTTTGGGCAAGGAGTGAAGCTGCGTAATTTCCGCCAGTTTTCGCTGCGCCGGTGCCACCTTTGGCAGCCCTTACAAACTCTGTTGAAATCCAAACGGTTACAGCTTTGCTTGGATCAAAATAGGCAGATGCGGGAGTTGTGATAACTAGATATGTTGCATGATTTGATGGTCGAACTCCAAGGCCAACTTCGGTGGCAATCATGAATGGGCGAATATAAAGAGACTCACCAATATTTTTTGGAACCCACTTAATATCCTGCTTCACAAGCGCCTGCACAGTTTCTACAAAATCTTCAACCGGAATTTCAGGAAGAGCCATACGGACGGCGCTCTTATTAAAACGCTCGGCATTTGCAGTAGGACGAAAGAGACTAACTCCCCCATCTGGCTGGGTATATGCCTTCATTCCTTCAAATATTTCTTGGCCGTAATGAAGAACAGACGTTGCAGGATCAATTGCAAGTGGCCCATACGCCTTAAGTTCAGCATCGCTCCAACCGCTCGCCTCAGTCCACTCAGCAATCACCATATTGTCGGTGTAGTACTTACCGAATCCTCCAGCAGCAATTTTCTCTTCGCGAGAAGAATCACTTGCAGGCTGCGAATTTGGATTGAGGTTGATCTTCATTTACTTAACCGCCTCCGCTAACGCGGTTCCTACTTCAGCAGTTGTGCGTTTTGTTGAACCGCGGTTCTCGAGATCTTTTGTAACGGCTGTGGCAATTTCTGCAGCAGCATCCACATGTCCTAAATGAGCAAGCATCATGGCAACCGAAGAAATCGTTGCGGTTGGGTCAGCAAGTTGCTTGCCAGCAATATCCGGAGCTGAACCATGGATTGGTTCAAACATGGATGGGAATTTACCAGTGGGGTTGATATTGCCAGAAGCAGCAAGTCCAATTCCCCCGCTTATTGCAGCTGCAATATCGGTGATTATGTCTCCAAAGAGATTGTCAGTCACAACTACATCGAAACGGTGTGGTTGTGTCACAAAGAACATAGCGGCCGCATCAACGTGAAGATAATCAGTGGTGATGTCAGGATACTCGGATGCAACTTCATTAAAAGCGCGAGTCCAGAGATTTCCAGCGCGCGTGAGAACATTGTTTTTGTGCACGAGAGTGACCTTCTTGCGAGGGCGCTTCATCGCAGTTTCAAATGCGTAGCGAATAGCTCGTTCTGCTCCGCGGCGAGTATTAATGCTTTCCTCAGTCGCGATTTCATTCTCGGTGCCAAAAGCTAAAACTCCACCTGCGCCAATGTATGGGCCTTCAGTTCCTTCACGGACCACGACAAAATCAACTTCCCCCGGATTTGCGAGTGGTGAGGCAACGCCAGGATAGAGGCGAGTTGGTCGGAGATTTATGTAATGATCAAATGCAAAACGAAGCTTCAATAAAAGCCCGCGCTCAAGAACACCGCTCGGAACCGTTGGATCACCAACTGCTCCAAGGAGAATGACATCTGCTTTTGCAAGTTCTGCCATTACTGAGTCAGGAAGAGTCTCACCTGTTTTGTGCCAATACTTTGCGCCAAGTTCGTATTCTGTCTTTGCGAAGTTGAGCCCATGTTTTGCTGCAATAACATCGAGAACTTTTAAGCCTTCAGCGACGACCTCTGGCCCGATTCCATCCCCTGGAATTACAGCTAATTTGTAAGAGGTCATTTATGAAACCAATCCAACTGCGCGAACAAGTTCTGCGCCTGATTCCTTTGCAATTGAAGAAACAAGATCAGCTGAAACAGCAGAGTCCACAGTAATTGCCATCAGCGCTTCTTTGCCGTTATCGCTTCGGGCAACCTGCATGCCCGCAATGTTAAGGCCTGCCTTTCCGAGAATATTTCCAACAACTCCAACAACTCCAGGCTTATCGCCGTATTGCAAGAAGATCATGTTTTCCGTTGGTGGAAGATCAAGATCAAAACCATTGATTGCAATGATTTTCTCAACCATGCGAATTCCCATGAGTGTTCCGTCTACTGTCACAGATTTTCCATCAGCAAATGCTGCATGCAAGGAAATCATGCTGCGATAGAAGGGTGAATCAGATTCAGTTGTGACTGAAGCCGAAATGCCCTTATCAGCTGCCAAAGCTGGGGTATTTACATATGTAACAGCTTCAGCACCTGCGCCGGCAAGAGCGCCCTTTAACGCACTCGTAGCCAAGATTGAAGAATCATGTTCTGATATATCTCCGCGTACTGCAACTGAAAGTGTTACTGGAGATTCCCCTGCAATAGCTGTAGCGATCTGCGCCATTTTTTCCACAAGTGGAAGGCTTGGGCGAATCGTTGGGTGAATTGCTCCACCTTTGACATTCACTGCATCAGGAACAAGTTCGCCAGCGAGTGCTTTGCGAACTGAAACTGCGACGGCAATACCTGCACGCTCTTGAGCTTCATCAGTTGAAGCGCCAAGGTGAGGCGTTGCGACAACATTGTCTAATTCAAATAATGGTGAATCAGTGCAAGGTTCGGTCACATAAACATCAAGCCCTGCTCCAGCTACACGGCCTTCTTTTAGCGCGTTGTATAGAGCGGTTTCATCAAGAACGCCACCACGCGCTGCATTAACAATGCGAACAGTTGGCTTTACCTTCTTGAGCGCTTCTTCGCCAATGAGGTTTGCAGTCTCTTTTGTCTTTGGAAGATGAATTGTGATGAAATCAGAAATACGTAGGAGTTCATCAAGTTCAACAAGTCGAACGTTTAACTGTGCGGCGCGCGCTGGCTGTAAATATGGATCGTAGGCAACAACATCCATACCAAATGCCTGCATACGTGCGGCTACAAGTTGACCAATTCGGCCAAATCCGACAATTCCCAAAGTCTTTTCAAATATTTCGGCGCCCGTGTACTTGGAACGTGCCCACTTGCCGTTTCGAAGCGCGGCGTGAGCGGGTGAAACGTGGCGAGCACTCGCAAGAAGAAGTGTGATTGCTAGTTCTGCGGCGCTGACAATATTTGAAGTAGGTGCATTAACAACCATGACGCCTGCCGCCGTAGCGGCAGGAATCTCAACGTTATCTAGACCTACACCAGCACGGGCAATGACCTTAAGGCCTTTTGCTGCTCCAATTGCTTCTGCGTCCATCTTTGTTGCAGAACGAATGAGAACAGCGTCAACTCCTGCTGCTAATGCAGCAAGCAACTCTCCACGATCTGCGCCATTGCAGTGACGGACTTCAAAATCGGGACCTAGAGCCTCCATGGTGGCTGGGCTTAGTTCCTCGGCAATTAGAACAACAGGTTTAGCCACGGGATGCGTTGCCTTCCTGATAATCCTCATTCTTATTGTTTCCGCGTACCCAAGACATCATCTTGCGAAGTTCGCGACCAACAGTTTCGATTGGGTGTGACTCTCCCTTTGCACGAAGAGCTTTAAATTCTGGTGCGCCAGCTTCTTGATCATCCACGAAACGCTTTGCAAATGTTCCATTTTGGATGTCATTGAGAACTGCCTTCATGTTTGCCTTGACGCTTGCATCGATGACGCGAGGTCCTGAAACATAATCACCAAATTCTGCGGTGTCAGAAACTGACCAACGCTGCTTTGCGATTCCACCTTCGTACATCAAGTCAACAATCAACTTGAGCTCGTGGAGACATTCAAAGTAAGCAACTTCTGGTTGGTATCCAGCTTCAACAAGAGTTTCAAATCCGTACATAACGAGCTGTGATGCTCCTCCGCAAAGAACTGCTTGCTCGCCGAACAAATCTGTTTCACATTCTTCAGTAAAGGTAGTCAAGATTCCGCCTGCGCGAAGTCCGCCGATTGCCTTTGCATAAGAGAGTGTTAGTGGCCATGCGCTACCTGAAGCATCTTGCTCAACTGCAACAAGTACTGGAACTCCTCGACCCGCTGCATATTCACGACGAACCAAGTGGCCGGGACCCTTTGGCGCAATCATCGCAACATCGATATTTGCTTCTGGCTTGATGTAATCAAAACGAATGTTGAATCCATGTCCAAATAGGAGCGCTGCTCCTGCTTTGAGATTTGGCTTAATTGATTCAGTGTAAATATGGCGTTGGACGTGGTCAGGAGCAAGAAGCATTACTACATCGGCTTCCTTTACCGCATCTGCAACTGAAAGAACTTTAAGTCCTTCTGCTTCTGCCTTAGCGCGCGATGGAGAACCATCCTTAAGTCCAATGCGAACATCAACGCCGCTATCGCGAAGGTTGAGTGCATGAGCATGTCCTTGAGAGCCGTAACCAATGATGGCTACCTTCTTCGATTGGATGATTGAGAGGTCTGCATCCTCGTCATGATATTGAGTTGCCACTTATTTGCCTTTCCCTGGTTTAAGCCCGCGCTCCATTGCGACAAGACCTGACTGAACTAGTTCCTTTATTCCATATGGCTCAAGCACTCGCAAAAGAGCCTGAATCTTCTCTGCATTACCCGTAGCTTCGATCGTGACGGCATCTTGGGCGACGTCGACGACTTTGGCACGGAATAACTGAACGGTCTCAAGTACTTGAGACCTTGTTACTGCCGTTGTTGTCACTTTTACAAGCAAGAGTTCACGTTGAACGGAGGTCACTGGATCAAGGCGATCAGTACTGATGACATCTATCAACTTATCTAATTGGGCAATAACCTGTTCTAGGGCATGATCTTCAACATCGATCACAATTGTCATTCGAGAAATATTTGCATCCTCAGTCGGTCCAACAGCAAGTGAATCAATGTTGTATCCGCGGCGTGAAAACAGTGAGGCGATACGTGCAAGTACACCCGGGCTGTTTTCTACGAGAACTGAAAGTGTATGAGTGGCCATTAGAGCTCCTGTGAATCCCAGACGGGCGCGAGAGATCTCGCGAGAGTTATTGAGTCATTAGATGTTCCAGCAGCAACCATCGGCCACACCATTGCATCTCGATGAACACTAAAATCCACCACAACTGGTTGATCGTTAATTGACATTGCTTTTTCAATAACAGCGTCTACTTGATCTCGCGATTCTGCGCGTAATCCGACACAGCCCATAGCTTCACCAAGTTTTGCAAAATCTGGAATTCTCTTTGAGTGTAAATCAGTATTGGAATAGCGCTCGTTATAGAACAGTGATTGCCATTGGCGAACCATGCCAAGGCTTTCATTATTGATGATTGCAATTTTGATTGGAATTCCATTGAGTGCGCAGGTTGTAAGTTCTTGATTTGTCATCTGGAAACAACCATCTCCATCAATCGCCCAAACTGTGCGATCTGGTGCTCCCACTTTTGCACCCATCGCAGCGGGAACTGCGTAACCCATGGTTCCTAAACCGCCTGAATTCAACCAACTGCGAGGGCGCTCGTACTGAACAAACTGAGAAGCCCACATCTGGTGTTGCCCTACGCCCGCAACATAAATAGCTTCAGGCCCAGCAATTTTTCCAAGTCTTTCAATTACATATTGAGGGGAAAGTGCGCCGTCGGCTGGTGGTCGTAACCCAACGGATATGTTTCGCGCCATCCTGTTACTTGCTTAATCCAAGCCCCAATATCCGGTTGGCTCTTCTTGAATTCCGCTTTAAGTGCCGGAATAAGGGCATCAATGGTGTTTTTAAGATCTCCTACTAAAGGCACATCTACTCGGCGCAATTTGCCGATTTCCGCAGGATCGATATCCGCGTGAATAACTTTGGCGTTTGGAGCAAAGGAAGAAAGTTTTCCTGTGACGCGATCATCAAATCGAGCGCCAAGGGTAATAAGAAGATCTGCTTTTTGTAGCGCTGTTACTGCCGCAACAGTTCCATGCATTCCAGGCATTCCCAAATGTTGTGGATGGCTGTCAGGGAAAGCACCGAGTGCCATCAAGGTTGTAACAACTGGAGCGCCGGTTAATTCTGCAAGTTTCATAAGTTCTTTACTTGCATTAGAGCGAATTACCCCGCCACCTACGTAAAGTACTGGTTGCTTTGATTCAGCAATTAGACGCGCTGCATCTCTTACATCGCTCTCACTAGGAACCATCTTAGGTTTGTAACCAGCAAGATTTAGTGAAGTTGGAAAATCAAAAGTGGTCTTTGCGGAAAGCGCATCCTTTGCAATGTCCACCAATACAGCCCCTGGTCGACCTGTTGATGCGATATGAAATGCGGCAGCAATTGCGTGAGGAATATCTTTAGGATTTGTTACTAGGAAGTTATGTTTAGTAACAGGCATTGTTATTCCGCGGATATCGGCTTCCTGAAAAGCATCAGTGCCGATTGATGTTGAATTCACTTGACCTGTGATTGCTACGACAGGAACTGAATCCATTTGAGCGTCAGCAAGAGGAGTCACAAGGTTTGTTGCACCTGGTCCTGATGTTGCAATACAAACTCCAACGCGTCCAGTTACTTGCGCATAACCTGTCGCTGCATGGCCTGCGCCTTGTTCGTGGCGAACCAAGATGTGGCGAATTTTAGAATCAAAAATTGGATCATATGCAGGAAGAATTGCACCGCCCGGGATTCCGAACATCACATCGACGCCTGCATGCTCCAAAGATTTCACGAGGGACTGCGCCCCTGTTACTGATTCTGCGTTGCTGTTTGTCATGTTCATCTCCTTCCGGTGCGTTTAGATTGTTAAATGAGAAAACCCTCAGTTTTTCCACTGAGGGTTAGCGCGCGATCGTCTTGCTTAGATCGCACGCTCTCGAATCACGACAGCTTTCTTATCTGATGCCATGTGCGTATTCTCGCCGACCTTCAGGAGGCAGTCAACCCCTGAGATGTAAGTCTCATTATTTAGGACGTGACTGCACCTTGTGACGCCGATCCAACGACCTTTGAATACTTCGCCAAGACTCCCCGCTTGTACTTATGTGGCACAGGAGTGAAGTGTTTACGGCGTTCGGCCATGGTTTCTTCATCAACAAGTAAATCAAGTTGACGAGTCACAGTATTAATGCGAATTCGATCGCCATCCTTAACAAATGCAATAGGTCCCCCATCGACAGCTTCAGGGGCAACATGGCCAACACAGAGACCTGTACTTCCTCCAGAGAAGCGACCATCAGTAAGAAGCAGGGTGGATTTACCAAGACCAGCACCTTTTATTGCGCCAGTAATCATCAACATCTCGCGCATTCCTGGTCCTCCTTTAGGACCTTCATAGCGAATGACAATCGCGTCACCTGCTTTGATGGTTCCGTTTTCAAGGGCTTCCATCGCAGCTTGCTCTCGTTCAAATACTCGCGCCGGTCCTTCAAATTCATCCACTCCAACTCCAGCGGTTTTACAAACAGCGCCTTCGGGAGCAAGTGAACCTTTAAGAATTGTGATGCCGCCGCCAACGGAAAGTGGACTCTTTATTGAGTGCAGAACTTCTCCGTCTGGATCAAGAGGTTTAACGTGTGCAAGATTTTCTGCCATTGTCTTACCGGTGACCGTTAGCGCATCTCCATGTAATAAACCTGCGTCGAGAAGCGCGCGTAGCACAACAGGAATTCCGCCCACTTTGTCAACGTCAGTCATCACATATTTTCCAAAAGGCTTCACATCAGCAAGTAGTGGGACTCGTGAGCTAATTACTTGAAAATCTTCAAGTGTTAATTCAACTTCGGCTTCGCTGGCCAGCGCCAACAAATGGAGTACAGCATTTGTGGAGCCACCGAGTGCCATCACAACCGTGATTGCATTTTCAAATGCTTTCTTAGTCAAGATATCTCTTGTCGTAATTCCTTGGCGGATGAGCTCGATAACTGCCGCCC
The DNA here is from genome assembly GCA_903827945.1 of uncultured Actinomycetes bacterium. Lineage (GTDB taxonomy): Bacteria > Actinomycetota > Actinomycetes > Nanopelagicales > Nanopelagicaceae > PALSA-747. Next base: position 27,171 of record CAIKKN010000033.1, on the reverse strand, counting down.
CAGAGGCAACAGCATAATCATCACGGCGATGATCAACTGATGGAGGTGACGCAGATCCAGGAAGTGAGAGACCGATTGCTTCTCCGACTGCAGCCATTGTGTTTGCTGTGTACATACCGCCGCAGGCACCTTCACCTGGGCAAATTGCACGTTCAATACGATCAACTTCTTCTTCGGAAATCAAACCTCGCGCACATGCACCAACTGCTTCAAAGGCATCGATAATTGTTACATTCTTGCCGTCGACATTTCCTGGAAGTGTTGATCCTGCATAAACAAAAACTGCTGCCACATCAATACGCGCTGCCGCCATCATCATGCCGGGTAGTGATTTGTCGCAACCAGCAAACATCACCATTCCATCTAGGCGCTCTGCTTGCATAACTGTTTCAACGGAGTCGGCAATCACCTCGCGAGAGACGAGGCTGAAGTGCATGCCCTCGTGGCCCATTGAAATACCATCGGATACTGAAATAGTTCCAAATTGCATTGGAAATCCGCCGCCTTCAATAACGCCTTTTCGTGACGCTTTTGCGAGTCGGTCCAAAGAGAGATTGCAAGGAGTGATTTCGTTCCACGACGAAGCAATTCCAATTTGTGGTTTCTTAAAGTCAGCATCTTCCATTCCAACCGCGCGCAACATGCCGCGAGCTGGTGAGCGCTCAAGACCATCGGTGACTAAACCAGAACGCGGTTTCATATTAGACATTTTTTATCCTATTACCCTTCGTCTACTGACCTAAATGCTGAAGTAATAATTCTCGAACGCGAGCAGCATCTGCCGCTCCCCCAGTTGCTTTCATAACTGCGCCTATCAAAGCACCCGCAGCAGGAATATTTCCATCGCGCACTCGCTGTGCGGTATCAGGTTGGGTGGCAATAGCTGCTTCAATTGCCGCCATCAAAGCAGAGTCATCTGAAACAACCTTTAGTCCACGCTTCTCGATGACATCTCGAGGTGAACCTTCTCCAGCGATTACGCCTTCCACTACAGCTCTCGCAAGCTTGTCTGTGAGTTCACCAGAAGCTACGAGCAATATTATTTCTGCGACTTGTGCAGGGGTCATCAGGGATGTCGCTTCAACTTCTTTTTCATTTGCAACTCGAGAAATTTCACCAAGCCACCAAGTGCGAGCCTTTGTTGGATCTGCTCCCAGTTTTACCGTCGCTTCGACAGTATCTAGAAGTTCAGCATTTATCATTGCTGTCATTTCCTTATCCGGAACAGCCCAATCAACTTGCAAACGTTTTCTGCGAACAGATGGGCGCTCCGGAAGTGAAGCACGAATTTCTTCAATCCATGTTGCATCAGGAGCAACCGGCACTAGGTCTGGTTCCTGGAAATAGCGATAATCCTCGGCAGTTTCCTTTGATCTGCCGGGACGAGTCTCTCCGCTTTCTTCGAGGAAGTGACGCGTTTCTTGAATAATACGCTCGCCGTTTTCAAGGAGATTACCTTGGCGGATCATTTCTCCATGAATTGCTCGTTCAACAGAACGCAATGAATTCACATTCTTGGTCTCACTTCGAGTTCCAAGTTTTCCGCTTCCGCGTGGGGAAAGTGAAACGTTTGCATCGCAACGAAGTGAACCTTGTTCCATCTTCACGTCGGAAACTCCGAGAGAGCGAAGGATGTCGCGAAGTTCCGTTACATATGCGCGGGCTACCTGAGGGGCATATTTCTCTGTACCAGGAATCATCTTTGTGACGATTTCCATCAATGGAATACCGGCACGGTTGTAATCAAGAAGGGAGTATTCAGCGCCGTGGATTCGACCAGTTGAGCCACCTACGTGGAGTGACTTGCCCGTGTCTTCTTCCATGTGAACGCGTTCGATATCGACTCGAAATGTTTTTACACCCTCATCGGTGTCAATCTCTACATCGAGGAAACCATCGACGCAAATTGGTTCGTCATACTGTGAGATTTGAAAATCTTTTGGCATGTCAGGATAAAAATAATTCTTTCGAGCAAACCGACTAAAAGGAGCGATTGAACAATTAAGCGCTAGCCCAATTCTGATTGCAGATTCAATAGCGACTTCATTTACAACTGGAAGTGAACCAGGTAGGCCAAGACAGACTGGGCAAGTTTGTGTATTTGGTTCTGCACCAAAAGCAGTTGCACACCCGCAGAACATTTTTGTATTTGTATTTAGTTCAACGTGTACTTCCAGACCAAGGGTTGGCTCGTACTTCTCTATTACGCCATCATAATTAAGAGCCATTACTTTGCTCCTAACGCTGGCGCTTGCGAAATCAGAGTAGATCCCCATTTAGCATTTAGTGCAGCTTCAAGAGTTCCACCGACTTGGTACATAAGATCATCTTTCATCGCAGGTGACATAATTTGGAAACCGACAGGCAAGCCATCTTCAGGAGCTAACCCACATGGAAGGCTCATTCCGCCGATACCTGCCATATTTACGGGAATTGTTGCGATGTCATTTAAATACATAGCGACGGGATCATCCGCCTTCTCGCCTATTTTAAATGCAGTTGTTGGAGCTGTAGGAGATACGAGTACATCTGCCTTTGCAAAAGCTGCCTCGTAATCGCGCATGATAAGCGTGCGAACTCTTTGAGCTGATCCGTAATAAGCATCGTAATAACCCGAGGATAAAGCGTATGTGCCTAAAATTATGCGGCGCTTTACTTCTTTTCCAAACCCAGCTTGGCGAGTAAGGCTCATTACTTCTTCTGCGCCACGGGACCCATCATCACCTACACGAAGGCCGTAGCGCATCGAATCAAAACGAGCGAGATTTGATGAGGCCTCAGAAGGTGCGATTAAATAATATGCAGCAAGTGCGTATTCAAAATTAGGGCATGAAACTTCAACGATATCAGCGCCGGCTTTAACAAGTTCTTCAAGCGCTTCATTGAATCGCTCGCTTACGCCTTTTTGGAAACCTTCGCCGCCAAGTTCTTTGATGACACCAATTTTCATTCCTTTGACATCAAGCTTCTTCGCTGCGGCAACTACTGCAGGCACGGGAGCATTGATAGAAGATGAATCTCTTGCGTCATGTCCGGCAATAACTTCATGGAGAAGGGCTGCATCTAGAACCGTTCGCGCGCAAGGGCCTGCTTGATCAAGTGAAGAAGAGAATGCAACAAGGCCATACCTAGAAACCGCTCCATACGTTGGCTTGACGCCCACTGTTCCGGTCACCGCTGCTGGCTGGCGAATTGAACCACCGGTGTCTGTTCCAATTGCAAGTGGTGCTTCAAATGCGGCAAGTGAAGCTGATGATCCTCCGCCTGATCCGCCAGGGATACGTGTTAAGTCCCATGGATTGTGAGTTGGACCGTATGCAGAATTTTCAGTTGATGAACCCATGGCGAATTCATCCATATTTGTTTTACCTAAAATAACAATGCCCGCGTCTTTCAGTCGCGTAACAACCGTGGCATCGTAAGGCGGACGCCAGCCTTCAAGAATTTTTGAACCGCATGTAGTTGGAATTCCCTTTTGCGCCATGACATCTTTTAGGGCCAGAGGTACGCCAGCAAGTGGTCCAAGTTTCTCTCCAGCGGCACGCTTTTCATCAACACTTTTTGCTTGAGCAAGAGCGCCTTCTTTATCGAGGTGAAGGAATGCATGTACATCACCGTCGACTGATTCAATGCGAGCAAAGTGTTCGTTAGCAAGATCTACGGCGCTAACATCTTTATTCGCAAGAGCACTGGCCATCTCTGCCGCAGTTTTATATATAAAACTCACTCAGCATCACCCAAAATCTGTGGAACCTTGAAACGTTGTTCATCTGAAGCAGGAGCACCAGATAGGGCGTCTTGCGGAGTTAGTGAAGGAACGACTACATCTGGACGAGTCACATTCTTTAATGGAAGAGGGTGTGAAGTTGGAGGAACATCGTCTTTTGCTGCTTCTTGTACGCGATCTACTGCATGAAGGATCTGATCCAATTCGGATGCAAGATGGTCGAGCTCATCGGAACTCATTTCAATGCGAGCTAGACGCGCAAGGTGAGCTACTTCGTCACGTGAGATTGCGGCCATGCCCCAACCTTATCGGATTTGCCCTGAGCCCCACACAATCCAAGTAGTGGTCGTCATTTGCTCAAGCCCCATAGGACCTCGGGCATGAAGCTTTTGATTTGATATTCCAATCTCTGCCCCAAATCCCATCTGTTCGCCATCGGTAAAGCGTGTGGATGCGTTTACCATCACAGCGGCACAATCTGAGAGCGCAATAAATTGATTAGCCTTTTCAATATTCTCAGTCACAATCGCTTCGGTATGTTGAGTTCCATACATCTGAATGTGATCGGCAGCAGCAATTAATGAGGGCACTATCGCCACATTCATTTCCAAAGCGTTGTACTCCGTGGACCAATCCGCTTCACTAGCTAATCCAGAATGAACTCCATGTGCGTCCGCAATTGCCTTTGTTGCGGCATCGACATGAAGAGTGACTCCCGCTTTTCGCAGGGATGACAATGCACTTGGAAGGAAATTCTCGGCAACCGCTTCATGGACTAAAAGTGTTTCTGCCGCATTACAAACACTTGGGCGATCAGTTTTCGAATTCATCAAGATTGGAAGTGCTTTATTTAGATCGGCGAACTCATCCACGTAAACGTGGCAAACACCTGCCCCTGTTTCAATAGTTGGTACTGAAGAATCATCCACAACTCGACGGATGAGTTCAGCACTTCCGCGAGGAATAACAAGATCAACTTTGCCGCGGGCATGAAGAAGAGCGGCCACAGTAGAGCGATCCTCTGAAGGTAGATTCTGGATTACATCTGGGGAGATAGAACTTTTTGCGAGTACTTCTCTCATAATTTCGACAAGAACAGAGTTACTGGATGCAGCGCTCGAAGAACCTCTCAGCAAAGAGGCGTTTCCTGACTTCAACAAAATTGCAGCGGCATCAATCGTCACATTGGGGCGAGCCTCGTAAACCATTCCTACAACTCCAAAAGGCACGCTCACCTGTTTTAAGTGCAAACCGTTTTCTAAAGTTCTTTCGCTGATTACTCGATTCAACGGATCTGGCAGATTTGCAACTTGTCTCGCTCCATCGGCCATTCCTGCAATGCGCTCTTCTGTGAGTAAGAGTCGGTCGACCATTGAGCTTTGCATCCCGGAAGCAGTTGCTCGGGCCAAATCTTCTTGGTTGGCTTTTAGGATGCGGGCTGAGTTTGCGACAAGCGCATCAGCTATTCCTCGAACTACGGCAGATCGCTCCTCAGCGGTCGCAGAAATAAGAGTGCGAGCGCCCGCTCGAGCAAGGCTTGCCAAATTATTTACGACTGCCGTTGCTTCCATTACGCAAGCCTACGGGCAATAATCCCTACTATGAAATTCCTGCGTAAAATCCTCGTGACAGTCTTTCTTCTTTATTTTGCGCTGTGGGGAGTTACGTTATATATCCACTATCCAAATCCCTACCAATCGATTCACCTGGCATTGGCTCCTGCGTCAAAGACTCCAAATTTGATGCCAGCGCACACAATTGCCCCTTCGAGTAATCCAATCGTTCTCGCTACTGCACATGAGAAGCTCCCAACAACAGTCAATTGGCAAGGTAAGCAAGTTCCTTGGCAAACATTTCTCGATGCTTCCCACACAAATGAATTTCTAGTGCTGAGAAACGGCGTTCTGACTTACCAGTATTACCGCGATGGATTCACCCCTACCACTCGACTTCCTTCTTATTCTGTCGGTAAGACAATGACATCAATCATGGTTGGTCAGCTTGTGGCAGCAGGGAAGATTAAAGAAAGTGACAAATTTGTTGATTACTTCCCTGAGTACAAAGCAGGAACATCTTTTGACCGCGTAACTGTTGGGCAATTGCTTGACATGCGAAGTGGCGTAGGCGTTAGCGATAATTATCCATCCGGGCCGCAAGGCTGGGGCGTAGGAATTGCGCAAATGTATGCAACGACAGATATGAATTGGTTTGTTAAACATAATCGCAAAATGGCATTTGAGCCGGGCTCTCAAGCTCTCTACCGAAGCGTGGATCCACAATTAATTGGAATGATAATTAAGAAAGTTACGGGCAGTTCTGTAAGTGATTATTTTGCAAAGAACGTTTGGCAACCCGTGGGAGCTCTCACTCCTGCTACGTGGAATGTCGACCATGTTGGAGGAATAGAAAAGACTTTCTGTTGCTTTAATGCCACGGGTGAGGACTATGCAAAAGTTGGATTGATGTTAATGAATAACGGAATGGTCGGAAGTACACGTGTTTTGGATCTAAATTGGATCAAGCGAATGAGCACCTCAGTCGAACAATTAGAGGGTTCTGGTTATGGTGCGTATGTCTGGCACCCGTATCCAAATATCGATTTGATGGATGGCTTACATGGTCAGTATGTCTTTATCGACCGAGCAACCCGAACCGTTATTGTGAAATTAAGTGATGTTCCAACTGACTTGGACCTCAAAGCACCAACAACTCAAGTGATGATGGATATAGCAAAGAATTAAAGCAAAACTAAGTCATCCCGATGTACGAGTTCACGCTCGTATTCAGGGCCCATTGTTTGAGCTAATTCTTTTGTTGTCTTACCAATCATCTTAGGTATTTCAAGTGAATCAAATGCAACTAAGCCGCGAGCAAACACAACTCCTTGCAGTGAAACTAGCTCCACTGTATCCCCTGCAATAAAGTCTCCCTCAGCGCCTCGAACTCCGGCAGGCAAGAGTGAAACCCCGTGCTCCTTAAGAGCGCTTACTGCACCGTCGTCGACAATCAGTCTTCCACTTGGAGTCGAAGCGTGAGCAAGCCACAGCAATCGAGAAGGCTTTCGATCTTTAACCGCCTCAAAAAAAGTTCCCTCATCGCGCCCTTCAAGCGCGCCACTTAATTTCTCTAGCGAAGTCAGAAGCATTGATACTCCAGCACCAGTTGCAATGCGCGCTGCATCAATCTTTGTGATCATTCCACCACTTCCAACGCCAGAGGACCCAACGCCACCAATCTGGACATCAACAAGTTTGGTCACATCAGGAACTTCAGCAATTCTCTTTGCTCCCGGGCTCCCTGGAGGAGCATCATAAAGTCCATCGATATCAGTAATGAGAATCAGTAATTCCGCGCCGATGAGATGTGAAACAAGAGCAGCCAATCGATCGTTATCGCCAAAGCGAATCTCTTGCACGCCGACCGTATCGTTTTCGTTAATAATTGGGACAACACCAAGTTGTAATAACTTGAAAAGAGTGCGCTGAGCATTTTGATAATGAGCTCTTCGAACTACATCGTCGATGGTCAACAAAACCTGGGAAGAAAGAAGCGAGTGGCGAGTAAATGCTTCGTTGTAATATGAAATTAGTAAGCCTTGGCCAACGGAAGCAGCTGCTTGTTGTGTTGCAAGGTCTTTTGGGCGAACTGTCATTCCAAGAGGGGCAAGGCCAGCGGCGATAGCGCCAGATGAAACAAGGACTACCTCTTTACCTTCAGAACGAAGGGATGCGACGATATCAACAATCGAATCTACGTTCTTTTTGTCGAGCTGTTCTCCGGCTTTTCCTGTCAGAGTGGATGAGCCAATCTTGATAACAACACGAGCAGCACTGTTTATCTGATTGCGCTTCATGTTACTTACCTAGTTCTCATCGATTCGTGGTGTGTGGGGATCTGCGACGTTGTACTCCCACTGCGATTCAATTTCATCTTCATTCAAGACATCAATTTTGTCTTCCACATAGCGTCCAGCCCACGGTGATTCAATACGTAGGTCACTTCCGCGTGGACCAGCAAGCAACTCTGCTCCAGCTTCAATCGTTGGCTCCCAATCGAAGACAACTGCGCTATCTCCTTGGCCAATTCTGACTTCATCCTTTGCTTTTGCACCTGCTTTAAAGAGTGCGCGCTCTACTCCAAGTTGCGCCAAGCGATCTGCGAGATATCCGATTGCTTCAGCATTACCGAAATCAGTTTGGCGAACAAAACGCTCAGGCTTGTTGCCTGTTACAGAGAATGAACCGTCGGCATTTGCTGTGACAGTGAATCCACCATCATTAACAGGTGTTGGACGAAGAACGATTCGAACTTTCTCTTCTTTCGCTTCTTTCTTTCTGTACTCCTGAATAATTCGTCCCATTGAATATGTAAGTTCTTGCAATCCAATTCGCGCGGCTGCAGAGATTTGATAAACCTCATAACCGCGTTCTTCTAGAGTTGATTGCACCATATCTGCCATAGTCTTTCCATCTGGCAAATCGATTTTATTTAACGCAATGATTCTTGGGCGATCAGCTAATCCACCGTAATGAGAAAGCTCTTCCTCGATAACATCAAAGTCCTTGATCGGGTCACGATCTGTCTCCAAGGTTCCGCAATCAAGAACATGAACAAGTGCTGCACATCGTTCAACGTGACGTAAGAATTCGAGACCGAGGCCTTTACCTGAAGATGCACCAGGAATAAGACCTGGGACGTCAGCAACGGTAAAGCGAGTTTCACCGGCTTGGACTACACCAAGATTTGGAACCAATGTCGTGAATGGATAATCTGCAATCTTTGGTCGAGCTGCTGAAATTGCAGCAACGAGAGATGACTTTCCAGCACTCGGAAAACCAATTAAACCGATATCTGCAACGCTCTTTAGTTCAAGTATCAGTGTGCGTTCTTCGCCGGGCTCACCTTTAAGCGCAAAACCAGGAGCACGACGTTTGCGAGATGCAAGACCAGCATTTCCTAATCCGCCTTTACCGCCTTGAGCAGCAATAAAGCGTGTGCCTGTTCCAACTAAATCCGCGAGGATGTTGCCTTCTCTATCTTTTACAACAGTTCCATTTGGTACTGAAAGAATCAGATCTCCGCCATCGGCTCCGTTGCAATAATCGCCATAGCCTGGTCGAGCACTAAGTGCTTTACGGTGGGGAGAATGGTGAAAATCAAGAAGTGTTGTTTCTCCTGAGTCAACAACAAGAATGATGTCGCCACCACGTCCGCCGTTTCCTCCATCTGGTCCGCCGAGGGGAACAAATTTTTCACGGTGAATAGAAACGCAACCATCCCCGCCATTACCCGCAGAAGCATGGAGAGTTACGCGATCAACGAATGTTGTCATTTTTCACTCCCTACTTCCTTTAGCCAATTTTAATTTATGAAAAAAAATAGCGGGTCCGCATTCCGCGGACCCGCAAAGAATTATCCGCTTTTAAACGAGTACCGGAACGACGTTTACAACCTTGCGACCGCGAGCGCGACCGAACTCAACTGCACCAGCAGCTAGAGCGAACAGTGTGTCATCTTTACCGATGCCAACATTTGTTCCTGGGTGGAAAACTGATCCGCGTTGGCGAACGAGAATCTCGCCGCTCTTAACTACCTGACCGCCGAAACGCTTGATACCGAGATACTGCGCATTTGAATCGCGACCGTTACGGGTAGACGAGACACCTTTTTTACTTGCCATTTTTTATTCGCCCCCTTGTAGTTACTTGTTAATTCCGGTGATCTTGACCTTGGTCAAGCTTGCACGAAAACCTTGACGACGGCGGTAACCCGTCTTGTTCTTGTAACGAAGGATGTCGATCTTAGGACCCTTTGTCTCTTCAAGAACTTCGCCAGCAACCTTTACGGAAGCAAGCACCTTTGGATCTGATGTCACTGTTGCACCATCAACCAAAAGAACTGCAGGGAATGACACTGTTGCGCCAATTTTTGCGTCGATACGATCAACGATGATTGTGTCGCCTACGGCAACCTTCTCCTGGCGACCGCCAGCTTTTACAACCGCGTACATACTTTTCCCTACTTTTCTATAGCTAATGAAAACTGCTGATGAGCTCGAATTCCCATACGGGGCCCGAGGGCAGACGCTAAGGGTACGGAAGACCTCCCCAAAGGGTCAAACTGAGTTATTGGTGGTTATTCAGGCGTGATGATGCCTGTACTGACCGCCCTACGGCGCTTGCGCTTGGGAGCTGGGCTTGGGTTGGCCTCACTTTTTGGCTCTTCAGGAGCTGATTCCTCTTCGATGACTGGCTTTTCGTCCTCGACTGAAGCCCCCATGTACTCACTCGCGCGAACATCTGTGTCCTTATCAAGTGAGACTTTGCGGACTGGCTCGCTATGAATATGAATTCCTCGGCCGCCACAAGATTCGCATGTTGTTGAGAAAGCCTCAATCAGACCCTGCCCGATGCGCTTACGCGTCATTTGTACAAGTCCAAGAGAAGTCACTTCAGCAACTTGGTGCTTTGTGCGATCTCGTCCAAGACTTTCGACAAGGCGACGAAGAACCAAATCGCGGTTAGATTCAAGAGCCATATCGATGAAGTCGATAACAACAATTCCACCCAAGTCACGAAGGCGAAGTTGACGGGCAATTTCTTCTGCTGCTTCAAGATTGTTCTTTGTTACAGTCTCTTCTAGGTTTCCGCCCTTACCGACGAATTTTCCAGTATTGACATCAATAACAACCATTGCTTCAGTGCGATCGATAACGAGTGATCCACCTGAAGGCAGATAAACCTTCCGATCAAATGCTTTGGCAAGTTGCTCTTCGATTCGATGTTCGGCAAAAAGATCTCGAGGGCCAACCCACTTTTCAATCTTCTGTGTAAGTTCTGGGGCAATTCCACCGAGATAACCATTGATGTCATCCCATGCTTGATCGCCTTGCACAAGCAACTGTCGGAAATCTTCGTTGAAGATATCGCGGATTACGCGGACAGTTAAATCTGGTTCGCTATACAAAAGAGATGGCGCTGAAGTACTTGGATTTTCAGCCTTCTCTTGGATGTCCTGCCATTGTTCTTGAAGGCGCTTTACATCGCTAGAAAGTTCTTCTTCAGATGCACCTTCTGAAGCTGTGCGAACAATTACGCCTGCTTCATCTGGAACTAGCCCTTTAAGAATCGATTTAAGTCTTGAACGTTCCTGATCTGGAAGTCGACGACTGATTCCACTCATTTCACCGCTTGGAACATAAACAAGGTATCGACCAGGTAGTGAGATCTGGCTTGTTAGGCGTGCGCCCTTTTGACCAATGGGATCTTTTGTTACCTGAACAAGAACAGATTGGCCAGTCTTGAGAACATGCTCAATCTTGCGATTGGCACTCTCTGCCATTCCTGCTGCATCCCAGTTAACTTCACCAGCGTAAAGAACAGCATTTCTGCCTTTTCCAATATCTACGAATGCTGCTTCCATCGATGGCAATACATTTTGCACCTTGCCAAGATAAACGTTTCCAACATAAGAAATATTTGAATTTCGATTTACATAATGCTCAACCATGATTTTGTCTTCAAGAACTGCAATCTGAGTTCTATCGCCAGTTTGGCGAACAAGCATGATTCGATCAACATTTTCACGACGAGCTAGGAATTCACCTTCAGTGATGATGGTTCCACGGCGACGTACGAAATCACGTGGTTCTCTATCGCGGCGGTTGTTGCGATCATTTCGATCTCGACCTCGGTCACGACGGTTGTTGCGGTCCGGACGGTCTTCACGTTGTTTAGGCTCGCGAGGTTCGCGTACCTTTACAACAGTCTTGACGCCATCTTCATCAATAGTTTCTTCGATCGCATTTCCATCAACATCTACACCACGCGCACGGCGGCGGCGGCGACGATGAGTTCCTGTTGTTTCCGATCCATCTTCAGAAGTTGTAGCCTCGGTGGAACTTTCCAAATCTTGTGTTGTCTCTTCACCTTCTGCGCGATCTCCTGGACGGCGACGACCACGTCCGCCACGACGGCGACGGCGGCGTTCAGCGCTCTCGGGAGTCTCTTCGGTTACTTCAGCACTTTCTACAGAAGGCTTTGCCTTTGCAGGAGCAGCAGCTTTCTTTGTTGCGGGCGCAGCTTTTTTTGTTGCACGTGCCGGCTTTTCAGTAATAGGTGCGGCTTGGAAGACAGGAACTGGAATAGCAGCAGCCTTCTTTGTGGCACGTTTTGGTTTTTCTTCAGCAATAACTTCTACTGCTTCAACTTTTACCTGAACTTCCGATACTTCCGAAGTGCTGGCCGAACGTGCTGCTGTTTTTTTGGTAGCGCGCTTGCGCCCACCTTTTGGCTCTGGAGCCATAAGATCAAATCCTTTTCATGTACCCCGACCGCTGGTACTTCGTTTGGGCCTCATACCTTCAAGTGTGAAGCGGTATTCGTGCGAAATCTTTATTGAATTAACTTTAAAAATTTAGCATCGGATGCAATCTGAGCTATTAAGGCCGCACCCGGAGGGGGCCACTCAAGTACATGCATGCGCGAACGCTGAGGTAAGTATTGCAGAAGGGCGGGGAAATCAAGAATTGGGAGAAATTTACGCGTGTTTGAAGAGGCCTTTATCTGCTGCGGACGTGGACATTTTGGAGTAGTCCAAAGCCAATTAAGTTGGCAAACATGCTCGAGCCGCCGTATGAAAGGAAGGGAAGGGGCACTCCCGTCATGGGAACTAGTCCCATACACATACCTACATTTTCAAAGGTCTGAAAGGCGAACCATGCAATTACCCCAACGCACATCAGTCGTCCGAACAAATCAGTCGTCCTTCGTGCAATCATGAACGCTCGAAGGAATATTATGGAGAAGCAGATGAGTATGAATCCCGCACCTAGGAAACCCAACTCTTCACCTGCGACTGTAAAAATGAAGTCTGTTTGTTGTTCTGGCACAAAGCGTCCATTTGTTTGGGGTCCGTTAAATAGCCCCTTACCTATGAATCCACCGGACCCGATAGTTATTCGCGATTGCCTTATTTGGTATCCGCTTTGTTGTGGATCGGCAGTGGGATCGACAAACGCTTGAAGTCTTTTTACTTGATAGTTGCTGACAACGCCGGCCTTAATCGCAACAAATCCTCCGAGTACTGCAAGTAAAAGAAGTCCAGCTACCCATCGTGATGGCGCGCCAGAAGCCGCAATCATTGCGACCATCGCAGCGCTAATTATGACGACCGTTCCCAAATCGGGTTGAAGTAAAATCAAGAGAATTGGGAAAGCCGAGAGCGCTAAAGCTTTGAGAACATCTTTATCGGTTGGATTGGCATCGATATCTCGCTTCTCAGCCAAGAGCATGGCCATACCAACAATGATTGCAATCTTTGCAAGTTCAGCAGGTTGCACTTGAAAGCCACCAGGAAAAGATATCCAAGCTCGTGCACCGTTAACAGTGGAGCCAACACCAGGTACCAGAACTGCAATCAATCCTAGAACTCCCAGTCCCCAAACAATGGGCGTGTAAGCACGTAAAAGTCGATAGTCAATAAGAGTAGTTCCGTATGAAAGCATCGCGCCAATGAAAATATTTAATACATGTCTCTTCAAGTAATACTGTGGATCCAAGCCCTGTGATGCAAACCAAGATCGAGTTGCTGCCCAAACAAGCAAAGTTCCAATCACGAGTAAAAAGAGAACTGCAGCAGTAAGCCATCTATCAAAGCCTGAGAGATTACGTCTTATTGAATCGGTACGTGAGCGAGTCCGGAACGAGCTATTTAATGAACTCATTTCGTCACCGCTTTCTTCGCTACGGAACCTTTAGTGTCAATCTTTGGGATTCCAGATGGTGGTCCACTTGCAGGAAAGATAGCCGCTGCTGGATCTACTTTGTTGCCGCTCACGCCGAAGAGTGCTGAATAGATTTCCTTTACACCGCCGCCTGAAGCCGTTGCACCAAAACCACCTTGGCTCACCATCATGACAACTGCGTACTGAGGCTTCTCACTGGGCGCATAAGAGACAAACCATGAAGTGTCATCTTTTGCTGATCCATTTGTGTTGCGTCCCAGAACCTGACCGGTACCTGTTTTTCCACTGACTGAGACTGGGAAATTTGCGAAAAGCCCAGCGCCAGTTCCTCTTGTTGCAACGGCGCGAAGTGCGCGGTGCAAGAAGGCCAGATCTGAACTAGTTGCTGGAATCTTTCCATTGATTTCTGGCTTAAATTCCTTAACAACTTTTCCTTGTGGAGTCACAATTGCGCGAGCAACCTGTGGCTTGTAAAGGGTTCCACCGTTCGCTATCGCTGAATACATACTTACGAGTTGCAAAGGTGAAACGAGGGTATCTCCCTGGCCAATGGAGAAGTTCACCGCATCTCCGGCTCGCAACATATATCCATCTATACAGTTTTCATGCGCAATTGCAATTAAATAGGGTGTTAAATCTTTCTTTGATGCACGCGCTAAATAATTACAAAAGAAATCTTTATTGGCTTTCCAATAATTCTGTTTCCAATTTCGGTCCGGAAGACGACCAGTGGACTCCCCTGGCAGATCAATTCCAGTCTTTTTTCCGACTCCAAAATTACCTGCATTAAGAAAGAAATAGTCTTTCAAATTCGATTTCGGACTTAATCCTCCATCTCGGACCCATTCATCGTACGCAATTTGATACCAAATAGTGTCACAGGAGACAGCAATCGCTTGCTCCATATTAATGGTGCCCTCGTTCTTGGCTTCAAAGTTTTTAAATACGCGATTACCAATTTTTACAGTTGAAGGACATTTGTATGAAGCGTTCATGCTGTATCCGGCTTTACTTGCCGCCACAACTGACAGCGCCTTGAAAGTAGAAGCGGGAGCGTAAGTACCTTGAATTGCTCGGGACAAGGCAGGAACTCCAGTTGCCTCGCTAAATAAATCTTTGGCTTGCTGCACCGTCAGACCCTTTTGAAACATATTTGGATCATATGTCGGCCAAGATGCCATTGAGAGGACTGCTCCATTTTTCACATTCAAAACTATCGCTGCCCCTGAGTCTGCCCTGTATCCCATTGACCGCGAACTAAGAACTGCGTGATTCAGTGCTTTCTCGGTTGCAGATTGCAAGCTTGCGTTGATATTTGTAACGAGGTTGTCGCCAGGAATCGGCTCTGTGTTTTGGGATGTCCGGGTTACCGCTTCTTTTCTATCAACAATCACCGTCTTAATTCCAGGAGTTCCGCGCAAGTAACTGTCGTACATATATTCAAGTCCAGATTTGCCTACATTTTCATTCCGATAAAAACCTTTTGTTGGATCACTCAAGTCCGTTTCTGAAACGCCACCAACATAGCCCAAGACATGGACTGGAAGTTCCCCCGCCAAAGACGGATAACTTCTCACAGGAACAGTCTCTGCGTTCACGCCCGAATAAATATCAGAATTCTCCAAGATGACGAGCGCCTGTGCTTGCGTTGCTTGTTTAGTTATCGGTATCGCTTGGAATCGAGTTCCATTCCAACAACCTGAGCGCTTACCAATGGCAAGCTCACCGCATAAGCGAGTTCCTTGCCATAAATCGGCATAAGGCAACTTAAGAAGATTGCTGACGCGAGTAAGAACGGCAACACCTTTATCGGGTTGCTTATCAACAATGCTGCGATCAACTGTAATCGAAAGACCAGGACGATCCATCGCTAGCGGTAGACCTTCATCATCAGTAATTGCGCCACGTAGCGCCGGAGAGACTATGTCGCGGCTTTGAATTGATAATGCAGCGCTTTGATAAACAGAAGTATTTGCAACTTGTAGGTAGAAGAGTCGGCCAATGAGAGCAAGCATCAAAGAAATTATCAGTGTTTGAACGATGACAAGATTAAGACGAGAGCGTTGCGAACTCACACTCGCTCCCTTGATGTCAGTGTCAATTCACGAACCCGACGAATTAGCGGTAAGAAGAGTGGTGTAAAAAGAAGTGTCCAAATGAAATTACCTAGTACAACAACTAAATTATGATTAAGAGATCCGCTCTCTTCGCCCAGAGCTGATCCAATGACTAAATACGTTAACAATGCAAAACCGGATCCTGCTGCGATGAAAAGTACAAAAGTTATGGGCTGGGAAGTGAAATCACCAACGCTCTCCAAATTGCTAGAGACGAGGTAACCAATAATTGTGAAAATTAAAGCCCATTGCCCAAAAGGACTTTGGGATGTTGGAGAGAGATCCAGAACAAGTCCGCCAATAAATCCCATAACGATTGCGCCATTTCGGTCTTCTAGGGCAATGAGACAAATCAGTACAGCCAAGTAAAGGGAGAATCCGGTTATGGGCAAATGAACTCTTGAAATTACCGATTCTTGGATAACAAATATCAGAAAGAGAAAAGCTGAACTGATACTTAGCCGAGTCGGACTCACTTCTTGGCTTTCTTCACACTTGAAGTGGGGCTAGGACTAAGACTAGGACTAGCTGTATTTGAAACTGATGGAGCCGGAGTCGGAGTTACAAAAACGGTGACTGTTGGATTTGGGGTTGGATTTATTGGCTTGTTAGGCGCTGCTGTTGGCGCTTGAACCACGACTGAAACTATTCCTAAGTCGTTTAAATTCGTGTACGCCTTTACAGTTGCGCTCTGCGTTAACAAGGTAGTTGTGTGATCCACTTTAGTGACCACACCTACAGGCAATCCAGGAATGTACGGGCGATTATTATCGCTGCCAATTGAAATCAATGAGTCCCCTACTTCTAAAGATCCAGATGGATCAAGAAGTTCGACTGTATAAGAATTCGTTCCTTCGCCCATTAAAACGCCAACGCTTTGCGAACGAGCTACTCGCACGCCTATTCGAAATGTTGGATCACTCATAAGAAGCACGATTGATGAATTGATAGTTGCATCTTTTACAACGCCCACAAGACCGTTCTCTGAAATTACGGTCATATTCTTTCGAATGCCACTGCTCGTTCCGGCGTCCAAAGTGACTGTCTGACTAAATGTGGATGCAGAACCTCGTCCGATCACACGGGCTGATACAACTTTGAAACTTCCACGTCCAGCAAGGTCGAGCACTTTCTTGAGCTCTGCCAACTGGCCTTTGATATCGGCGTTGAGAACGGCTTGATTCTTCAGCCTTGTGTTTGCGGTTCGAAGATCCTGAATTTCCGCTTTTGTTTTACCAAAATTCTTTACATCGCTCATAAAGCGTCCAACCGGCGCAAAAATATCTGACGTTGCTTTTTGAATTGGAGACAACACTGTTTGGGTAACGCTGCGCGAACCTGAAATTAAACTAACGCCGCGCAAATCTAGAGTGATAAGTAAAAGTGATGAGACTAGAAGAATCACGAGCAGGAGTCTGGAATGATTGCTCCCACCACGCGCCATGTATATCTCCTTGCTACATCACTTCTTAACGACGAGGTTCAGAAATCAATACCTTTTCAAGAGCTTCGAATTCTTCGATACATTTTCCAGAACCTTCAGCAACTGCATTCAATGGGCGATCGCAAATGTGCACAGGCATTCCTGTTTCTTGGCGAAGTCGCTCATCTAGCCCACGTAGTAGCGCTCCGCCACCAGTGAGAACAATTCCTCGATCCATCAAATCACTTGCAAGCTCCGGTGGAGTCTTGTCGAGCGTACTCTTCACTGCGTTAACAATCTGATTTACAGGCTCTTCTAGTGCGCGACGAATCTCTTCTGCGGTCACTTGAATAACTTTTGGTAATCCGGTAGCGAGGTCGCGGCCACGAATTTCAGCATCAGGCTCATTTGGAAGCTTGTAAGCAGAGCCAATAGCCATCTTAATTTCTTCGGCTGTGCGCTCTCCAAGAAGAAGTGAATATTCCTTCTTTACCCACGTGATAATTGCTTGATCTAGCTCATCTCCACCGATGCGAATGGAAAGCGCTGTAACAATTCCACCGAGTGAAATAACCGCTACTTCTGTTGTTCCGCCACCAATATCCACAACCATGTTGCCTGTTGGTTCATGAATGGGAAGTCCGGCACCAATTGCAGCAGCCATTGGCTCTTCAATAATGTAAACCTTACGAGCTCCGGCTGCATATCCTGCATCCTTCACTGCACGCTGTTCAACTCCTGTAATTCCAGACGGAACACACACAACGATTCTTGGTTTTGCAAGGTAACGACGCTTGTGCACTTTTTGAATGAAGTAACGAAGCATGCGCTCAGTTGTATCGAAGTCGGCGATAACTCCATCTTTCAAGGGACGGATCGCAACAATGTTTCCAGGTGTGCGACCAATCATTCGCTTTGCTTCGATTCCAACGGCAAGAATTGCACCGGTATCTTGATTGACGGCAACCACTGAAGGCTCGTTTAGAACGATTCCACGGCCGCGTACATAAACCAAGGTATTGGCTGTTCCAAGGTCTACAGCCATATCACGCCCAATAAAGTTCATGCGTGATGGTTTCTTCTCGCTCATCTCGTCCTTCTTCCTCATCTTTATTAATTCCTAACTTCAGGGAACCAGATACCGATTTCGCGATTTGCAGACTCAACTGAATCTGAACCGTGAACAATATTCTGCACAACTTTTGTACCTTGATCTCGAGCTAAATCTCCGCGAATAGTTCCTGCTTCTGCGGTAGTTGGATCAGTAGTTCCAGCCAACTTACGAAAACCTTCGATAACGCGATTTCCTTCGGCGATAATTGCAACGACCGGCCCTGACAACATAAATTCAAGGAGTGGTTCGTAAAAAGGTTTTCCTTCATGCTCTGCGTAATGCAGCGCGAGCGTTGCACGATCAGGTTGAATCATCTTCACTCCTGAAATTGCGTAACCTTTTCGCTCAATACGTGCGATTACTTCGCCGACGAGTGAACGGCGAACTCCGTCTGGCTTAACCAGGACAAGTGTTCGTTCTTGAGGAGTATGCGTTGGGGTAGTCACCGGTTGATTCTATTGGCTTGTCGGGAATCCCTTAAATCGGGCTCGTCTGGTCCCTTTCGGCTATCAATTTAGCCCGAATGGCCTCGCCCTTTCGACCAAGAAAGTAGGCGCTTGCCCATAGACCAGCGAAAAGCGCGCCGATGAAATACATCATAGGAACGACAACGCCGTAGGCAATTAACCCAACTTGAAGTGCTGTCCCGATCTGCCATCCAAGTTTCTTCTTCATTAAGCCAGCCGTGAGAAGGCAAGTGACTGCAAGTGCTCCCCCGAGCGAGAGTGCAAGTGCGCCGTGATCCTGCATTGCCAATAACAATGCAAATCCCATCACTAAAGATTCCATTGTTATGACTGCCGAACCTAGAATTCTCATGTTCGTGAATCCACAAGCCTACGAAGAATTGCTCGTGATTCACCAGCTGTTACGACAGAACCGGTTATGAGAACAGCAGAGACTCCTTCACTCGTTTGATTTATTAGCGTGCACTGCTCGATTGAAGTTGTGATTGCACGTTGGAGATCAACTTCTTTAAATACTCTATCAACGCCGAAAACTTTAATTGCTGCTTCATACAAATCCTCGACAGGTAGCGCTCTATCTGAAGAATTTTGCGTAACAACCAAGCGGTCGATTACTGGTTCAAGTTCGAGTAGCACTCCGTGAACATCTTTTTCGCCCAAGATGGCTAAAACTCCGAAGACCGTTTCGAAATCAAATTCTGATGAAATAGTCGCTGCAAGTGCGTGAGCACCGTGCGGATTATGTGCTGCATCGACAATTACGGTGGGATCTCTATACAGAACTTCACATCGACCAGGCGATGTTACTTTTGCAAAAGCTGAACGAACAATCTCTTCATCTAATTTCACTCCAGCAAAAGCTTCCACTGTCGCAATCGCAACAGCTGCATTGGACGCTTGGTGCGCGCCATAAAGTGGAATGAATAGGTCTGTATATTCACCATGAATTCCAGAAACCGAAATTAATTGTCCGCCGACTGCAATGTCTCTGCGCGAAACAAGAAACTCAAGACCCTCGCGATAAGGGATTGCAGATTTTTCAAGAATTTTTGCAGTCAATACTTTTGCTGCTTCAACTGGCTGTGCGGCAAGGACAACATGAGATTCTGGCTTTATTATTCCGGATTTTGTTTCAGCAATCTCTTCAAGCGTCTCGCCTAAATATTCCGTGTGATCAAGCCCTATTGGCGTGATGACTGAAACCTGGCTTGTCACAATATTTGTCGCATCCCACGCTCCACCCATGCCTGCTTCAATGACAGCTACATCCACGGGAAATTCAGCAAATGCCACAAAGGCCAGGGCTGTCATTGCTTCAAAAAATGAAATGGGGTGTGGCTGACGACTATCGATGAGATCGAGGTATAGAGCGATGTCATTGTAAGTTGCAATGGCACCTTCAGGAGTAATCGGTTCGCCTTTTAGCGAAATCCGTTCAAGGAAACTTTCAAGGTGTGGACTTGTGAACCGACCTGTTCTATATCCCAATTCACTGAAGATGGAATCAATCATTCGAGATGTGGTGGTCTTACCGTTTGTACCAGCGATATGTACGACTGGGTATGTTCGTTCTGGGCTTCCTAAAGCATCGCACAATGCAGCAATTCGATCCAGTGATGGTTCGATGCGAGTTTCCGGCCAACGTTTTAGGAGCGCTTGATAAATATGTTCGACAGCTTCAAGAGCGTCAGGTGAACTCATGTTCATTCGGCGGGTAGCGCTGCTAGTGCTGCCGTTATGCGTTCAATGTCGGCGGTTGTATCAGCAAGGCGTTGGCGAATCTCTTGAACAACTTCCATTGGCGCTTTGGCCATGAAGCCTTCGTTATCAATTTTTATCTTCGCAGTGTTTCGATCCTTCTCGGCAGCAGCGAGGTCTTTTGTCAGTCGGGAACGTTCCGCCTTAACATCGACCGCACCTGACAAATCAAATTCAATCACTACGCCTGCAACATCAATCTTGGAAGTAAAGTTTCCTTCTTCGTTGTCACAACGAACAATAAAACGAATTGCATCTTCATACGAAGCAAGGCCCACATCAGACATTCCATTGAAGCGAGCAATAATGCGAGCAGAGGTCTTTATTCCTTGATCATTTCTAAAGCGTCGAATTTCAGTAATGATTTCTTGAACTTTCGAAACTGCTACAAGTGAAGCTACATCGCGTTGTGAAGGATCAAACTTTGGCCAAGCAGAAGTTACGAGAGTTTCTTTGCCGGTTAGGTTGCACCATAGTTCTTCTGTAATAAATGGCATAACAGGGTGCATCAATCGCAATAATTGATCAAGGACATGGCCAAGTACTCGCTGTGTATCTGCGGCGCCTGTTCCACCTTTAGCAAATGAAGATTTGGTGAGTTCTAAATACCAATCGCAAAGGTCATCCCAAGCAAAGTGATAAATCAGCTCGCAGGCTTTCGCGAATTCAAACTTTTCAAAATACTGATCAACTTCTGCAACTGTTTCATCCAGACGAGTAAGAATCCATTTATTTACATCGTCTAGGGATTCAAAAGCTGGAAGATTTCCCTCAGTTGTTGCGCCATTCATCCGCGCGAAGCGAGTGGCATTCCAAAGTTTGGTGGCGAAGTTACGGGCACCTGCAATCCATTCTTCCGCCAGAGCTTGATCGGCCCCAGGATTTGCACCACGAGCAAGTGTGAAACGAAGTGCGTCCGAGCCGTACTTGTCCATAAACTCAATCGGATCGACAACATTGCCCTTTGATTTGGACATCTTTTTGCCGAACTTATCGCGTACCAATCCATGCAAAGCAATCGTGTGGAATGGTGCAACCCCATCCATCGCGAACAATCCCCACATCATCATGCGGGCTACCCAGAAGAACAGGATGTCGTAGCCGGTCACAAGAACGCTTGTTGGGTAGAACTTTTCTAAATCCTCAGTCTGGTTTGGCCAGCCTAAAGTTGAGAAAGGCCACAAAGCAGATGAGAACCAAGTATCGAGAACATCAGGATCTTGTTCGTATCCAGCAGGTGGAAGATCATTTGGTCCACACACAACGACTTCGCCATTTGGTCCGTAATAGACAGGAATGCGGTGACCCCACCATAGTTGGCGAGAGATACACCAATCATGCATATTATCTATCCAGTCGAAATAACGTGGAGATAATTCTTCGGGTTCAATCTTTACGCGACCGTCACGAACTGCATCTCCTGCAGCTTTTGCCAACGGTGCAACTTTCACAAACCATTGCTTAGATAGTCGAGGTTCAACGACAGTTTCACAACGAGAGCAGTGACCAACGGAGTGCATGTAAGGGCGCTTCTCCCACCCGATTCGACCATCATTGCGAAGCTGCTCTACAACGGCTTTACGCGCTTCAAAGCGATCCATGCCATCAAATTGAGTATTCGTGCCATCCATGACGGCGTGTTCATTCATGATAATTACCATTGGAACGTCGTGGCGCATCGCCATTTCAAAGTCATTTGGATCATGTGCTGCAGTTACTTT
The DNA here is from genome assembly GCA_903827945.1 of uncultured Actinomycetes bacterium. GTDB lineage: Bacteria > Actinomycetota > Actinomycetes > Nanopelagicales > Nanopelagicaceae > PALSA-747. The sequence goes on along the minus strand of CAIKKN010000033.1, from coordinate 5,099 downwards.
TACTGCGCCAGTTCCAAATTCAGGATCCACTAATTCATCGGCAATAATTGGAATCATTCGATTTACATATGGAAGTTTTACAAGCTTTCCAACCATGTGTTTGTAACGTTCGTCATTTGGATTAACCGCAACGGCTCCATCACCCAACATGGTTTCAGGCCGAGTTGTTGCAATACTTATTTGGTTTTCGCCTTCATCGCCATAGGTGATTTGTACAAATTCACCTTCAATTTCTTTGTGATCAACTTCAATATCTGAAAGCGCAGTAAGGCATCTTGGGCACCAGTTGATGATTCGCTCTGCTCTGTAAATCAATTTTGCATCGTAAAGACGTTTAAAAATTTCTAGAACGGCCTCTGAAAGATTTGCATCCATTGTGAATGCTTCACGACTCCAGTCGACAGAATCTCCAAGCCGTTTCATTTGTCCAAGAATGGTGCCGCCTGATTCTGCTTTCCACTCCCAAACTTTTTCGACAAACTTCTCGCGTCCAAGATCATGTCGAGATAACCCATCGGCTGCCAACTGTTTTTCAACAACGTTTTGAGTTGCAATTCCTGCGTGATCCATTCCAGGAAGCCAAAGAGCTTCAAAGCCCTTCATTCGCTTCATGCGAATCAAAATATCCTGAAGTGTGTGATCAAGGGCGTGACCGATGTGAAGACTGCCAGTTACGTTTGGCGGAGGGATAACAATTGTGAACGGTGGTTTCTCAGACTTTGCATCAGCCTTGAAATAGCCGGCATCAATCCATTTTTGGTAGAGGACACCCTCGATATCGGCAGGCGTAAAGCTCGCTGCTAGTTCAGGGCGTTCGTTCATAAGAGGTGAGTCTAGATTAAAACTTAAGCGCTCTCTGCCTCATCGCCATCAGCGCTCTTTGGCTTTCCAGCACGCTTAGAACCGATTGCACGAGGAACGTATTGAGGCTCTTCCTCTTTATTTACAACTGCTGGGGAAATAATCACTCGTTCTACATCTTTTCGAGATGGCACTTCGTACATAACTGAAAGAAGAGTCTCTTCCATAATTGCGCGAAGGCCGCGCGCGCCAGTTCCACGTTTGATTGCGAGGTCGGCAACAACACCGAGAGCCTCAGGAGTCACATCAAGTTCGACACCATCGAGTTCAAAGAGTTTTTGGTACTGCTTAACGAGTGCATTCTTTGGCTCCGTAAGAATTTCCATTAACGCAGGGCGATCAAGATTTTCAACACTTGTAAGGATAGGAAGGCGACCGATGAATTCAGGAATCATTCCAAACTTCAATAAATCTTCAGGCATAACTTCGCCAAAAATATCCGTCTTCTGGACATCATCTATTGACTGAAGTTTCGCGTTAAATCCGACGCCGGCTTTGCCTTTACGACTTTCAATGATCTTTTCAAGTCCTGCGAATGCTCCACCAACAATGAAAAGAATATTAGTTGTATCGATCTGAATGAATTCTTGATGAGGATGCTTTCGTCCACCTTGTGGTGGAACAGAGGCAGTTGTTCCTTCAAGAATCTTTAGAAGCGCTTGCTGAACGCCTTCACCTGAAACGTCACGGGTGATTGAAGGGTTCTCAGATTTACGCGCTACTTTATCGATTTCATCGATGTAGATAATTCCTGTTTCAGCTTTCTTGACATCAAAGTCAGCAGCTTGCAGGAGTTTCAAAAGAATATTTTCAACATCTTCACCGACATAGCCGGCTTCTGTAAGAGCGGTTGCATCAGCAATTGCGAAAGGAACGTTCAACATTCTTGCCAGTGTTTGTGCAAGGAGTGTCTTGCCGCAACCAGTTGGACCAAGAATCAAAATATTTGACTTAGCGAGTTCAACTGAATCTTCGCGCTTTGAGTCCCCAGATTGAACTCTCTTGTAATGGTTATAAACAGCGACAGCAAGTGAACGCTTTGCGCGTTCTTGCCCAATTACAAACTGGTCTAAGAAGTCGGAAATCTCTTGAGGCTTTGGAAGTTCAGTCAGACCAAGAGTGCTGGTCTCTGAAAGTTCTTCAATGATTATTTCATTACAAAGTTCAATACATTCGTCACAAATGTAAACGCCGGGACCAGCGATAAGTTTCTTGACTTGTTTTTGTGTCTTTCCGCAGAAAGAACACTTCAAGAGATCGCCTGATTCTCCGATGCGTGTGTTCATGCCTTAAGACTACAAAGCCCCACCATTCCTGGCAGGGCATTTGAGCCTAAGCGGTGTTCGCTTATAGGTGAATCTAGTTAGCGAGAATTGCCGAGAATTACTTTGTTGCTTTACGAGATGCAAGAACCTGGTCGATAAGACCGTACTCGACAGCATCGGCTGCAGTGAGGATCTTGTCGCGTTCAATATCTTTAGCGATTTCTTCAGCCGACTTTGTTGAGTGCTTTACGAGCATCTCTTCAAGCAAGGCGCGCATGCGCATGATTTCGCGAGCTTGGATCTCGATATCCGAACCTTGTCCGCCACCCTCAGAAGAAGGTTGATGAATCAAGATACGGGCGTGCTCGAGAGCAAAGCGCTTACCTTTTGCTCCACCAGCGAGAAGGATTGCTGCTGCAGATGCAGCCTGTCCAAGACAGATTGTCATCACATCTGGGCGAACAAATTGCATGGTGTCATAAATCGCTGTCAGTGCGGTGAAGGATCCACCAGGTGAGTTGATGTACATCATGATGTCGCGGTCTGGATCCATTGACTCGAGAGTCAAAAGTTGCGCCATGACATCGTTTGCAACAGTGTCATCAATTGGCTGACCCAAGAAAATAATGCGCTCTTCAAAGAGTTTTGTGTATGGATCAAGACGCTTGAATCCATAAGCGGTTTTCTCTTCGATTGTTGGAAGGACGTAACGAGCAGAAATGTCGTTTACTTTATTAATCATGCTGCGCCACCGCTTCCTGTTACTTGTGATGCTGACTTAACCACATGGTCAACCAGACCGTAGGTCTTCGCTTCTTCAGCGTCAAACCAGCGATCGCGGTCAGAGTCTGCAGTAATTGTTTCAACTGTTTGACCCGAGTGCTTCGCAATGAGTTCTGCCATGCGACGTTTTGTAAATGCCATTTGCTCAGCCTGAATGCGAATTTCAGTTGCTGTGCCGCCGATCCCACCGAGAGGTTGGTGCATCAGGATGCGAGCGTTTGGAAGTGCATAACGCTTTCCCGCTGCTCCAGCTGTAAGAAGGAATTGACCCATTGATGCGGCAAGACCCATTGTTACGGTTGCAACATCGTTCTTGATGTATTGCATGGTGTCATAAATTGCCATACCTGCAGATACTGATCCCCCTGGAGAATTGATGTAAAGGAAAATATCTTTATCTGGATCTTCTGCAGCGAGAAGTAACATCTGTGCTGAAATCGCATTCGCCATGTTGTCTTCAACTTGGCCTGTCATAAAAATGATGCGCTCTTTCAGAAGTCGCTGGTAGACCTGGTCATCCAAGCCGCCCATATTCGATCCCGCTGAACGCGAGGTGATCTCTTCCACTGTTCCTCCTGAAGGCTTTACTTAAATCGGAATTTCTATGTATTGACCTTAACAATCTTTAGGTCCGAATGCTTCCCGATTATTGGTGAATTCAGGCTCAGGCTGTTCGCCCTGAGAGAAGTTGGCTATTTGGCTTAACTGAGTTATTCGGAGTCAGAGTCAAGAACTACTGGTTGTGGGCGAAGAGCTTCGAGATCCACAGCCTTTCCTGACTTAGTGACAACTTTGACTCGGCTAAGTACGCCGGCAAGCGCCTTTGCGCGAGCAACTTCTGAAATCATCGTATTGACCTGACCAGCATCAGTAACTTCCTTGATGAATTGGTCTGGAGACATTCCGTAGCGTTGTGAGGCACGGAACAGGTATTCAGTTAATTCTGCTTCATTAACTGAAACTTGCTCAGCATCGACAATTGTGTCGAAAATGATTTCTTGGGTAAATGACTTGGTTGTTGATTCGATAACTTCAGCGCGGTGCACAGCATCTTCCTGACGGCCTTCGCCTTCGAGGTGGCTATTAACTTCGTTGTCGATCAAATTCTGTGGGACAGGAACCTTGACTTCTGTCATCAACTTTTCAACAAGCAAATCGCGAGCAGAGGAGCCTTGCTCCATCTCCTTTATGCGATTCAAGCGAGTTGAAATGTCTGCTTTGAGTTCTGCAATAGTTTCAAATTCAGAAGACATCTTTGCAAATGCATCATCTGCATCTGGAAGATCGCGGCGCTTTACAGACTTAACAGTTACGTCGATATCACCAGTCTGTCCTTCAGCCATTCCCACAAGACCTGCAGCGAAGCGCTTGCTCTCGCCTTCTTTCAAACCTTGAAGTGCATCATCGAGTCCGTCAACCATACGGTTTGAACCAACTTCGTATGAAACATCGTTCACTGTTCCGCCATCGATTTCTTCGCCATCAACTTTTGCAATCAAATCGATTGAAACAAAATCGCCGGTCTCGACTGCCTTCTCGACAGAAGTGAGAGTTCCAAAGCGAGAACGAAGTGCTGTGAGTTGTTCATCAATTTCAGCATCTGTAACTTCTACATCATCGACAGTGAGTGTGATCTTTGAAAAATCAGGTAATTCAATTTCAGGACGGATATCAACTTCAACCTCGAGAGAAAGTGAAACCTTATCTTTGAGTTCCTTAATATCAACTTCAGGACGGCCGATTGGTGAAATCTTTGCTTCACGTGCGGCCTGCGTGTAGAAAGTTGGAATAGCTGCGTTGATAGCTTCATCAAGTACAACAGCACGTCCGACGCGTTGGTCGATCATTGCTTGTGGAACTTTTCCTTTACGGAATCCAGGGATGTTCACTCGGGAACTTACAGTTGTGTAAGCATCAGCGAGGAATGGTGCGAGTTCGTCGAATGTAACTTCAATAGAAATCTTTACGCGGGTTTCATTGAGTTTTTCTACGGCGCTCTTCACGACACTCCTTTAAAGGGATTCCCTATTTCACGTTGGATCTGGGTACTACTGGTCGGGGCGGCGAGATTCGAACTCGCGGTCTCCTGCTCCCAAAGCAGGCGCGCTAGCCACTACGCTACGCCCCGGCGGCGTAAGGCAGGAGTCTAAGGTATGAAATTACCTTCTCCTAACCAGAACCGGTACCTTA
>CAIKKN010000032.1 GCA_903827945.1 uncultured Actinomycetes bacterium | reverse complement strand
TCTCAAGGCTTGGCTGAACTGTACGTTCTTCTAACTCAGGGTCGAGGATGACCATGATTTCATAATGACGCATGTGTTAACCCCACCTCCTCTGGACTAAAGCGGCCACGGCATTTCCGCGGCAGGAGGGTTATGCGACCTGCCGTCGTTTTTGCTTCATTGGAAGCAATCCGTTTCGGAAGGGAGGGTAAGGCTATCCGACTACTGAAGAAGTGAGAAATTCTGCCATCTGTGGAGCCCGCGACCGTGTGGAAACGGCCATTACGAAGTAGATCGTGGCAGCAATCCGGATGAGGGCGATGATCGCGTATGCCTTTGGCTCCAAACCAAAATGGGTCCCTGAAAACTTAGCCAGGTACTCCCAAACTGCTATGTGATACAAAACTTCAGAGCCTTGCCAAATCCAGAACGCCTTTCGATCCTGCGCACCTCGCATTGCCAAAATTGCTAAGGGTGTTAACCATAAAACATATTGTGGTGAGTACACCTTGCTTGCAATTGTGAAAATTGCAACGATTGTAAACGCGCAGCTTGCCAAAGTTGGGGTTCGAGCGAGTCCAAAGAAATAAACTGCAAAAGCTGCAATACCAACAAGAAATGTTAATAATGAAATTGTATTGAGATTTCCATTTGCGCTAAATATTCCTAGCAGTTGTAGTGAATACCAAAGGGATCCAAAGTCAGCGCTTCGCTCGCCGTTAAGTTTAAAGAATCTCCACCAACCAGATTGGTTAACGAGAATAAATGGCAAATTAATAATCAACCAAGTTGCAAGTGTAAAGGCGGAATATTGCAGCGCCCGTTTTAATTGATTGCGTCTTATGAAAATCAAGACTATCGGTGCAAGTAAAACGATTGGGAAAAATTTAGTTGCAACGCTAATTCCCAGTGCAATCGCGCTCTTGGTAAAAAACTTTCGTTCAAACCAATAAATTGCAGCCACCGCGGTTATAACCGCCCACATATCCCAGTTGATGTATAACGAAAGAATGACTGCAGGTGAGAGCGGCAGCAAGTATCGAAACTCGGGTTTTAGTTTTGCCATTATTAGGGATGTCCCAATTAAAAGAAATCCGAGCAATAGTAAATTTATAAGAAAGTAATATCGGTAAGAATTGTTGCCGCCTGGAGTCACTAAAGAAGTAGCCCACATAACCACACCCGTGAGAGGTGGATACTCAACAGCGTTTAACGAGGATGAATATGGCCACGTGTGATGGATTAAATCTCTCGCTCCGAAAAGCGCTGGCAAATCAGAATAACAAGCGTGCACATATACATCTGGAGAAGCCCAATTTGTCTTGTAGCAATGATCAAATTTTGCAAAGGATAAAAGTGAAGCTACAACTGCTAATAAAATTACTGCTTTAGTTGTGAACTTCAACTTCATTTACTTAGTCTTTGTCACTTTTGGTGTAGGTGTTTTCTTAATTCCTGACGTGGGTTTTACTGCAAGAGTTGGGTCGAGAGTTGGGACGGCTGTAGTGAAATCTGTTGGTTCTGTTCCACCGATATTTGAAGGTGCTGGGAATGCAATAACAGGCAAGCCTTTCATTGCGACCTTTGTGTATGAATTCCAGATCATTGCTGGATATGTACCGCCGGTCACCGCACCGAGGCCACCAATTCCATTCAAAGATTGTGTAGCGTCATTTCGAAATAGCGCCACTGAAGTTGCAAGTTGTGAGGTGTAACCATTGAACCACGCTGATGCATTGTCAGTTGTTGTGCCGGTCTTTCCTGCTGCTGGCCATTTCAAGCCAGAAATCGCCGCCCCACCTGTTCCGTATCGCGTAACACCTTGAAGTGCTGTTGTGAGGTCTGCCATTACATCGGCAGTAAATACTTGTTGGGCCTGAATTCGAGATTCATAAAGAACCCCTTGGTTAGCGCCTAAAACTTCTTTCACCATGAATGGTTTGGCGTAAATTCCCTGTGCAGCAAAAGTTGCGTATGCGCTTGCAACATCAATGACGTGAGGACTTGCTACACCTAGTGAGACAGATGGTGTCGCCCACATTTGAACACTCTCTGGGATTCCCGCCTTACGCGCAACATCTATTACATTTTGAAGTCCTGCCTTCATTCCAAGTGGAACAAATACAGTATTTACCGAATGGGCAGTCGCGTCTAACAAGTTGATCTTTCCAAATTGTTCGTTGCTGTAGTTGTAAACAGAATAAATAGTATTTGCATTTGGATCGTCATAAACGGCGGGCGAAGAACCTAGCCAGGTTGACTGAAGTGAAATTCCATTTTCGAGTGCTGCAATGAGTGCAAATGGTTTGAATGAAGAACCAGCCTGGGCCGTTGATTGAGTCGCATTATTAAGTTGCGATTGTAAATAATCACGCCCTCCGTACATTGCAACGATTTCTCCAGTGCCTGGGCGAATGGAAACTAGTGCAACACGGAGATCTGCAGGAGCTTTTGCAGGAATTCTCTTTGCGACTGCATCTTGTGCGGCTATTTGAGCTTTTGGATCAAGTGTTGTTTTCACAACAAGTCCACCGACTTGCAGTTGGCTATCGGTAAATCCAAGTTTGAGAAGTTCTGCAGAAACATATGCCATTAAATAACCTTTAGGCCCTGCTAAAGCTCCAGATGTGACCTTAGGAGCAATTGTTGGAAACTTCATCCGTTTAGCAGTTGAGGCATCTAGCCAACCAACTTTTACCATTCCATCTACAACATACTGCCATCGCGCTTTCAAGCGGTTTAGGCCGTCGGTGTAAGAAGGGCCGTAGTAATTTGGTGATCGAAGAATTGATGCCAACATCGCATCTTGAGAAATGCTCAATTGGTTTACATTTCGGCCAAAATAAGTTTGTGCGGCTGTTTGAACGCCATAACTACCTCGGCCAAACCAAATTGTATTTAGATAATTTTCTAGAATTTGATCTTTGGATTGTTGTTGTTCTAATTTGATTGCAATAACAATTTCTTTAATTTTTCTTTGAATACTTCGCTCTGGCGTTAAGAAAGCAGTCTTTGCATATTGTTGAGTGATGGTTGAACCGCCGCCGCCATTTCCGAGGCTCTTTATGTTGTCCCAAATTGCTCGCGCAAGGCCTTGTGGGCTAAATGCGTGCTCTGAATAAAAATTGCGGTCTTCGGCTGCTAGAACAGCATGGCGTAGATTGAGAGGAATTTTTGCGAGGGGGACAATCGTTCGATTTTCCGAACCAATGCGGCCCAATTCACTTCCATCTGAATATTGGATGATTGTTGATTGTGAATTAACAAAAGCTTTCGGATCAGGAATCCCTACGGTGAAATATGCGTATGTGAAAATAAATGAAGCGGCAACAAAAATTAACCCAAAGAGAAATATGGATCCACGCAATCCATACTTAATTATGTTGTCTCGGTGATGTCGGAGAAATCCGAGAATTGAGTCTTTGAGCGCCACGGTTAAAGGTTACCGGCTAGAAGCTAGCGCTGGATGAAATCGTCATCTTCGAGCGTGCGGACTCGGCGAGGAGGTTTACGAAAGCGCCCATCTCCCAATTTGAAGCTTTGAATCAGATGGTGCCAGTGACATCCCATGCAGACTTCAACAACATAAACTCTAAATTCGCCATATTCGCTCTGCATGTCATTGAGTTCGTTTGTGGACTTAATGCGACCTGAGTATTGGCCGAGTTGATCCCCAAATGCGTAATGCAAAACGACCATCTTCTCTTTTCTGCATATTGGGCATGGCCTGACCACTTTCTCACCGTGATATTTCGCCGCCAAGCGAAGGTACGGGTCAGCGTCACAAACATCGTTCCCGGGGGTTGTGCCTTTGAAATATCCAACCAACGTTGCGCGACGTTTCAATGAATAATCAATTGAATCCCGCCTAGACCACATGGAATTAAGAATAAACCTATTTGAATAACTAGGCTGACGCCATGAGTTTTGCAAGAAGTGGTTTATCAAAGCTCCTTGCGGTCCGCTGGCTTGGACAGGTAACCGATGGAATCTTTCAATCCGCACTTGCCTCCTTCGTGCTGTTCTCTCCGGAGCGACAAGCCGATCCAGTTGCGGCGGCCCTTGCTTTCTCCGTAGTTCTACTTCCGTACTCCATCGTCGGTCCATATGTAGGAACTCTTCTTGATCGTTTTTCTAGACAACGAATAGTTCAATATTCAAATTACATTCGTGCACTTAATCTTGTGGCTGTTGCTTTTCTTGTTGCTCGAAGTAGCACAGGAGCCCTGCTCACTTTATTCGTCTTAATTGCGTTTGGTATTAACCGTTTAATACTTGCGGGACTTTCTGCCGGCCTTCCTTTAGTTGTGCTTAAGGAAAAACTTGTAGTTGCTAACGCATTTGCTGTCACTGGAGGAACTATCGGTGTTGTTATCGGTGGCGGTTTAGGAATTGGATTTAAAAAATTATTTGATGCCCATCTCAGCAGCGATCATTCTGCAGGGCTGATTGTTCTTACTGCTTCCTCTGGATACTTACTGAGTGGTTTATTGGTAAAGCGTCTTCGTCGTTTTGAAATCGGGCCGAAAGATTTGGAAGAAACTACGCAGGATGCAGGCTGGAAGGAGATGATCGAGGGGTTCCTCATTCTTCGCTCTCACAAAGATTCACTTCGTGGAATTATTGCGACAGCTATTCAGCGTGGTGGGTTAACATCGTTAACAATGATGGTTTTGTTGTTGGAGCGCAATACGTATCACAATCCAAAGAATCCTGATGCTGGTTTATCTGGATTCGCTGCAATGCTCACAATTGCCGGATTTGGAATCGCACTCGGTGCTTTTATTAGCCCAGCGATTGTTCGCAAAATTGGGCGGCATCTTTGGATTCGCATAGCCATGGTGATTGCAACCCCAACATTGCTGCTTTATATCGCTCTGCCTAATGTATTCACTCTTGGAATAGCCGCATTCTTCTTGGCGTGCACAGGGCAAGCAGTGAAGGTTACAAATGATGCTCTTGTTCAAAGCAGAATCCATGATGAGTTCCGAGGTCGTGTCTTCGCATTTTATGACATGGCTGTGAATGCAGCGATTGTTCTGGGTGCAGGTATTGCCGCAGCACTACTTCCAAATAGCGGTAAATCTCTTGCAGTGCCGCTGGTAATCGTTTGCGCTTACTTACTTACAACTTTCCTACTTTTGCGAAAAACTACTTTTTCTTCCCATTCTCATCCCACCACTTAAGCAACGCTTCCTTTGCTCTTTCCTCACCAAGTGAGCCATTTTCCAAACGAAGTTCCAGCAAGTAGTTATATGCCTTACCTACAATTTGTGATGCTGGAATATCCAATATAGCCATGATTGCATTTCCATCAAGATCAGGACGAATTGAATTGAGCTCCTCTTCCTGCATCAATAATTCAATTCGCGTTTCAAGGGAATCATAAGTTGCTGCGAGCGCCGAAGCTTTTCGCTGGTTTCGAGTTGTGCAATCTGCTCGAGTAAGCACATGAAGATGTTCCAATAATCCGTCGGCATCACGCACATAACGCCGTACTGCAGAGTCAGTCCATTCTCCTCCGGCATATCCGTGGAAGCGAAGATGAAGAAAAACTAATTGCGAAACATCGCTAATGGTTTGATTATCGAATCTCAGTGCACGAAGGCGCTCTTTCGCCATTCGTGACCCAACTACTTCATGGTGGTGGAAAGAAACGCCACCGCCGGGAATAAGTTCTCGGGTTTTAGGTTTCCCAATATCGTGCAACAAGGCAGCCAGTCTGATTACAAGGTTTGGCCCGCCGAGTCGATCTTCTAAAGCTATTGCCTGTTCTAAGACAGTAAGTGTGTGTTCGTAGACATCTTTGTGGTGATGGTGTTCATCAACTTCCAATTTTAACTTTGGCAATTCAGGCAAAACGAATGCGGCTAGACCAGTCTCAACCATCAAAGTTAGCCCGACTCGAGGGCTCTTAGACATGAGAAGTTTAATAAGTTCATCGTGAACTCGCTCCGCCGAAACTATTGTGATTCTCTCTGCCATTCGTTTCATGGATTCGACAATTGTTGGATCGACTGCAAAATCCAATTGCGATGCAAATCTTGCCGCACGCATCATTCGAAGTGGGTCATCTCCGAATAGAACGTCAGGATCTCCTGGTGCTCTCAATAATTTCTTTGCTAAATCATCCACGCCGTCGAAGAGATCAATAAATTTTGGTGGTGTGGTTGTTAATTCAAGTGCAAGGCAATTGATGGTGAAATCTCTTCGCGAGAGATCGCCTTCAATTGATTCTCCAAAATTTACTTCGGGTTTGCGAGACTGTGGATCATAATTTTCACTTCGGTATGTTGTTACTTCGACAGTTACATCGCCTTTTTTTCCTGCAATAGTTCCAAAAACTGCTCCGGTTTCCCAGATTGAATCAGCCCAGGCTTTTAAGATTTTCTTTGTCTCGTTTGGTCGAGCGTTTGTAGTGAAATCTAAATCGTTTCCAAGACGTCCGAGGATTGCGTCGCGCACCGGACCGCCGACCAGCGCCAGGGTGAATCCAGCGTTAGAGAATAAGGAGGCGAGGGAGCTCGCGATAGGCACCTTCTCAAGAAGGGTGCTGGTCGCAAGTTCTCTTGCTATTTCACGCGGGGTACTCACAAGACCCAAGGTTAGAGCAGTACCCTTCCTCTATGACCCCGGCACCTGGTGCGGGTGGCGAAGCGAAGCGGAAAAAACGTCGCCGTAGGCGAAATCCGTCGAACCCACTTACACCTTCTAATACAACTCAAGCGCAATCAGGTTCAGTTCAGCCTGCCCCAAAGAAACCGACTGTGAAAAATAAGCAGCCTTACGCAAAAAGGGTTGATGAAGTAAGTGCTGGTGGGCTGGTTATCGATCAAACAGGGACAAAAGGTTTGCTTATTGGTCGCAGAGACCTCAAGGATCAAACTGGTCAGCGCCTCCTTTGGTCACTTCCCAAGGGACATATTGAAGAGGGTGAAACTCCCGAACAGGCAGCCATTCGTGAAGTTCAGGAAGAAACCGGAATTGAAAGTGAAATATCTAAAGCGTTGGGCGTAATTGATTTTTGGTTTATGGCTGGTGGAAAAAGAATTCACAAAACAGTCCATCATTATTTATTTAAAGAAGTTGGTGGTGTTTTAGCGCCACAAGTTACTGAAGTAGACGATGTTGGCTGGTTTCCACTCGAAGAAGTTGTGGGATTGCTCGCATATCCAGATGAAAAGAAATTGATTTCTAAGTCGGGTGAATTGAACTTATGAAGAAATTCTTTGTAAGTGTTCTCGTCTTATTTTTTCTCCTTCCAGCTCCCGCACATGCATCATCTGTGGTCACACTTACCTCCCCTACGCACCGCCATCTCGATGGAATTTTTATCGACGACAATTTGGCAACCGAACTTAGTCCGACTGGTAAATATGGAACGTTGATTTACAACCCTTCTATTTATTTAAGTAGTTGGAAAATTGACCCAGCTTTTATTGAAGAGATCCAGGCTATGACCCTTGGATATCAAGTGAGTGGGGTTGGTCCAGGAACTGGAAAAGATATTGCTATCGCCTTTATTGATAGATTAAAGAAAATAACCATTGGAAGTCATGTCGAGGCAATCGCGTATGCAAACCCCAGCGAATATTGGATTAAGAAATTTATGCCACACGATCGTGGATATATTCTTTCCGTATCGGCTACGCGCCTAGATACTCTCTTGCAACAAACAACACATGCTCCGACCGAATATATGTCGCAGAAGTATTTCAGTTTAACAACGCCTCAGGCTCGTTTGTTAGGAATAGCCTCGGCTCGGATTCAATCAGCAGCCTCGTTTCTAGATTCTCCAATTTTAGAGAATTACAAACTTTCTGAGGTCAAGCTTCTAAGTTCTATGTTGAACTCAACACAAAGACAAGGCCTTGCTTACGACCTAGCGGCTCAAGTAAATACTCTTCGCGATTCCATACGCATATCAAGCGGTAAATTCACTATTACATCTGCTCATCAAAAATTACCTGTGACTATTACTAATGACTTTCCAAAGCCTGCAGTTGTGAATCTCGATATCAATTCCACAAATCAAAAAATTAACGTTGACAACATCAAATCAGTATCTATTCCCGCTAAATCAAAAGTACAAGTTCTTATCCCGATTACCTCTTACACTTCCGGAGATTCGGGTTTCACTATTACTTTGACGACACGGGATGGAAGTATTTTCGGCCAGACTATTACTTATCCATTGAAAATTGCCGTGATAAGTCCTGTTGCTACATGGATTACCACTGCTGCAGCCATAGTTTTATTTGGGGCGGCAATCTTTAAATCTTTACGTAGAATAAAAAGGGGGAAGAAATCTCATGAGCACCGATGAATCCCTTTTAAAATCTTCTACAGCAATGGCTATTGGCACAGTTGCATCGCGAGTCACTGGATTAATTCGAGGTCTTCTCACTGTTGCATTGCTCGGTACCGCACTTTTGGGTGACGTTTTCAATGTCGCAAATACTATGCCGAACATTCTTTACAACTTAATTGTTGGCGGCGCTTTAACGGCTGTTTTTGTTCCACAACTTGTTAGGGCTATGCGAGATAGCGATGGAGGATCAGCTTTCGTCTCCCGTTTAGTTACTGCCACAACGGTTATTTTGGGCTTGCTTACAATCCTCTCAATTTTTGCTGCTCCGCTTTTTGTTCGTGTATTCGCTAGCAGTTATGTGGGGCGGCCTGAATTTCAGCTGACGACTTTGATTATGCGCTATTGCCTGCCCCAGGTATTTTTCATTGGTTTATATGCGCTCTTGAGCCAAATCACAAACGCTAAAGGAAAATTTGGCCCGATGATGTGGGCGCCCGTCGCAAACAATCTTGTAGGCATTGCCGTTATTGGATATTTCTTAGCAAGGTCTCCGGACTGGAGTGTCACAACAATTTCACATCGTGAAGCAACGCTGTTGGGTATTGGAACTACCCTTGGTTATGTAATCCAATTTGCAGTATTAGTCCCAGTGGTGATGAAGACTCGGATCAAGATAAAAGCTAGGTTTGACTGGAAAGATCCAGAATTGCGGAAGTCTTGGCATTTAGCATCTTGGACAATTTTATTTGCTGCGATTTCTCAATTGGGTTACTTGATTACAGTTAATCTTTCTAGTTCTGCTGCAGTCCATGCCGAAAAGGTAGGCATCACAACGGGTGTCGGTTTCACTCCATATAGCAATGCATATTTCATAATGTTACTTCCGCATTCTGTAATCACTATTTCACTCGTGACGGCTCTACTTCCGCACCTTTCTGATTTAGCTATCGATAAGAAATTTACAGAGGTTCATGACCAACTCGTGAGAGCAATTAGGTTGGTCGGAATTTTTACCGTGCCTAGCGCGTGTGCCCTTGTTTTGTTTGGGACTCTCATCACTCGAACTCTATTTTTTGGAATTTCCAACGCTGATGCTCAATACATTGGATTTGTTCTGGCTGGATTTGCACTTGGCTTGATGCCAATGAGCGTGAATTTGATTGCCCTTCGCGGTTTAAACGCTTTCGAAAATGTGAAGCTTCAAGTCTTGAGCAATTTCATTATGAATGTCTTAGGGAGTGTGGCTGCCATTGCACTGGCCATGACATTGAGTCCTAAATGGGTCACAGTCGGTCTCGCCGGGGCTCTCTCGCTCAGTTACTTTATTGGGGCCTGGACAACCGTCCGCTTGCTTCGACGGTATGGAATTTTCATAAAATTGAGTGAGATTTCAGGACTTTACCTGCGGTTAGCCGGAATATTCCTTGTAATTGCCCTTCCGTTGCGTCTTGCTCTTAGGTTTATCCCTGGGGGGAATACTCTTCATCTCGTAGTGGTTCTTGTTATTGCAGGTCTTGGTTATGTGGGTGCTGCTCGAGTTTTCAAGATTGAAGAAGTAGGAAGCGCTTTTAAATTGTTGTTGAGGAGATAGGTTTTATATGAGCGACATTCACCAAGTTGTAATTGTTGGATCTGGTCCAGCTGGATACACCGCCGCAATTTACGCAGCGCGCGCACAATTATCGCCAATTATTTATGAGGGTTCAGTGACTGCCGGTGGTGCGCTGATGAACACAACTGAGGTTGAAAACTTCCCTGGTTTCCCTGCAGGTGTTATGGGTCCTGATCTTATGGATTCAATGAGAGCGCAAGCAGAAAAATTTGGAGCAAAACTAATAACCGATGACATCATCGAGATGGATCTCTCCGGTGAAATTAAAGTATTGAAAGATGGATCAGGAAACGAATTGCGAGCTAAGGCTGTAATTCTTGCAACTGGTTCTGCTTATAAAGAAATTGGGCTTGAAAATGAAAAGCGCTTATCAGGTAGAGGCGTCTCTTGGTGTGCAACATGCGACGGATTCTTCTATCGCCAAAAGACTGTGGCTGTTGTTGGTGGCGGGGATTCTGCAATGGAAGAAGCAAATTTCTTAACTCGATTTGCTGACAAGGTTGTTGTTATTCATCGACGTGAAGCTCTACGTGCCTCCAAAATTATGGCGGATAGGGCTCATGCAAATCCGAAGATTGAGTTTATTTGGAACACGGAAGTGATTGATGTTTTGGGTGAGCAATCGATGAACGCTCTCAAGCTACGAAATCTTCAAACTGGAGAAGAGTCGGAGATGGCCTTTGATGGTCTATTTGTTGCCATTGGGCACCTTCCTCGCAGTGAATTGCTTATTGGCCAAGTTGATTTAGATTTAGAGGGATATGTAAAAGTTGATGAAAGATCTACTCGCACAAATCTAAAAGGAGTATTCGCTTGTGGTGACTTGGTTGATCACACGTATCGCCAAGCCATCACGGCTGCAGGAACAGGGTGTGAGGCCGCACTCGATGCTGAGCGTTTCCTCGCTGGGCACTAAGAGCTTTTTAAATCTTGAAATAGAATTCGTTAACCAACAAAGTAAAGGTAAAGGTAGATAAGAATGAGCGCCACACAACCAGTAACAGCAGCTAATTTCGATGCTGAAGTTCTTCAGTCATCAACTCCAGTACTCGTCGATTTTTGGGCTGAGTGGTGTGGTCCTTGCCGCGCAGTTGCTCCAATCTTGGAAGAAATTGCTGCAGAGCACGGTGGAAAAATAAAGATTGTAAAACTCAACACCGATGATGAAGCTTCAATCGCTATGAAGTATGGAATCACTTCAATTCCAACTCTCAATGTTTATGTTAATGGACAAGTTGTTAAGAGCATTATTGGCGCGAAGCCAAAGCCTGCTCTTCTCAAAGAACTTTCTGAGTACATTTCCTAATTAGTTCCGAGAACACGCATATGACTTCAGAACTCCGCAAAGGTGACTCTGGAGATGCTGTCATTCAGTTGAGCACCACTTTAAGTAGGTTGGGCTTTCTTAAGTCTGCCCTCTCTGAGTTTGATCAAAACGTTGAAAGCGCAGTAAAAGCATTTCAACAAGAGCGAGGGTTGATTGTTTCAGGAATTCTCGACTCCACGACATCGAGAAGTCTTGAAGAAGCAAAGTGGAAACTAGGAGACCGCACTCTTAGTTTCAACGTTCTTGCACCGATTCGTGGTGATGATGTTGCACAATTACAAACTCGTTTGGTCGAGATGGGTTTTAATTGTGGGCGAGTAGATGGAATATTTGGATCGCAAACTGAGTTGGCTGTAAAAGAATTTCAAAGATCTGTCGGTGCAAAAGTTGATGGGCAGTTTGGTCCTTCAAGTGTTATGGCAATGGTTCGTTTAATGAAGATTGTTTCAGGAGGAGCTCCACAACAATTACGTGAGGAAGTAACCCGCGCAAATAAGGGTCCATCTCTCGCAAACAAAGTTATTGTTTTAGATCCTGCGAGTGAATGTGGTCCTGAGGCGAGCGCAATTACTTTCGATATCGCCCAAAGATTAGAAGGTCGATTAATTGCACTTGGAGTCTCTGTTTTCTTAACAAGAAGCGCTACATCGCATATTTCAGAAGCAGAGCGAATTGTCACCTCAAACAAAATAGGTGCTGATCTAGTTTTATCTCTTAATATTGATCGATATAAGAATGAAAGCGCCCATGGTGTAGCAACGTGTTACTACGGAAGTGATACCCATGGAGTTCATTCAGTGGTTGGCGAAAGATTTGCAACATTGGTCCAGAGAGAAATTTGCGCTCGTACTGATCTCCTCAATTGCCGTACGCACGCCAAAACATGGGACCTTTTGCGTCTCACAAAGGCGCCTGCTGTAAGAATCGACCTTGGGTATATTTCCAATCCGGGCGACGCGCTTCGATTAAACGAGAAAGATTTTCGCGAAACAGTCGTCGAATCCATCATGATTGCCATTCAGCGCCTCTATTTAGCGGCTGAAGATGATGCCAAAACAGGAACGCTGAAAATCAGCGATTTGAGAAGAGTTGGCTTACGTAAGTAAATAGTTCACGGCCCTTGCAGACTTTGTGGCAAACTACCGCGATGAGTTCAGAAATCACACGCATCCACACGGGAGCTCCGGAAAACCTCCAAGAGAGATTTGCTCACCGTGCTCAATTTATGCAGCCTTCTGAAATTCGAGCTCTTTTCGCCGTAGCCTCCCGTCCAGAGATTGTTTCTCTTGCTGGTGGAATGCCCAACCTCACCGCTTTGCCTATGGATGTAATGCAGAATGTTGTTGGAGATCTTATTAAGTCCAACGGCATGGAAGCCCTCCAATATGGCAGCGGCCAGGGCCATCCAAAACTTCGCGAACAAATCTGCGATGTGATGGAGTTAGAGGGAATCAAAGCCCACCCTGAAGATGTCATTGTGACTACGGGCTCTCAACAAGCTCTTGATTTAATTTCTCGTATTTTTATTGATCCGGGCGACGTTGTGTTGGTTGAAGCTCCATCGTACGTCGGAGCACTTGGGACTTTCCACCAATATGAAGCATCGATAGTCCACGTCGAACTTGATGACAATGGAATGATTCCTGATCGCCTACGGGAAGCAATCGCAAAGACTCGCTTATCTGGGCGAAAGATCAAATTTCTTTATTTGATTCCGAATTACCAAAATCCTTCAGGTGTTTTGCTTTCAGCAGAACGCAGAAGTGAAATCTTGGAAATTTGCCGCGAAGAGAGAATTTTTGTTGTCGAGGATAACCCTTATGGGTTGCTTGGTTTTGATAAGCCTTCTCCAAACGCTATGCGCGCGGAGGATTCTGAAAATGTAATTTATTTGGGTTCTTTCTCTAAGACGATTTGTCCGGGGTTCCGAGTTGGTTGGGCGCTAGTTCCGCAATCTCTTAAAGAGAAACTTGTGATTGCTTCTGAGTCATCACAACTCTGTCCATCTAATTTCGCCCAGCTTGCGATCTCGAGTTATCTCGCTGATCAACCTTGGCGCGATCAAATTTCCTCATTTTGTAAATTGTATAAAGTTCGCCGCGATGCAATGTTGACGGCTATGGACAAGTACTTTCCAAAAGAGGCTACATGGACGAAACCCGAGGGTGGTTTTTATGTTTGGGCAACTTTGCCTGCAGAAATTGATACAAAGGCCCTAATGCCTAAGGCGATTGTTGCAAAAGTTGCTTACGTTCCTGGCACTGCTTTCTACGCCGATGGATTTGGCTCGTGGTCAATGCGTTTGTCGTATTGCTACCCAACACCAGAGCGCATAACCGATGGAATTAAATCCCTCGGTGGAGTAATTCAAAAAGAGATGGATCGTCGTTCAATAGGAAATTAAGCCAGTAGCTTATTTATTCTTTCTAGATCATCTTTATCTGCAAATTCAATGACGACCTTGCCCTTTGATTTACCTAATTCAACAGTGACTCGAGTGTCGTATTTATCTGACAAGTGATCGGCGATTTCCTTCAAACGGGGCACTGGGGTGGCTTTTTCGCGCACCGTAGAGCTTTTTATCGTTGCGCCGCCTGAAGCAACTATTTCCTCAACATCGCGGACAGAAAGTCCTTCAGAAACAATTCGTTGAGCCAGTTTTTCAATTTGATTTTCTTCAACCAAAGTAAGGAGCGCTCGCGCATGACCGGCAGAAAGTACTCCTGCAGCTAATCTACGTTGCACAGATGTTGGAAGTTTGAGAAGTCGAAGCGCATTTGAAATTGCGGGTCTTGATTTTCCAACTTTGGTAGCCAGCTCATCATGGGTGTAGCAAAAATCTGATAATAGGTTTTGGTATGCAGCACCTTCTTCAAGTGGATTTAATTGGCTGCGGTGAATATTTTCAAGAAGTGCTTCTCGCAATAATTCGTTATCTTTTGTTGCGCGAACAATTACTGGAATAGTTTTCAGTCCAGCGATTTTCGATGCGCGTAACCTGCGCTCGCCCATAATTAATTCGTATTTACCATTACCAATATCTCGGACAACTGGAGGTTGTAGTACACCAACTTCTTTAATTGATGCAGCAAGTTCGTTTAATAAATCTTGATCAAAAACTTCACGTGGTTGTTTTGGGTTTGGTGAAATTGAATTGATATCAACTTCTCCTTGTTGTGCAACAACTACTCCTGAATCATTTGTAAGTGGTGTTGATGGGATGAGCGCATCAAGTCCTCGACCTAGCCCACCTTTACGTTGTGTACTCATGCTGCACTTCCTCTGATTGCTATCTCGCGTGCTACTTGCATATAAGCAATTGCTCCTGGTGAAGCTGCGTCGTATGTCATTACTGTTTGTCTAAATGATGGAGCTTCAGAAACGCGAACTGCGCGAGGTATGGGGATGTCAATTAATTCATTTGGGAAATGTGCACGCACATCATTTGCAACATCATTTGCAAGACGAGTACGTGAATCAAACATTGTTAAAACAATTGTGCTTACTCGCACAGTTGGATTTAGTGCTCGTTTAATTTTCGCAAGTGTTTCCATGAGCAATGAAATTCCTTCAAGGCTGTAGTACTCGCATTGAATAGGTACTAATACTTCTTCCGCTGCAGTGAGCGCGTTAACGGTTAATAATCCAAGTGATGGTGGGCAATCAATGATGACGTAATCAAAGCGCTCCCCCGCAGCCTCTCGCTCAGCAAGAAAATCTTGAAGTGCTAGTTTTAGAATTTGCTCGCGTGCGACAAAATTAACCATTGCGATTTCTGCGCCTGCCAACTCTTGATTAGCTGGTGCACATTCAAGATGTGGGAATCCGCTTACTTTTTTCACGACTTCACGAAGAGGTCTTTCATCAATAAGCACTTCAAACATTCCGGGTCCCACATTGCGATCTACATTGAGGGCAGTGCAGGCATTGCCTTGTGGGTCTAGATCGATAACGAGGACTCGAAGGCCGCCCATTGCTAGGGCCGCGGCCACATTTACCGCGGTTGTGGTCTTACCTACCCCGCCCTTTTGATTGGCGATGGTAAAAATACGAGTTTTGATGGGGTGGGGCATAGGTTCTTTGAGGCGGCGAATTCCAACCACCGCACCTGCCTTAGCTGTTTCACGTGAAACATCCGAAGGGCTCATAGGAGTATCTAATCAGGCTTTTTGAACCTCAATGACTCGAGCAAGATCAAAATCTGCAATTGGGAGTTGAATTTCGTGAAGAAGGGCCTTCTGTTTATTAAGTGGGGTTGCATCTATCTCGGCCTGAGCCGACTCCCCTTTAATCGCCAATAAAGAGCCGCCTGATTTAATGAGGTGGCGGACCATCGGCAACAATTTAGGCAGCGGGGCAACAGCGCGGGAGGTCACTACATCAAAAGAGCCTCTCGTTGTTTCTGCTTTTCCCCGAATAACCGTAATTTGGTCGCTTAGATTCAGTTCAGTGACGACTTCGTTGAGAAAATCAACCCTTCTTTGAAGGGGTTCAACTAAGGTCACGTGGGTATCTGGCCTGGCCAAGGCGATAACTATGCCTGGCAGCCCTGCTCCAGAGCCAATATCTACAACAGAGGCCCCTTGAGGGATCAGTGTTGTGACAGGAATGCAGTTAGCTATATGGCGATCCCAGATGCGCTCGCCCTCTTTTGGCCCAATAAGCCCACGTTCAATCCCTAAAGTTCCAAGCATCTGCGCATAGCGCGTAATCTCGCTCCCTTTTTCTTGAAAGTACTTCTCAAGAAGGGTTTCACGTGAAACCAAGGTTGCCCTCGCTACTTAATTATCTTCGTTAGTTGAAGAAGTCTCAGGAAGGACCACCACACAGCGATTAGGGTCTTCTCCCTCGGACTCACTTGTGAGGCCAATATTTTGAATGGTGTCGTGTACAACTTTACGCTCAAAAGCGTTCATTGGACGGAGTTTGACGGCAACTCCTGTTGACTTAACCTCATCAGCAACCTCATGGGCAAGCTTGGCAAGTTCTGCCTTTTTATCTGATCGGAAGTTGTCGATATCTAACATAAGGCGGCTGCGCTCACCAAGGCTTGTTTGAACCGCAAGACGTGTTAACTCCTGGAGGGCATCTAAAATCTCTCCGTTTGACCCCACAAGGTGGCTTAAATCCCCTGCTTTACCACCAGCGATAGCTAGTGCTGCACGGTCATTCTCTACATCGATATCAATATCGCCATCTAGATCGGCGATATCAAGGAGCGCTTCTAGGTAGTCGGCTGCGACATCCCCTTCTTCCTCAAGGCGGGCAATTAAGCTTTTTTCTTCAGTCATTTCTATCTCCTGTCTAGATTAAACCTTTTTGGTAGTTTTTGTACCTATTTGAGCGTTTTTGTACTATTTTCGCTTCTTTTTCTTTTTTGGCTGTTGTCGTTGGCTTGGCTGTAAAGGTTGCTCTGGATTTTCTAATGGGTCGGTGGCCACTGTCCCGCCTTCGTTTGCACCATCATTTTTAACACCTTTTGCTTCCCGCTTTTTTTGGAGTTCTTCATAAGCGGGTGATCCTGGAGTTGGGTTTCTCTTAATGACATAAAACTGTTGTCCCATTGTCCAAAGATTTGTTGTTCCCCAATAAATGAGTACACCAACAGGGAAGTTAACACCAGATACGGCGAAAATAACCGGGAAGATGTACATCATAATTTTCTGTTGTTGCAACATCATATTGTTTGAGTCATCCGTTTTCGGCATGCCTTTAACAAGAAGTTGTCGTTGGGTTGTAAATGTTGTTGCTGACATCGCAAGAATCAAGGCGACTGTAACAATTTTAGTTGTTGTGTTTGGACTTGAAAGAAAAGTTGATGAAAGTTCTGCGCCAAAGAATTTAGCTGTTCGTGCTTGAGCCAAAACAGAACCTCGCATTAAACCATGTGGGTGGTTGTGTGCAATTCCGTTTAACACAGTGAACAAGGCAAAGAAAATTGGTGCTTGGGCAAGAATTGGCAAGCAAGAAGCGAGAGGGTTTGTTTTATGCTCTTTGTAGAGCTTCATCATCTCTTCTGATTGTTTCTGGCGATCATCTTTGTAGCGCTTTTGAATCTCTTTCATTTTTGGAGAAAGAGCGGTCATTGCTCGCTGGCTTTTAATTTGTTTTACGAAAAGTGGGATCAAAATAATACGGATGAGAATAACTAGACCGATGATTGAAAGTGACCAAAGAATAGATTGATTCTTTGTGAAGGCGCCGAAAATAGAATGGAATGTTACAAGCACCCAAGAAACAGCGTAATACAGTGGGTTTAGGATAGTTCCCATTAAATTCCTGCTTTCATTGTTGATAATTCCGTCTTCTTTTTAACTGCATAATCCACGCCGCCATAAGAAAAAGGATTACAGCGAAGTAGTCGCCATGTTGTCATAGCAATTCCTCGAAGTGATCCATACTCTTTGATTGCGTCAATTGAATATTGGGAACAAGTTGGGTAGTACTTGCATCGGGGCGCAAAATAAGGAGATATAAATTTTTGGTATCCGCGGAGCAAAAGTATTAGGGCGAACTTCATACTCCTGCCTTCTTTGCTGCTCTCGAAAGCGCTTGGTCTAAATCTGTGGTGTATGAGCTTGTCTCTTTAATTACTCGTACAACGATTTGGGTTTGGTTTGGAAACACTGTTAGTCGGTCTCGAAGGGCGTGGCGAAGATGCCTTGCAATTCGATGACGGGTGACAGATCCACCAATAGATTTATTAATGATTAAACCAAATTGAGGTTCAACGGCAAAATTTTTATGTGTGAGTAAATAAAGAACAAGCGTGGGGGTTGTGACTCGATGCCCAGTTTTAGTGGTTCGAGCAAAATCTTTGCTTGAGCGCAACCGATTGGATGCAGGTAGCACGAGAGTATGTGTACTTTGCTTACGCAGAGATTTTTGTGCGACCTTTAGCGCGACGTGATGAAAGAACTGCACGACCGCCTTTTGTAGACATGCGGGCGCGGAAGCCATGCTTCTTGGCGCGCTTACGATTGTTTGGTTGGAAGGTGCGCTTTGTTGTCATTTCAAATCCTCTTTTTCTCCCATTGGTGTTCGGCCGGCCGGCCGGCCATATGGAGCCACAGCTTGCTGAGGGGGTAACGGTAGGGGAGTCTGTGGACAACGGTCAAACCGTTGGAACCGTTGGAACCGTTGGAACCGTTGGAACCGTTGGAACCGTTGGAACCGTTGGAACCGTTGGAACC
>CAIKKN010000031.1 GCA_903827945.1 uncultured Actinomycetes bacterium | reverse complement strand
GGCGGGATTTGAACCCACGACACAGCGATTATGAGCCGCTTGCTCTACCAAGCTGAGCTACCCCGCCGAGCCCCCAATCGGAATCGAACCGATGACCTTTTCCTTACCATGGAAACACTCTACCGACTGAGCTATGGGGGCAAAATACTTGGGTGAGCGTACAACCTTGACCGTCCCCAAACGAAATCAGGCCAAATTCATGCGGAGAAGCGCGTGTAGACTGATGTCATTGTGTTCAAGTCAATATTTTCCTCAAGAAATCGACTGGCCTGGATTGGCATAGCCGTTATCTCGATCGTTGCCATTTCCATTGGTACTCGACAACTTATTTCAATTCGCGAAGAGCGTGAAGTTCTACTTCCCGCCATCCCTGCACACGCAGATATCCCTCTTCAGCCAAAACTTACATATCTAGATTCATTGAAATTACCCTTTCCTTCTGATTCGCAGGCCTTGAAGGCATCAGGTTGCAATGATTTAAGTCCCACCTGGCTTCAAAGTGAAAATGCGAAGACCGGCGTAGCGATGACGGTAAAGGATTGGCATGACTTACATCTTTTCCTTCCAACAGGAAGTGTGCTTTGGACAAGTCAAGTTTCAGCAACATGTGGTGATGTAATAAAAGTTCATGCATCGATGCTTCACGGCGCAACGAATGCGAAAGGACAGGAAATCCAAGTTTGGAGAATTGGATATTACGGGGGATCAGAAGCCCGCCAAGTTTGGGGCTCTGGTCCTCTCACTTTGAAACGCTACAACATTCCGGGTGTGCGCACTATTACTCGCATGGTAGAAACAAAATGGCCAGTTACTACTAAATTTACAATTGGCAAAGACTGGACGCCTGGGCTTTATGCTGTCGCCACAATAAATAGCACGGGTGCGATTGAAAATATGGCTCCACTCATTGTTAAGGCAGCGGTTGGATCTTCGAAACTCTTGCTCGTCCATTCAACAATCACATGGGCTGCCTACAACACTTTTGGAGGACGTTCTGCATACACAGGCCCAGTAAATGCGGCCAGAGAAAGAAGTCGTGTCGTGTCCATGGACCGACCACTTATTGGAAGTGGAATTAACCACTTTGATCGAGATGCAGTTGCGCTAGTTCAATTTCTTGAAGAAAAAGGTATCAAGGTCGACCAAATTGCAGATACCGATCTCGATAGAAACCCTTCGATCCTCACTCACTACAGTGGAGTTATATTCAGTGGTCACCCCGAATACATGACGAATAGAATTTTCAAAAGTATTCTCGCGGGACGAAATAATGGAATTAACTTTGCTTTTCTTGGCTCCAATAACGCATATTGGCAGGTTCGCCTTGAGCCTTCGCCATCAGGATTAGATCGCCACATTGCGATTTACCGAGACCCACTTACCGACCCAATTACGAGCCCAGAAAAAATTTCAATTCAATTTGATAACCCGCGAATCAACATGTTTCCTTCGCTGATAACTGGCGAAACCACCGCTGGTGTCCACGTTGTCGGAGAAATGAAAGTTGTGAATATGCCTAGTTGGCTAAATATTCCGACAACCGCAACCCTAAGCGGCTGGTCTCCAAATACTGAAATTGATTCGATTGTTACTGGAAAATTGGCACCTACAAATCTTCATCTGATTTTCTCTGGAAAATTTACGCTTACTGAATTTGCAAGATCTAAACTCGCAGACAAAGTAGGAAAATCAACACGAAATTATGAGGGACAGACCATTTGGTACGCGACTCCATCTGGCTCTGCCGTATTTGTGGCTGGCGTCAATTATTGGGCTTGCGAACTTTCCTATACCTGCGCAGAAGGAAATACCAATGTTGAAACACGAAACATTCTGCAAAGCGTCACAGAGCAAGTATTGAATTTATGGCAGCAAAAAGGTGTTGGCAAAACTCTTCACTAATTTTATTAACCGGCTAGAAGCACGCCTACGTATGTGGCTGAAATCGCAGCAAGTCCACTTGCCGCTCCCCAAAGAGCCATTCCCTTTGTGCTCTTTGCACGTGCATGCAAGTAGGCCGCAACACCGGAAAGTGTTACAACGCTCATCTTGATTCCAACGGCAGCATGGTAGCTACTTGGTAAATCCTTAGGCAGGGTTGCAAGATTCCAAAATCCGGTGAGGAGCAAGAGTCCGAAAGCGGGCCATGCAATCTTGTTGAATTGCTTTGCCACCAGCTTAGGTAGAGTCGCATCTTTGGCTTTGAGGACCGGAACCAATGCGGCAAAAACTAGCTGACCTCCAACCCAAATAGTTGCGCCAATGACATGCAGAAATAGGCGGATGCTTGAAGTTGCTGTGGCGAGTTGAACGCTCATATGAAAAGTGGTCATTGGAGAAGTCTAACGAACTATTGCTTGAGCAAAGCCCTCGACGTTGCGATTTCAAGAATAACTAGAGCAGCCAGACGAACAGTTCTTCCATCTTCTGAATCAAGAGATGAATCTATTTCTGTTATGTCAGCCATGCGGACTCTTGGATCTGCAGTGAGAAGTGCAACTAGTTGACGCAATTCATCAGCACTTAATCCGCCAGGTGTAGCGGCAGGACATCCTGGAGTAACACTTCGATCGCATACATCCATATCTATATCGATATAAATAGCACGATGATTTTCTCCCGCAATTGAAATCGCACTCGCAGCTATCTCTTGAAGTGACTCATTCCTGATTCGCGCACGATCAATTACATGTATTCCATATTCTCTAACACGGTCTGCATAAAACTTAGAATTCGCAAAGTCGCTGATTCCAATTTGAACGATATGTTCACCAGGCAATCCAGCTTCGACCAATTGCCGAATTGGCGATCCGTTTGAAATTCCATCGCGCACATCATGATGAGCATCAAGAGTGATGAGACCAACTTTATCTAGGCCACCGACTGCCTTAGCAAGACCCATGACTCCGGAAAAAGTAATTGAATTATCTCCGCCAAGGGCGATGAGAAAATTTGTGCGAAATAGTGCCTGCTCGATTTCGTATTCTGTATTTCGCTGATTCTCTGGATCAGCAACTTCTCCAAAATCTGCACCAACCAAGTACTCAGAAAAATCTATCTGGCATGTTTGATTCCATGTTGAATATCTTTGAAGTGCTTTGCGTATCGCCTTGGGAGTCTTATGCGCACTATTTGGGGTGATTGCACTTTCATGAGCACCCACTCCAATTATTGCAAGATCTACGCCACCTTCTGGAGATGCGGAAAACCAAGCACTTGCCCGAGGCCATTGAGGATCATGATGCAAAGCCATGCAAATCCCCTTTCGGTAAAGAGTGTTATTGGCTAACCTAGAGGCTCATCTTAACCAACCTAGTAGTCAGCAGGGAAAGAATGTCCTCAGAAGTTGTCGTCGGAAGCCATGGTCTTTCCACCTCGGATGTAATTGCGATTGCCCGAAGAGGGGCTCAAATCAAAATCTCTGAAGAGTCCCTCGAAGCAATGAGGGTCTCGCGCAAAATAGTTGACGATTTAGCTGCGTCCGAAGTACCTGCATATGGAATCTCAACTGGCTTTGGGGCGCTAGCTAAGAAACATATTGACCCTGAACTGCGGGCACAACTACAAAAGTCGCTCATTCGTTCGCACGCTGCCGGATCAGGTGCGCCGGTCGAAGATGAAGTTGTCCGAGCGATGATGTCTCTTCGTTTAGCAACAATGTGTACTGGATTTACAGGAGTGCGACCAATTACAGCTCAAACTTATGCAGCGCTGCTCAATGCGCATATCACTCCTGTCGTTAGAGAATTTGGTTCACTTGGTTGTTCGGGCGATCTTGCGCCGCTTTCTACATGCGCACTTGCGTTGATGGGTGAAGGGGATGTTCGCCTGAAGGACGGAACCGTTGTGGATGCGACAACGGCGATGAAGGCTTCTGGAATTGTCCCCATCGAGCTCACTTCCAAAGAAGGTCTAGCTCTGATCAATGGAACTGATGGCATGACAGGAATGTTGGTGATGGCACTTGATGATGCCTTGGCCCTTCTTAAGACGGTGGATATCACTGCGGCCATGAGCATTGAAGCATTACTTGGCACGGATAAAGTTTTCGCAGAATACTTGCACACCATTCGTCCTCATCCTGGTCAGAACGCATCAGCAAAGAATCTTCGTGATCTTCTAGCGACTTCACCACTCATTAAGTCGCACGCGGGCAAAGAAGATGGACGAGTGCAAGATGCATATTCATTGCGGTGTGCACCGCAGGTTGCTGGTGGCGCCCGCGACACTTTGACACATGCGCTATCTGTTGCCGAACGCGAACTACAAAGCATTATCGATAATCCAATTGTTCTTCCGGATGGTGATGTACGCAGTAATGGAAATTTCCATGGAGCCCCAATCGCGTATGTTCTAGATTTCGTTGCAATTGCTCTTGCTGATGTTGCTTCAATGTCTGAAAGACGCACCGACCGCATGCTTGATGAGCATCGTTCCTTTGGATTACCCCCATTTTTGGCCGCTAATCCAGGAGTGGATAGCGGAATGATGATTGCCCAGTACACACAGGCTGGCTTGGTTTCTGAGATGAAACGCCTTGCTGTTCCTGCATCGGTAGATTCAATTCCATCCTCTGCAATGCAAGAAGATCACGTATCGATGGGATGGCATGCCGCAAGAAAACTTCGAAGGAGCGTTGATGCACTTGCTCGAGTAATTGCTATTGAGTTAATGGTTTCGGGTCGCGCAATTGATTTCCGTGCTCCCCTGCAGCCATCGCCAGGTACCGGAGCAGCAATAAAGATATTGCGTCAAAAAGTTGCAGGCCCTGGACCAGATCGTTGGCTTACTCCCGAAATTGAAGCATCCTATGAAATGGTTTTATCCCGTTCTATTCTGAATTCAGTCGAGAAGGAAATAGGAGTACTCGCATGACCCTCCCAGGTGCTCGTCCAGTAAAGGCCGCGACAGGTACAAAACTCACCACTCTCGGTTGGCAACAAGAGGGCGCATTGCGCATGTTGCAAAATAATCTTGATCCAGAAGTTGCCGAACGTCCTGACGATTTGGTTGTGTATGGCGGTACAGGAAAAGCAGCACGTGACTGGAAATCATTCGACGCTTTAGTTCGAACGCTAACAACCCTTAAAGATGACGAAACGATGTTGGTTCAGTCCGGTCGACCAGTTGGAGTCTTTCGCACGCATGAGTGGGCTCCGCGCGTTCTGATTGCGAACTCCAACCTTGTCGGAGATTGGGCGAACTGGCCAGAATTTCGCAGACTCGAGCAACTCGGTTTAACGATGTACGGGCAGATGACCGCTGGTTCTTGGATTTACATCGGAACGCAAGGAATTCTGCAAGGAACGTATGAGACCTTTGCTGCGGTAGCCAATAAGAAATTTGGCGGCACACTTGCTGGAACTCTCACCCTCACCGGTGGAGCTGGTGGCATGGGCGGGGCGCAACCTCTGGCTGTCACAATGAATGACGGAGTATGTATTTGTGTTGATGTCGACCACACCCGCTTACAGCGGCGCGTAGACCACCGCTATTTAGATACATGGACAGATAATTGGGATCAAGCCATCGAAATGGCCTTAACAGCGAAAAGAGAGCGTAAACCGCTCAGTATCGGGCTCAAGGCTAACGCCGCTGAAGTGTTCCCTGAGTTTCTTCGTCGCGGAGTTGCTATTGATATCGTCACCGATCAAACATCGGCACACGATCCGCTTTCATATCTGCCTATCGGAGTATCGATGGAGGATTGGCACAAGTTTGCGCAAGATGATCCACAAGAATTTACTCGCCGATCTCGTGAATCTATGGCAATTCAAGTTGAAGCAATGGTCGGCTTTATGGACGCTGGTGCAGAAGTATTCGACTATGGAAATTCAATTCGCGGTGAAGCAATGCTTCACGGATACGCGCGAGCCTTTGATTTCCCTGGATTTGTTCCTGCCTATATTCGCCCACTCTTTAGCGAAGGAAAAGGGCCATTTCGCTGGGCGGCGCTTTCTGGAAATCCAAAAGATATCGCAGTTACCGATAAAGAAATCTTGAAACTTTTTCCTCAAAACGAACCTTTACATCGTTGGATTGCAAAAGCATCTGAGAAGGTTGCATTCCAAGGTTTGCCTGCACGAATTTGCTGGCTCGGTTACGGTGAACGCGATAAGGCCGGAGAACTTTTCAATCATCTTGTGAAAAAAGGAAAGGTTGACGCTCCCATTGCAATTGGCCGCGATCACCTCGATTGTGGTTCAGTTGCATCCCCATATCGTGAGACAGAGGCAATGAAAGATGGATCTGATGCAATCGCCGACTGGCCACTTCTTAATGCGTTGATAAATACAGCGTCAGGTGCTTCTTGGGTTTCAATACACCATGGTGGTGGAGTTGGAATTGGACGATCAATTCACGCGGGACAAGTTTGTATTGCTGATGGAACAAAATTGGCTGGAAAGAAACTTCGCCGTGTTCTTACAAATGATCCGGGTATGGGTGTCATTCGCCACGTGGATGCTGGGTATGAAATCGCAGAAAGCGTTGCTGAAGAGCGCCATGTTCGTATCCCAATGCGTGAGGATGCATGACTTCAACCCTAGTTACCAATATCAAGCAGCTTGTCACTAACGACCCTGAGCTTGGAACGTTAGCCGATGCTGCGTTGGTTTATACAGATGGAAAAATCAGCTGGGTAGGTGGAAAAACAAAGGCTCCCAGCGCCGATTTTCTTATAGACGCTGATGGTGGAAGCGTGATTCCAGGCTTTGTGGATTCACATACTCATGCAATATTTGCAGGTGATCGACTTCAAGATTTCCTCGCACGTATGAATGGAACAAAGTACGAATCGGGTGGAATTAAAACCACTGTGGCAGAGACTAGAGCTGCGAGTGATGAATCTTTACGAAATCACTTAGAAAATGTTGTTACAGAATTTACAGAGCATGGAATTACAACTTTTGAAATCAAGAGCGGGTATGGCCTTGATGTCGACACCGAAGTAAAACTTTTGCGCATAGCTAGAGAATTTACCGACGAGACCACATTTCTTGGGGCGCATGTAATTCCATCTGAATTTGCGAACAACCGCCGCGGATATATTGATTTAGTGAAAGGAAAAATGCTCGAAGCTGTTGCTCCCTACGCAAAATGGATTGACGCCTTTTGCGATAACGAAGCGTTCACTGTTGAGGAAGCACGAGAAATAATTCTCGCGGGCCAAGCTAAAGGATTGCTGGGTCGACTTCATGGAAACCAGCTTGGTGACACAGGTGGGATTCAATTGGCTGTAGAACTCGGGCTCGCATCAGTTGACCACTGCACTTACGTAACCGATGTACAACTTGAATCGTTAGCTGCTGCTAAGACGGTTGCAACACTTCTACCCGGGGCAGAATTTTCAACTCGTTCCCCTTATCCAGATGCTCGTAGATTTTTTGAAAAAGGCGTCAAGGTTGCACTTGCTACAGATTTCAATCCAGGCTCGTCATACATCAGTTCTATGCCATTTGTTATGGCGATTGCAGTCCGAGATATGCATTTCACTCCAGAACAAGCTTTGGTTGCTGCCACAAAAGGCGGCGCTGATGCTCTTCACAGAACCGACGTTGGACATCTTGGAATTGGGGCGAAGTCTCACCTATTGATACTTAATTCTCCATCGTATGAATATTTCTTTTATCGTCCTGGGCTACCTTTGATTTCACACGTTATTAATTAACTTTAAGCGCCATGTTTTTCTGTTGTTCATACTGAATGGCCAATATCCGAAGATTTCAAACACACATACAAAGAAAATTCTTCTCGTCATTGCTGGTGTGGCTATCGCTATAAGCGGTCTCTACACAACTTCAGCTGCAAATGCAGCTCTCGATCGCCCAGGTAAGTTCTCTATAGCTCTAATTGGAGACATGCCTTACGACGCAAAAGGTCAGACACAGACGCCTGCGGTGATTTCTGCAATCAATTCCAGCTCTGTTCGCTTCACCCTCTTTGATGGGGACACAATGAGCGGCAAGGGAGACAAGTGTGAAGATGCGGCATACGCACGCGTTAAGAGTGATTTCTTCCAGAAGTTCACAAACCAAATCTTCTATTCAGTGGGAGATAACGAATGGGTCGACTGCGACCGCGCGCTGAAGGGCTCATTTGATCCAGCCAATCGCCTAGCTCTTGTACGTTCTACATATTTTGGTACCCAAGGAAATTACATCAGCCTTGGCCAAGGCAAGTTGAACGCGACAGTGACACGTGATGCAAAATATCCAGAAATGCAGATGTTCTCCTACAAGGGAATCACAGTTATCATTCCTCACGTACCAGGTTCAGCAAATAACTCTGCAGTGGCTACGCCAACATTCAAGACCTATAACGACAAAGCAACAGACGGCGATGATGCAGAATACAAAGCTCGCGATGCGGCAAACGTTGCATGGATTAACAAGGGTTTTGAAAAAGCAAAAGCTGATAATTCTCTCGGCGTGATTGTTGTAGTTCAAGCAAATATGGATTGGGAGGGATACCTTCGCGATCTAGCTGCACCAAATAATGAAAATACTGCCGCTTACGCAAATGTTAAGCAAGCACTCTTGACCAACACCATTAAGTTTAAGCGTCCAGTTCTCCTCCAAAATGGAGATGAGCACTGGTATCAACTAGATATGCCAATGAATGAAACAGCTGGGAAGCTTGTCGAAAAGGACAAGGGTTCTCTTGTTCAAAACTTCACTCGCATCCAAACATTCGGTTCAGGCTTCAATCATTGGGTGGAACTACAGATTGATCCAAAAAGTCCAAATCTTTGGAGCTTTGTTCCTCACATCGTGGAAGCAAACAACGACACACATACACCACTTCCATAAACTATAAATAGAGTAAAAAACCCCGCCAGTTTGTTTTGGCGGGGTTTTTTATTTACTAACTCTTAAGCAAGTGCTTGTTGCAAATCCTTAATTAGATCGCTAGCTGCTTCAAGGCCAACCGATAAACGCAGTGTTCCCGCATGAATTCCCATCTCTGCTTGAACTTCGGGAGAAAGACGTCGATGAGTAGATGAAGCAGGGTGTGTGATTAAAGACTTGCTATCTCCAAGATTGTTTGAAATATCAATGACGCGAAGTTTATTCATGATTGCAAATGCTGCTTCTTTGCCACCTTTGACTTCAAATCCGATCATGCTTCCTCCTTTACCGCTCATTTGCGACATCGCAAGAGCATGATGCGGATGGCTTTTTAATCCGGGATGGCGAACAACATCAATTTTTGAATGTGCTTCAAGAAATTCAGCGACTGCTTGTGCGCCATCAGCCATTGCATGTACGCGCATCTGAATAGTTTCCAAAGATTTAACAAGTACCCACGCATTGAAAGCGCTCATTGTTGGTCCGGTGTGGCGGTTAAATGGAAGCAAGTGATTATTGAAATAGTCATCTGAACCAAGGATTGCGCCACCAAGTACGCGACCTTGACCATCGATATGTTTGGTTGTCGAGTACATAACAACATCGGCGCCAAGTTCCAATGGCTTTTGAAGGACAACTGAAGCCATCACGTTATCGACAACAACGGTCGCTCCAACTTTATGTGCTAAATCGCTTACAAATTTTATGTCTGTAATTTCCAACATTGGGTTACTTGGCGTTTCGATAAATACAGCTTTTGTTGGTTGAGAGAGTGCTTTTTTCCAACCTTCTAAATCATCGCTCTTTACAAGTTCAACGATTACTCCCCATTTTGGAAGAATTTCAGTTAAAACAACATGACATGAGCTAAACATGGCCGCAGAAGCAACAACTCGATCTCCTGCAGAAACTAAACATGCAATGGACATAAACATCGCTGACATGCCCGAACTTGTACCCAAACAGCGTTGCGCGCCTTCAAGTGTTGCAAGGCGATTTTCAAACATTGAAACAGTTGGGTTGTGAAAACGGCTATATAGAAAGTGATCAATTTCCTCTGCGAAAGATGATTCTGCTTGCTCGGCGGTCGCATAAGTGAAACCACTATTTAAGAAGAGCGCCTCTGAGGTCTCACCAAAACCAGTACGAGTTAATCCACCACGTACAGAAAGAGTTTGTGGATCCAATTCCCATTCTGGATCAGGGCGATGGTTTGCCCCCTGGTCGCCCCAATAGTGATGTGTCATGTGTGGAGTCTAATGCAAACTATTTGCAGGATAAATTGGCCCTAGATTCCTATGAGAAACTTGCCCTATGAGGAACCTGCTGACACTAATTACCGTGTTACTGCTTAGTTCCATATATGGCATTTGGTTTCGAAAGACACGAGGCACAATGAAGGCTCATACAAATCCAGCTATAACAGAAGAGGAAATTGGGGCGACTTTTGGAACTCGACTCACCCTCCTTCAATTCTCATCTGCTTTTTGTACTCCTTGTCGCGCAACCCGCGCACTTTTGAGCGACATAACAAAGGGATTAAGTGACGTTAAGCATGTAGACATTGATGCTGAGAGTCATCTAGAGCTTGTTCGTAAATTGGATATTCGCTCAACGCCTACAACGTTGATCTTGGATAGGCGTGGTGTTGAAGTCGGCCGTGCCGTAGGTGCCCCCAAGAGAGAACAAGTCGTTGATGCAATTACACCAATGGATATCTAAATAGTTAGCACCTGCAAGCAACTTGCAATTAGGTTATTTTCTTTGCACTTCTTAAACTTTCCGCATGACAATAAAAGAAAAGTCGGCGTCGCTGCCAGAACTCATTGATCCTCGTGGGCCAAGAGTTACTGCATCAATAACTCTCATCGTGCTAGGTGCTGCTTTTCTTACGCACTCAACTTTCCTTATTCTCCTCCAATTAATTCAATTTACAATTGGCGGATTTGTCTCTCCTAAGAAAGCGCCGTACGGAATCATTTATCGCAAACTCATTCAGCCTCGCCTTGCAGGAGATTTTATTGGTGAAGATATCCGCGGACCTCAATTTGCACAAAAGGTCGGATTCTTATTTGCCGCACTAGCAACCATCGGTTCTTTCACAAATGTAGGTTTGCTATTTAACATACCTGTGATTTTTGCTTTTGTCGCAGCTTTTCTCAATGCAGCCTTTGATTATTGCCTTGGTTGCCAAATTTACCTCTTGATTCAACGCGCTACAAAGCGCCTCTAACCACTTCTAATTTAATAGGCGTCTTACTTTCCTTCTCAACATTTGTTTAGAAGGCTAATCTAATACCTGTGATTTATTTTTATCTGGGCGTAGTCATATTTTTGATGAATCTGGCGCCTGCGTTTGCGCCGCCGACCTGGTCTGTCCTTGTACTTTTTAAATTAAATTCACACATTCCGGCAATCCCACTTGTTGCAATCGGAGCACTTGCTGCAGGATCGGGCCGATATTGTCTGGCCAGGGCAACGGGATTGCTGAGAAACAAAATCTCAGTGAAACAGCGTGCAAATTTGGAAGCCGCTAGCCAAGTTTTAAACCAAAAGACTTCCCATCACCTAGTTGGTCTCCTTCTCTTTGCACTCTCACCCATACCTTCCGCGCAACTTTTTGAGGCTGCGGGACTGATTGGGATGAGGTTGGTTCCTCTTACTCTTGCGTTTTTTGCTGGAAGAATTGTGAGTTACTCACTTTACGTAGCGGGTACTAGCTCACTCCAGCAAAAGGGAATGGGCGAGTTGATTCAAAATTCGCTCACTTCCCCTTGGGGAATTGCAGTGCAGGTATTTCTACTATTTTGTGTTTACCTTCTCATGAAGATTGACTGGAGCAAACTTCTTAAGCACTAACTGAATCAAGGTCTGCTAATTGGGTCTGGGAGAGTTCCACAATCGGGAGAATTTCCTTTACTTGCGCGACCGTGCGCGCGCTGGCAATAGGAACAGAGCCGTGGCCACGTAGCCACCCAAGAGCGACAGCCGAGAGAGTTGTATTCAAATCTTTTGCAATCTCATCGAGTTTGGCTACAACTGCCCAACCACGCTCGGTTTGATAATCAACAACTCCACCTGCACGCGCAGATTCCACTGTTACTCCAGGGCGATACTTTCCTGTCAAGAAGCCGCGAGCAAGCCCGTAATAAGGCAGTGAAGTGATTCCTAAATCATTGACCGCTGGAGCAACATCAGCTTCAAATGGAAGACGATCCATCAAGTTGTATCGATTCTGGACAGCGACATACGAAGCAAAATTATTTGCAGCACTGACTGCGGCGGCTTCTTTCAAGCGGGCTCCTGAATAATTGGAAGCTGCGATTAAGTGAACTTTTCCAGCAGAAATAACTTCGTTGTATGAACCAAGCGTTTCCTCGAGAGGCGTTTTTGCATCATCTTCATGTGAGTAATACAAGTCAATATGATCACTTTGCAATCGACGAAGCGAGCCATCAAGGGCTTCCTTTATATTTACCGCAGAGAGGCCCGGCTGTTTTGAATACTTAGCAACCTTTGTCGCTATAACTATCTCGTGGCGATTGCCTCTTGCCTTCATCCAATTTCCTAAGATCGTTTCACTCTCGCCACCTTGATTTCCAGGTTTCCATTCTGAGTAAACATCTGCGGTATCAATAAAGTTTCCGCCAGCTTTAAAATACGCATCGAGCACCGCGAAAGATTCTTCTTGATTAGCCGACCATCCAAATACATTGCCACCTAAGCAAAGTGGATACACCGATAAATTTGTATTTACGAGAGTAATTCGTGAAGTCATGCCTAAATATTATCTTCTTTAATTACAAAAAAAGTACCACCTGCAACTCCGAGTGCGAGAAGCACGGGAATCATCATCGCCCAACGGAGTGTGATTTGGTCAGCGATGTATCCAATTGCGGGCGGCCCTACTAAGAATCCGAAATATGCCACACCTGAAACCATCGCCATGCCCTCTGCCGGCGCCATGCGATCTGAAAAGCGATGTTTTGCCATCGAACCAGCAATACTAAATATAAGTGGAACAACTATGGACATTCCAGATGCAAGCAAAATCCATCCGAAAATAACTCCGCCGATGCCTCCGACAATTAAGCCTATAGCCAGACCGCTTGCTGAAATTATGCCGCCGTAAATGATTAGTGAACGTGCGCCGAATCGAGCCGCAAGTCGATCTCCCATAAATCGACCGACAACCATCGTTATTGAGAAGAAGACAAATGGAAGAGTTGAAACAAATGGAGTTGCATGAAAAGCACCACGACTAAGGACTCCGCCCCAATCGCCCGCAGCACCTTCGCCAACTGTTCCACACATTGCAATTAAGCCAAGTGCCCAGAAAAGCGCTGGACGCCTACGGCTTCGCTTTTTTTCTATTGGATGAATATCAATTTCATTTGGCAACCACCACGACTTAAGTAATAGTGCTGCAATAACTGCCACAACCGCTACGCCTAAAGTGTGTTGAAAAATCGAGACTTTCCACTGAGAGAGCAGCCCTCCAGTAAAACTTCCCGCGAGAGCTCCAGCTGAATACGTTGCATGAAAGGTACTCATGATCCGCTTACCGGCCTCATGTTCAACTACAACCGCATGAGCATTCATCGACACATCTTGAGCACCAAGGAAGAAACCAAAAAAGAATAGCGAAGCAGATAACTGCCAGATGGAGTGGGAAAAACCAACAATTACTGTGGAAAGTGCGAGTGCGATGGAGGCAGGAACTGCGACCCAAGCGCTTCCTCTGTTAGCAGAGAGCCGACCTGTTGGGCCTAACCCAATTAGTAATCCGATTGAAGAGCAGAGAAGAGCAGTACCAAGTTGACCATTGCGCAGCGCCAATATTTCTTTGAAATCTGGAATACGCGCAATAAAGGCACCGACGACGAAACCGTTTGTTATAAAAGCAACAGTTACTGCAGTTCTGGCACGGTTCATAGGACCATTCTATAGAGAGCCAGTCCCACTCTCTTTGCTAGAAGTAGTAGCACTCGCAAATTCATTCGTTTATTGATATTGCACGGGAGTAGCCTGCACATGGAGGCACAAAATGAGTAGAAAAGTATTTGTCGCAATTTCACGAAATCATGCATGGGTTTGGGCTCATGGATTAGAACCGCATACGAAGCCCGAGGTAATCGAAGAACCTGCAATAAACGCGGAGTATCAGACAATTCTGAATAAGTTTTTTAACGGTCGAAATCGAAGTTTGTTAAGCCCGGCTTTCGCTGAGCGCGTTCTCTCACACATAAAGGATGCCGACGAGATATATCTGGTCGGAGCTGGAAAAGGTAAAGCGAGCGCAGTTGGCAATTTCGTTACCTATCTTCGCAAGCAGCATCCACTCTTTGCAGAAAAGGTTCGACGGATTGAAACCGTTGATCTAGAAAGCCTCACTGAGGCAGAAGTGATGGCGGCTGGAAGAAAGATGTACCTACGTCCCTGATTGAGCGTAAGGCTGATGTTAATTTATGTGAAAAATTAACAAAATACCGTTGTTTCTTGTGAATTAGGGGAATAACCTCTGGGGATGGGTTCAGACCTGCGCAGAGCCAGAATCTTGGCAAAACTTAATTCGGCTGGGCAGGCAAGCATCTCTGACTTAGCTGCGGAGTTCCATCTCTCTGAAATGACGATTCGACGAGATCTTGAAGCTCTCGAATTCGGTGGCCATGCCAGAAGAGTCCGCGGTGGCGCAATTGCAGCTCAGAGTCGATCCTATGAACCTCCAATTATCCTCAGGGCGAATCAAGAGCATGAAGCAAAAATGCGAATAGGACGAGCCGCCGCCGAACTTCTCGCTGACGGGGAGACCGCAATAATTGATGTTGGGACTACAACGCTAGAAATGGCCAGAGCCATCAATCCAAAACTCGTTCTCACCATAATTACAAGTTCTCTGCGAATTGCCACTGAACTCACCAGCAAGCCCCAAGTCAGAACAATTGTGACGGGCGGCGTTGTTCGAAAAGGTGAATTGAGCTTGATCGGTGCCAGAGCAGAAGGATCATTTTCGGATTTGAATTGCGATTCAGTTTTTCTAGGGGTGGCTGGGATTTCTGCAACGAAGGGGCTAACCGAGTACAACCTTGAAGATACTCGCGTGAAGCAAGAGGCTATTAAAGCTGCAAGTCGAGTCATTGTTCTTGCAGATGCTTCAAAAATTGGAAAAATTGCATTTGCATCTGTTGCTGCCCTAAAAGAGGTAGACATCCTCGTCACAAATGCAGCGCCATCAAATGAGGAAATAAAAAAGTTTAAACGTCTAGGAATCGATGTAATCCATGTTGAACCAATCGCTCAGGAAGGTAAGTAATGTCCCGCTTCAAGAAGATATTTCCGTCCGTCAATAAACCGTTGATTGCTATGGCGCATGTTCCCCCACTGCCTGGTACGCCTCTTTACGATGCGGCCGCCGGAATACAAGGTCTTATTGATCACGTAAAGCGCGATACAGAACAACTTCTTAAGGCAGGGTTTGATGCAATTCTCTTCTGCAACGAGGGGGACCGTCCATACCAACTCAATGCCGGTCTTGAAGCGTCGGCAGTAATGACTCGAGTCGTTACTGAATGCAAACCTAGCGACATCCCCTTTGGAGTTGATTTTCTATGGGATGAGCAATGTGCAATGGCTATCGCGATTGGAAGCAGCGCATTCTTTATGAGAGAAGTGATCACTGGAACGTGGGAGTCAGATATGGGCTTATGGCAGCCTGATGCCGCTACCCTATTGAGAAATCGCCGTGCTTTTGGCCGCGAAGACCTGGCAATTTTTGCAAATATTACTCCTGAATTTGCGTCAAACATTGGCCAGCGCACGCCAGCCCAAATGGCTAAATCCACATTAGTCTCAAGTTTGCCCGACGTTATTTTGGTTTCTGGCCCAATGGCAGGAAGTGAGCCAGATGTTCGCACTGTTGCAGACGTTCGTGAAGCAGTCGATAAAGATGTTCCGGTTCTTCTCAATACAGGCGCTAAGTCGGGAACAATCAAAGAATTCTTTAAATACGCCGATGGTTGCATTGTTGGAAGTGACCTCAAGCGCGATGGTTACACATGGAATGAAGTTGATCCAGAGCGAGCTAAACGATTTATAGATGCGGCTCGAAGTGCCTAAAACAAGATCTGGACTTCTCCTTGGAGTGGACTTAGGTTCATCTGGGTTGAAGGCCGTCTTATTGGATCCCGAACACGGGATTCAGGCAGTGTCCTCTCAACCACTCGAACTTTTCAGTGACAAGCCAGGTTGGTCTGAGGCTGATCCACATGAATGGTGGAAGGCGCTGTGTGCTGCGGTCGTTGAATTAGTCAAAGAAGCAGAGTGTTCTGCCTCTGCAATTAGCGCCGTTGCAATTTCAGGAATGGTTCCCGCAGTTGTTATTACAGATGAAAACGGAAATTCATTAAGAAGAGCAATGCTTCAAAATGATGCGCGAGCAACTCTAGAAATTAAATCACTTGCACAAAGTTTAGAAGGCTTTGATTTCTTATCACTTACCGGCTCCCAACTTACGCAACAATCCGTTGCGCCTACGGCTTTGTGGCTGTCGCATAACGAACCGGATAATTGGAATCGCACGAAAATGATTATGGGTTCCTACGATTGGATGGCTATAAAACTTGGAGCCAAACCTCATGTGGAACTCAATTGGGCAATTGAAAGTGGACTTTACGGATGGGACAAAAATCCTCTTGCGCCGATTCTTGAGGCAACTCAAATTTCTTGGCCTGCGCTTTTGCAACCTGAAAGATCTGGAGCTTTAGTTGGGACGATTAATGCGCAAGCAGCCAAAGAAACAGGGCTCGCCGAAGGCACTGAAATCTATGTAGGTGGAGCCGACCACGTACTTTCGGCATTTGGCGCTGGGCTCGTGACGCACGGAGATTGCCTTGTAAAACTTGGTGGAGCTGGTGACATTCTGGCAGTCAGTGATGAATTCTTTATCGATCCAAGACTTTATCTAGATTCACATCCAATTGAAGGTAAGTGGCTACCTAATGGATGCATGGCGACAAGTGGCTCGGTTCTACGTTGGGAGCAGCATCTTTTAGGTGACGTCGATATTCAATTATTGGATATGGAAGCTGCAACAAGCAAGCCTGGCAACCTTTTGGCTCTTCCTTATTTTCTTGGCGAAAAGTCGCCGCTCCATGATCCAGATTTGAGAGGTGTTATCGCCGGTCTTCACCTTGGAACCACACGCGCAGACTTGCACCGTGCCTTCTTAGAAGCAATCGCATTTGGTTTCAAGCAACATTTTGATGTCTTTGCTGAAGGCGGTCTAGTAATCACAAATTGCACCGTTACAAATGGTGGCTCTAAATCCAGGTTGTGGCGCGAAATTCTTGCCGATGTATTAGGACGAAACCTGACCTCAATTATCAACCACCCTGGTGCTTCTTTCGGAGCCGCAGTGGCCGCCGGCGTTGGGAATGGCTCGATCCTGGATTGGAATTTTGTGCAGGGGGCACTTGAGGAAGGGGAGATTATTTCTCCAAATTCAGCGCATGAAGCCCTCTATCTAGAGCGTTATGAAATGTACAAAGAGCTTCATCTTTCAACAATGGAAATTTCTCACAAACTTGCTCGAACGAGATAAGGATGGAATCAATGAAAAAACAAATAGCAGTTGTTACTGGTGCAGGATCTGGAATCGGTGCTGCCACGGCTCGAGAGCTTGGAGCTAGAGGTTTTTATGTTGTAGTCACCGATATTAATCTGGAGAGCGCGCAAAAGGTTGCGAAGGAGATAGGTGATGCAGAGGCGGCGATGGTTGATGTGACAAGCGCTGAGTCATCAACGAATCTAGTAAAAGACATTGTGGCAAAGCATGGCCGCATAGATGTCTGGGTCTCAAATGCAGGAATCTCTAAGATGCAAAAATTCATCGACATCTCCCCCGAAGATATGAGACGCACATTTGAAGTCAATACATATGGAATCTTTCTATGTGGGCAAGCAGTAGCGCGCTCCATGATTGAGCTTGGCGTTAAAGGCCGCATCATTAATACGGCTTCAATGGCAGCCAAGCAGGGAAGAGTCCCTTTTCTTGCAGATTATGTTGCAAGCAAATTTGCAGTTCTTGGTCTGACTCAATCAATGGCTTTTGAACTTGCTCCCCACGGAATTCTTGTTAATTGTGTCTGCCCAGGTTTTGTTGCGACTCCAATGCAGGATCGTGAGTTAGCGTGGGAAGCAGAACTTCGCGGCAGTGATCCAGAAAGTGTCAAGAAACTTTGGATCAATGACACGCCATTAGCTCGTTTAGAGACTCCAGAAGATGTGGCCAGAGTTATCGCTTTCTTGGCGGGCAGCGATTCAAGCTTTATTACCGGAGAAGCCATCTCCGTTAATGGTGGTGCATACATGGATTGATGTACTTAACGAAAACAAAACTCAATATCGCCATAACTGTTAGCGGAAAATTCCGACTAATCCCCAACTAAATAATAAAACTTATTTCTACTCAAATTTCTCAATCTAGAGGAGTACAAATGCCGTTTAATGACAATCAAGATATACAGGAAGATAAGGCGCTCAGCGCTTTCGGGTATAAGGAAGAGTTGCAGCGAACAATGGGTGGTTTCTCATCCTTCGCTTTAGCTTTCTCCATGATTAGCGTTACAACAACTGTATTTACCCTCTTCGCGCAACCATTTCAGACAATTGGTGGAATCGCGATCTGGCTCTGGTTACCTGTTATTGCAGGAACCTTATTGCTCGCTTCAGTCTATGGTCATCTGGCTGTTCGACTACCAATTACTGGATATGCCTACCATTGGGCATCTCGCCTCACGAATCCAACATTTGGTTGGTTCACTGGGTGGAATGCACTCCTATGTCAGTTTGTAGGATCCGCTGGTATCGCTGTTGCCCTCGCTTCAGTGTTCGCACCTGATTTTTGGCATAACCCAACACATTCCAACATCATCATGTTGTCGGGAATTGGAATTGTTTTCGCAGTAGTCGTAAACATAATTTCAATCAAACTTACCGCTCGCATCAATAACGGTGGAGCTGCTGTTGAACTAGTCGGAACTATCGGTCTCACAGCAATTCTGGGTATCGGTATTGCATTCTTCGCTCAAAAGCAGGGCGCAAGCATTCTCTTCCAACACGGTTCATCAACTGGTGGAAAGATAAATATCACGGCAATTGCAACTGCCCTCCTTCTTCCAATCTGGACAATTGCTGGGTGGGAAGGTTCAGCCGACCTTGCAGAAGAAACGCATGACCCCCGCAAAGTTGCTCCTCAAGCGATGAAGCGTTCGGTTATTGTTTCAGGACTTGCTGGACTTGGCGTATTCGCAATTTTCGCGATGGCTATTCCAGGCAAAATTGGCGACACCGTAAATTCAACGTCATCGAATCCAATGATCTCAATTTTCAAGGCTCATTTTGGACAAACTGGCGGATTCTTGTTGCAGGTAGTCTGCTTCGTTTCAATGTTCTCGTGCTTGCTTGCTAACGTGACAGTTGCAACTCGTACTTGTTACTCATTGTCACGTGACAACATGCTTCCTTTCTCAAAGGTCT
The DNA here is from genome assembly GCA_903827945.1 of uncultured Actinomycetes bacterium. Classification (GTDB taxonomy): domain Bacteria; phylum Actinomycetota; class Actinomycetes; order Nanopelagicales; family Nanopelagicaceae; genus PALSA-747. The sequence goes on along the minus strand of CAIKKN010000031.1, from coordinate 96,757 downwards.
TCTCAAAGGTTAACCCAAAGACCAAGACTCCTATCGCTGCAGTAGTTCTCGTCGGTGCTTTTGCTATAGGCGTCACATTCCTTTCTTCAGGAATTGCTTCACAAGTACTTGGAATCGTTAGCGTAGTTCTTTACATTACGTATGGTTCGGTTCTTGTAGCAACCGTTGTGGGCTCTAAGAATAATAAGATCCCAAGTGCGCCTGCTAACTACTACGACATGGGCAAGAAACTTGTTCCACTTAGCATGGTAGGAATTGGCTGGGCCATCGTTGTGGTTCTTTGCATGACATTGCCTGCAGGCAGCCACGTAGTGGCCAAAATGACAATCTACTTCGAACTCGCAGCTGCGGTTTGGTACTTCGTAGCTCTTCGAAGCAGACTAAAGAATGGAACAGCGGGGCCGTTTCGCACCAATAAGTAGGTGAAATTACCTAGGTAAAGTAAAAACCCCCGCTTCGCGTATTAGACGAAGCGGGGGTTTTTTAATCTGGTGGCTGGTGAAGGATTTGAACCTTCGAAGGCGTTGCCGGCGGATTTACAGTCCCCTCCCATTGGCCGCTCGGGCAACCCGCCAAGGTCGAACAAGTACTGCGGCAATAATTACTGCGGCAAATATTCCAAAACGTTTTTTCACGATAGCTCCTAATTGTGGATGGATATAGGGAAAGGTTATTGAGTGAGTTCTGAGATGTCTACATGCAAATAATCTGCAATTAGGTTAACCACGTTCCGCCGACTGCCAGCACGAATTTATGCTTCAAATATTCTTCATAGTTTTCAGCGTTAATGCCGCCTGTTGGTATAAAACTCACCGTTGGAAATGGCGCACTGAGAGATTTAAGAGCTGCTATTCCACCAAGCGTTTCACTTGGGAAGAATTTAACTTGATTAACACCGAGATTTATTGCCGTCATAATCTCCGATGGTGTTGCAACTCCGGGAATATATGGCAATCCAAGCTGTGATGCACGTATAACAAGTGGTTCAAATATTCCTGGTGAAACACCAAACTTTGCACCAATACTTACAACTTGTTCCAATTGATCGACATTTGAAATCGAACCAGCACCAATAACTAAATCAGAATCCTTGCAAAATTCTTCAAGAGCTTCCAAACTCTGAGGGGTTCTAAGAGTGATCTCAATAATATTTAATCCATTAGATTTCAGCATAGAAACTGTCGAACGAGTCTGGGCAATTTCATTAACAGTGATAATTGGAAGAATTTTCTGCTGCCTTAATGCTTCAAAAAACATTTTTGATCTCCTTGAACTGTAAGGCTTTTGACGGGTTTCCTATAAAAAATTTATCTAAATCTTTTTGAGTAACTCCTAGATTAATTAGTACCTTACTCCAACCCGAATATAGCCACGCTAAACCTGGAGTACCGTTTAGTGTGCTCCATAAAGTTCGCCGTGCGCCATCAGTTCCAAACATGATTTGATCACTAAAACCGGCTTCTAATAATGCACATGTGAGCGAAGCGCTCTTGGGCGTTAAATCTTCAAATTGGCGCAATGATTGGTCAAATTCAACAAAAACCCCGCTACTTAAAATCTCATAGTGATAGCCGTAGTCATCCACTTTATCTGTGTGCGAAATTGTTACATTATCGAGAGAAATTCCTAACTTATGAAATAGTTCAATTTGTTCGATTGCACCTTCGCCATGTTCACAATGTGTAAGGATTGGGGCTCCAGTTTGATTATGAGCGATGGCCGCGGCCTCAAAAAGATCCTTTTCTTTGGTGGATAATTTTTCATCCATGGAGGCTACTTTGATGATCCCTGCCTTGTGTGAAGTATTTTTCGATCCAATTTGAATATCCTCAATAAACTTCTCGGACAATTCGTCGGCATTCATTTGCAAAATTGCATCGTCAGATTCATAATATTTTCTCGTGTGCATCCCAGTCGAGGCAATAATATTTATTTCGCTATTTTTGCTCACTTCAACCAGTTTTCTAATATCACCACCAGAACCCATTGGCATACAATCAACTAGAGTCCGAACTCCAACTTCATAACATAACGAAGCTTCGGATGCAGCGGCCTCCGTGGAGGGAAGCCAAATGTGTTTGAATTCATTTTCTACGATTCTTGAATCAATAATCAAATGTTCATGCATATAAGTCACACCTAATGCGTTGGTAGGAATATCTCCAAGCACGCTCCGAGCAATTGTCATCTTTATTCTGGGATTTCTAAAATTGAGCCAGATGAAACTAAAGTTGACTTGATTACTGAAAACTCAACGTTTCTGATATCGCCACTTGATTTGGTAGCTAATGATGCGACTGTGCCTGCCGCAGTTCCCATGGCCATACATTGCGCCATCGAACGAATACTTGCATGTGCGTCGTGAGTGGCAGAAAAACATCTACCAACAACTAAAGTATTTGTGCTGTCTTTAACTTGTAATGCTCGTAACGGAATTCCGACAGCTCCACTCTCAGGTATGTATGCCCAATTTGTGCCCGTACCACTGTGGTGATCTTCAATCGGTGCACCACATAAAGCAATTTGATCGTCAAACTGCTGGGCATTTAAAACGTCGTCTCTGGTAACACGATAGTCACCATAAACGCGTCGACTTTCTCGGATTCCCAGAAAAGTTGATAACCCATATATTGTTGATTTTTCATAACCGGGAACTCTGTCAATGAGGAATCGTGCGTATTCCAAAGCCTGTTCACGTCCATATATTTCTGATTCGCTCAAGAAAAATGGATTGTCCAGGACTGACTCTATTTCATTGTCATCTTTAATCTTTATGGAATCAACGCGTGTCATAACCGTGGCCATAGTATTTGGAACAGTTGTTATGTGATCAGAGCCCTCTCTACGAGGTAATCGGTAACCATCCGAAGCGGCTTTTTCCATTTCAGAATGTAATTCTTCTTTTGAAAAACTCTTACGTTTGGCCGTATCAACATTTACCATTCGAAAAGTCGTTGTCATTGTTTGAGCTGGCGATAATTCTCCAGCTTTTTCAAAAGAAAAACCCGCAAAATATGAAAGATCTGCATCTCCAGTTGCATCAATAAAACTCTTACCTGAAATTTTTGCAAGTCCAGCACGTGTTGCTACAGTTATAGAATCGATGCGGCCATCTTTCACATTGACTTCTTGAAGCAAACTGTGCAATAAAATCTTTACTCCAGAATTTATTAATAATCTTTCCCATGCAACCTTGAGGTGTTCGGGGTTATATGTAATTCCAGTACCAGCGCCGTATGTATTAGGACGCTCTAGAACCGGCCCAAGTTTTTTTAAGGTATTCACTACATCATCAGGAATACCGCCAACAATTTTCTTAGATCTTTCCCCAGGGGTATAAAAGCCATAGAACGTATCTAGAACGCCAGTGCTTGTGCCGCCAATGAAAGGAAGTCGGTCAATTATTAAAGTACTTGCGCCTAATCTTGCCGAGGCAATCGCCGCACACGCCCCTGCCGAACCTGAACCTACGACAACTACATCAAAATTGCCTAGATTCATACGGCTGGTCATATTTTTAACCTCTCAGGATTTTTCGTTGGACTCCTTATTCCTCGCCCTAATTAGTCTATACTACTATAAATTCTTAACTCTTATGACTTGTTGGAGGTTAGTGTGAAGGCTCACCGGATAACGATGCTTGGTACTGGGTTGATTGCCGATTTTTACACCATGACATTACAGGGGCAGCGAAATAGAGACTCTGTTGCAGTGGTTTATTCGCGATCTAGTGAAAGAGGGGCTGCTTTTGCAGAACGCTGGAATGTCCCGAACTACACAACTGATATCGATGAAGCCATCAACCACCCAGATACAGATGTGGTTGTAGTTGCCCTACCAAACCACATGCATGAGGAAGTTATCGCAAAAATTGCAAAAGCAGGAAAAGCAGTTTTGTGCACAAAACCACTTGCTAGAACGGCTGCAGAAGCTAAAAGAATTTTGGATATGGTGGAAAAGGCTGGAATTTTTGCCGGATATCTAGAAGACCTTTGCTATACGCCAAAAACTTTGAAGGCAGTTAAGTCTGTTCAAAGCGGTGCAGTTGGCGATGTCCTCTGGGTTCGATCTCGTGAAACGCACCCTGGGCCTCACAGCGCATGGTTTTGGGATGACAAACAAGCGGGGGGCGGATGCATCATTGATCTCGGGTGCCACTGCATTGAAATCATTAGAAATTTTGTTGGTAAGGGCAATCGTCCAATAGAAGTTCTTTGCTGGAAAGATACTTTGGTACATCCCATTAATGCTGAAGACAATGCAATTGCTTTAATTCGATTTGAATCTGGGGCAATCGGTCAGTTTGAAGTTTCCTGGACATTTAGAGGAGGCATGGACTTACGTGACGAAGTTGCAGGTACACATGGAACCATCTGGCTAAACCATTTCTTGCGCACAGGTTTTGAGATGTTTACATCTGCCGAAGGCAATTCATATGTTGCTGAAAAATCTGAAACTTCTACTGGATGGTTATTTCCAGTTGGTGATGAAGTTGCTGAGCTCGGCTACGTCGATATGTTCACTGACATGTTCAATTCCATGGAAAATGGATCAGATCCAATGGAAACTTTCTACGATGGCTATGTTGTGAATGCGATTATGGATGCTTGCTTTAAATCCGTTGAAACACATGGATGGGCGCCGATAGATGTTGAGTGGCGTGGAGGGAGAACCCCACGAATTAGTAACACTCCAAATACATTTGAGGGACAAATTATTATTAAACAGGAGACTTTGCCCGACGGTAGGGTCAAAATGATTCTAAAGAATCCAACAACCAACGAGTTCAGCGATCGCGTTGTTGCAACCGTAAATCCATAAAGTAAGTTCTACATTGGTAGAAGCGGGGCTATTTGATTACGTGCAATCATGAAGCCCTGCTTTACTAATTCGTCAGTGCCTTCATATCTGCGATCTTCGTGTTCAATGCATAGTACGTAGTCATAACCCACTTGTGAAAGCGTAGAAACAAACTTTGCCCAATTCACTTCTCCATAACCTGGTAGACGTGGTCTCTGCCAACCAATTCCACCTGACATTATTCCGTTTTCATATAAGCCTTCTCGATCAATTTCCATATCTTTAACATGAGTATGATAAATACGGCTTCCAAACTCTCGAATAACTCTTTCAATATCAATCATTTGCCAAACCAAGTGCGATGGGTCGAGGTTTAAACCAACTGTTGGCCCAAACTTATCAAACATCTCGCGCCAAATTTTTGGAGAATATGCAACATTATGACCACTTGGCCATTCATCTTTGCTAAAAATCATGGGGCAGTTTTCAATTGCAATTTTTACATTATTGTCCGAAGCATATTTCACAATATCTGGCCAAATTTTCTGCGCTTCAACCCAGTTCTCTGCTTGGGTTTTTGTGGCATCTGCACCAATAAAAGTACTCACTACAGGTACACCCATCAGGCCTGCTGCTCGAATAACTTTTTTAGTGTGTTCATTTACAGCTTCACGGTGGTTGGAATCTGGATGAAGATTATTTGGGTAATAACCTAGCGCCGACATCGTAATATTATGAGTCTTAAGTTCTCCAACGATCTGTTGGCCCTCTTCTTTGCTTAAATTTTCTACATCGATGTGGGTTATACCTGCATATCGTCGATTTGCATCAGCTGATTTTGGCCAGCAACACACTTCTAACATTTCAAATCGTTGTGTATTAGCCCATTTTGCAATTTCCATCAATGGAACAGATGGGAGAGGTGCAGTTAGTAGTCCGAGTTTCATTTGGTCGTTCCTTTCATCGATTTACTTTTATCCAAGAAGAGTTTTCAGAGCTTTTAGCAATTGCCTCGGTTAATCTCAAACTATTTACACCATCGCTAAAAGTTGGAAAATTTACTATTTTCTCTCTATTTTCAATGTGCGCGTAAACTTCTTGGAATAGTCCTCTAAATGTTTCGCCAAAACCTTCGACATGCCCGCCTGGGTAAAAAGTTATTGCAGCAGCTTCGGGAGAGATTAGTGATTGATCCTTAAGTAAGGATTCATTCGCACGATCACGGTGTCCAAAATTTAATCTTTCGGGGTCCTGGGCATCAAAAGTGAGAGATCCCTTTTCCCCAGAAATTTCCCACTTTAATGAATTCTTTGCGCCCCCGGAAATTTGAGAAATAGAAACCGTTGCCCTGGCACCGTTTCTAAACCTTAGGAGAATGCCCGCGGCATCATCTGAAACTACATTAACATCTTGCCGAACAACATCACCGGCGGAAGTAAATGTTTGAACCTCACCAAGTGGTCTCTTACGGATTTTTACGAGTGTATGTAAATCTGCAAATACAGATTCAATTTCCTCACCAGTTACAAAACCTAATTGATCCAGTAGGTGCGAGCCGATGTCTGCAACCGCCCGTAATTTGCCTGCCTGTGCTGTGTCTAAACGCCAGTTCCAATCCGTATTTAACATGAGCCAATCCTGATGATACTGAGCATTTATGTAGCGAAGATTTCCCATTTCGCCACTTTGAAAACGATGTTTAGCTTCATGGACCATTGGATAAAATCGTGTGTTGAAACAAAGCGCATGAACAATATTTTCTTTTTCTGCCAAGGAAAGTAGATGTTCTCCTTCCTCAGCGGACAAAGCAAGTGGCTTCTCACAAATGACATGTTTATTTGCAGAAATAAGTTTCTCGACATGCTCAACATGTAAAGCATTGGGACTTGTTACATGGACTACAGAAATATCAGGATCATTACAAATCTCCTCTAGGGAGTTGTAGGCTTTCTCAATTTTTAGTTTTGCACTCGCTTCTAATGTACTTTTGCTTGAACCTGAAAGCACTCCTTTTACATGATTCCCAGTTCGTCTGATTGCCTCCACATGAACAGTTCCAATAAATCCAGTTCCTATTACAGCAGATGATCGAATTGTCATTTGAATTTTATGATTTCTCAGTTAATTTTGAATATGTCCAAGCTAAAGCTAAAACGATTGATCCGTAAATCATTTGTTTAACAGCCTCTGATGAATTTAATGTTGCAAGCAAGTAGGACAGAACAGTCAAAATTAAAGTTCCCATAATGCTTCCTGTATAACCGCCAATTCCACCCATGATTGATGTGCCACCTATAACCACTGCGGCTACGGAGGGTAAAACCAAGGAATCGGCCAAACTCATTGAAACCGCTCCAGATTGTCCACCAATCATTAGACCCGCTAAACCACCGAATAGTGAGCAGAGAATGTAAGCCGCGAGCTGTACTTTCCAAACCCTCACTCCAGCCAATCTTGCTGCAGTTGCATTATCGCCAACCGCATAAATTAATCTACCTAATCCACTTTTCGTGAGAAGGAATAAAACTGCACTACCAATTAACAGCCAAAGAACGAGTGGCCAACTCAGCGGATCGATTATTGTGGCTGTGCTCAATTTTATGATTATGTCGGGCATAGTTGAACTTCCCTTTAAGAAAGTTGTAATTCCAACTGTAAAAACTCCAATTAAAACTGCATTCATTCCAAGGGTCATAATTAACGGATTCATTCCAAGCAACCCAACTGCTAAGCCATTAATAGTTCCAATCAGCACACAAAACAAAAATGCATAAAGTAAGGCCATTCCTAACCCGGAAGGAGATTTAATGCTGACAATGAATGCTGCTCCGGTCGCAATCATTGCGATTGATAAATCAATCCCACCAGTTAGCATACAAATTGTTTGTCCGGCAGCTAATAGGCCAAGTGGAACTGCTAGCTGAAAGGTAACTCCAATAGATGGAACTGTGAAAAAGTAATGGTCGACTAATCCAGTGATTACAAATAGCACAATCAAAATTGCCCAAAGGCTCAGCATAGATTTTGTAAGGCGTGTTCCGACAAAAGTTTTAATAGTGCTCATCTACTTCTTCTTTCCACGATTGCGAATTAGCCCACCGACAAGAACTACAAATATCGTTAGCGCGCCAGTAATAATTTGGCTATATGCTGGATCGATTCCATAGTTCAGCAATATTGTTGGAATAAAGTAGAGAATTAACGCCGCTAGAGCTGGTCCGGTTAAGCCACCCACACCACCGGAAAGAGCCACTCCTCCCAGTACTGCGCCAGCAACAGAATTCAAAGTGGCGGTGTTACTAATACTTGCAAATGGGCTTCCACTCAGAGTAATTGCGGTCAATGCAATTCCTGAGATTCCCGCAAATAAGCCGCCGATCGCATAGAGTTTTATACGAGTTCGGTCAACATTTACTCCTGATAAGAACGCCGAATCTTTATTTGAACCAATGGCAAACATGGCAATACCAGTTCTGCTTCTATAAAGTGGCAACCAAATAACGATCAACGGCAGTATCAAAGTTATAAGCGGTGGCAGAAATGCCGAATCTTTTCCAGAAATTAAATGTGCCAAAGTGAGATTCATTCCTCCACCTGGCGATGGCTGAATATACATAGCTAGGCCAATTAAAATAAAACTAGTAGCCAAAGTTACGATGATGTCTGCAATTTTGGATTTTGAAATAATCAAGCCAGTAAGCGCTCCTACTAAAACAGAAATTAGTAGAAAAAATATAGTCAGGGCAACGGCAACAGTGAAGCTTTTATCAACCATAAATCGTGCTGCTAGACAATTTATCAGAACTGATTCCGCGCCAATTGCAAGATTTATTCCTCCGCCGATAATGATTATGGCTTGGCCCATAGAAAGAAGTGCTATTGGTAAAATTCCAAGTAGAAATGTTCTGGCCTCATAGGAACCAAAAACTGGGAGTCTGCTGACTTGCCAACTGCCTAGAAAAAGTGCGATTAAAATAATTCCAATATTCCAGGATTGTCTCTTAAGTTTAATTGAGTTCACTTAAGCACCAACCAATCCATGCGCTGCATTCAGCAAGGATGCTTCATCGCAATTGTCATATTCAAGGTCAGCTTGCACTTTTCCTTCATATAAAACAATTGCGCGATCGCATGCGAGTTGAATCTCGCGAAGTTCGGATGTAAATAAAAGTACAGCCATACCCTCGTTTGCGAACTTCTCAATTAGTGCATAAATCTGAGCTTTTGTTCCGACGTCGATTCCTCTGGTTGGATCGAAACACAAGAGCAAATCAAATCCAGTTGTGACCCACCGACCAATTGTGACTTTTTGTTGATTACCACCAGAAAGTCTTTTAACTTGAGATTTAGCTCGAGTATCAATCTCTAAACTTTCAATAGCACCATCAACTTTAGAATCCTCATCTCTAAAATTGATTTTTCCCCAATTTCGCAAACCTCGGAAACGTGTAAGGGCCAGATTTTCGCGGATTGATCGCTGAGGCATCAATGCGGTTTTTCTATCACCCGGAACATATGAGATTCCATATTTAATGGCGTCATCAGGATGATTGAAATGAACTTCATTATTATTAATAAATATTTTTCCATCTGATGGTTTTGACTCACCAGCCAAAATTTCAAAAAGTAAATCCTGTCCTTGGCCCTCTAGAGCTGCTACACCAAGTACTTCGCCCTTATGTATTTCGAAAGAGACACTCTTAAGATGCTTTCCACCGGCTAAACCTTCAACTTTAAGTAAAATATCATTCTCTGATTTATTGGATCGTTGGTTATGCTCTTTGGCAGAGACATTTTTATCACCAAGCATTGAAGCAACTATTCTTTCTTCACTTCCGGCGGCTGCATCAAAGGTGTCGACATTTATTCCATCCCGCAAAACTGTTGCCCTGTCGCATATTTCTTCAATCTCTGCGAGTCGGTGTGAAATAAAAATCACCGATTTTCCTTGCGCTTTATATTGACCCATTATTGAAATAACCTTTTGGGCCATATCAACTGGAAGTGCTGCAGTAATTTCATCTAAAATCAATAAATCTGGATCATGTGAAAGCGCTCGGGCCAAATCAATCATTCGAAGTAGCGGCAGTTCAATTTCACTTGCAAGTTTGTTAAGGTCAACAGTTAGACCCATTTGGGCAATTTCTTTTAAGAATCGATTTTTATTTGTTCCGGTTAAATGCAAATTCCTCTGAATGGAAATATCGGGAATTAATGCTGGGTCCTGGAAAACTGGAGCAACTCCACCTTTACGGGCATTATCTGGCGATGTGAACTTTACGGGAGTGCCATTTACTTCTATTACTCCCTGATCGCTTGAAATAACGCCAGTAAGTATTTTGACAAGAGTTGATTTACCCGCACCATTGGCGCCAAGTAATGCATGAATTTCACCAGGCAATACTTCAAAATTTGCGTCCCTTAGCGCAACTACGGATCCATAAGATTTCGCTAAATTGGAGATTTTCAGTAAAGCCTTCTTGTTCAAAATATCCCTTTCTGGCGCTGGTAGATATGACCCAGAAGAACCCCGAAGATCTCTCTCCGGGGTTCTTCTTAAACTCTTAGCTAATTAAAGAATTTAAAATCAGCTAGTTGTTTCAGGATCATCCTGTGGTGCACGGCAACGGAATAGCTGTGCTGGAGTAAATGTTGTATACCCCTTTAGCGCTACAGTTGACGAGAAGTTGGCATCTTGAGCTGCAAAGTAAAGTGAATCAATCAACGCCTTATTCTTTGCATAAGTTAATGCAACAGGGTGAAGAAGATTTTTCGCAGCTACTGATTTTCCATCAAGAGCATCGATTGCAACTTTGAGAGCTGCACCGCCGACAATTGCTGGATTAGGAACGATGATTCCAACAAAGCCTTTGCTTGCAAGGCTTGCAGTCATGCCAACAAACTTATTGTTATCAGCACCAACTACTGGAATGTACTTTCCCTTAAGACGAGTTTGCATTGCTTGTACAACTGGATAATCAATTCCAGATGTCCAAACTCCTTGGAACTTTCCAGGTGCTAGCAATTGATTAGCTAATTGCCCGCCCTTTGTCCAGTCCCAACCTGTAAACACTTCTTTTGTTACATGTAGATTTGGATATTTCTTAATTACAGATCTAAATCCTGTATTGCGATCTGTATCAGCACCTGCCCCGGAGATACCACGCATATAAAGAATATTTCCCTTGTAATTCATTGCCTTTGCAAGTGCTTCAGCACCAGCAGCACCGTAAGCAACCTGGTCATTTGAGACCAAAGTTGTATTTGGCGCTGTAATTGAGTTGTCCACTGCAATTACTTTAATTCCGGCAGCAACAGCTTCTGCAATTGCAGGGTTATTTGCTGATGAGTCACCAGAGTTAATAATGATTGCATTCACGCCTTGAGTGATAAGGCTACGGACATCTGCTGATTGACCTGCAGAATCAGTATTTCGAGAAAGCACAGTTACTTTCGCAACTTTGCCGCTAAGAGTGGCTTCTGCTTTGATAGCACAAACCATTTCTTCGCGCCAGGCATTACCCGCCCAGTTATTACTTACACCAATCTTGTAGGTAGCTGCTGCATTAGCAGGTGTTACAACACCAGCCATAGTTACCATGAGACTAACTACAGATACCGCTGCAAAGATTGCGGTAGAACGTTTGTTACTTAGCTTCATTGCCATCCTTTCGGTTAGTTTCTACTGTTGTAACAATTCTTACTAGTTCCTAGCAAGAATTCAACGAGATTGTTGAGTTGTTACCAAAAGTTTATATTCCATTTTTTGAATATAAACTCTTTAACCTTTGCCCTCACCCCCTGTGTGATCAATCGCTCCGGTTAAACGTGTTGATACTCTGCGCGCATGTTCAGCGTAAGCAGCGTCAAATAAACGCTTACTCTCCTCTTTTCCAACTACTGCCGAACTTGTGAGTACTTGAGGTGTAATCCCGTGTTTGATTAAGTAATCAGCCACCTGGACTTTAATTTCATTCACTATCGCAATTGCGGTAATAGTAGAACCAGGTCCTACAGGTGTTTCAAGTCCGGGAATAGAAACCAAAGCGTCCCCAACTGGGACCATCAAGTCAATAACTAAATCTGCATTGTCCGAAAGTGTTGTGCCGGTTGAATGCGGAGGAACTCCAAATTTATTCTGTGCGATTGAAGTCACTGCAATAACTTTGATTCCACGTGCTCTTGCACCCATTGCCATTTCAATTGGAACCGCTGTCTGTCCTCCGACACTAAAAATAATCAATATATCTTGTGGTTTGAAATTCCAATTTTTCAATATTTGTTCAGCAAAACCTTCTACGCGTTCGATAAACATCGCTTGACGTTGACCATTTGAGCCTACAACTTGAGTATGAAAAGTCATTGAGAGTTCAGCCATCGGATTAAATCCGGGAAATGATCCATAGCGGGGAAACATTTCCTCTATTGGGATTCGAGAGTGGCCAGTTCCAAAGAGGTGCACAACTCCATCGGCAGCAATTGATTCAGCTGCCCATAGGGCCACTTTTGTAATATTTGCACCCTGTTCATTGCTTAATTTGGAGAGTAAATTTTGAGCCATGAGAGTCCAAGTGCCGGCGAAAGTATTTTGTGCACTTCCCGCCTCAGATTGTGATTTCATTGCTCCCCCTACAGTATGTACATTAGATTTAAATGTCTATACTAATCTTAGGGTCAAGGGAGTGGATTTGTGAAGGGTATTGAGAAGAAAAAAGCTCCTAAATTGGAACACCGGTATCAAGAAATAGAGGACTGGCTACGCACAAAGGTGGCCAAAGGCAAGACCGGTGAATCCTTACCTTCAGAGGTGGACATTGCAGCCAAGTTCTCCGTCAGCCGAATGACCGCCCGCCATGCAGTCATGAACCTTATGCGTGAAGGTTTGGTAGATCGCAAGCGTGGGGCCGGAACCTTTATTGCCGAGCAACCATTGCACCGCCGCGAAGGAGTGTTGCTCTCCTTTTCAGAAGACATGGCACGTCGAGGACTTACCCCTAGTTCGAAAATGATTTCCGGAAAACTCGAATCTCCTACAAAAAATGATCTTGCGGCACTTAAGCTTTCAAAAAGTGCAAAGTGTGTTGTTGTAAAAAGAGTTCGAATGGCCGATGACAGACCGCTTGCTCTGGAACGAGTAGCTTTAGTTCCTGAAGCAGTTGGTGTCCTAAAATTTGATTTAGTGAATGGTTCTCTACATGAAGCTTTAAGGCATATCGAAATGGCTCCAAATCTTGCAAATGGTTGGTTGAGCGCAAGAATTGCGAATGCTTCCGAAGCAAAGTTTCTTGAAATTCCATTAAAGACACCACTATTAGTAGAAACTAGAATTATTGAAGACAAAAATGGCAATCCTTTAGAATTTACTGAAACCGCTTATGTTGCAACGCGCTATGTAATTGATATTAAATTAAATTGTGCTCCAGCATTTATTGCGCCATTTAGCGCCGCTCCAATTGAACCAGCATAAACACCTAAACTTGCTGCATGAATTTGGATAGAGTTTTCTGGAACTAATTTTGCCCTCTTATTAGCTTCCACTCTTATTAAATCTAAGAAAAAATCACCAGACTGCGCAACGCCGCCACCAATGATAAAAAGTTCAGGGGCTAAAACAACCATTACATTTGCGATTGCTATTCCGATCCATTTTGCAGATTCCGAAAAAGCATGTATTGCTTGCACATCGCCATCAATTGCTCGCTTATAAGCCTCTTCAGGCGATTTTGCTCCCGCTAAAGTAGAAAGCGCCTGCGCCGAAGTTAATGTCTCAGCACATCCTTGAGCTCCACAACCACAAAGCGCACCATCGGCATTAACAATCTGGTGGCCAATTTCGCCAGCACCAAGTGTTGAACCCATATGCACGTGTCCATCAATAATTATTCCACCACCAAAACCCGTGCCAAGAACCAAACACGCAACCGGACTTTTGCCTTTTGCCAAGCCAGCATTTGCTTCAGCCAATGCAAACGCTCGTGCATCATTAATTATTGAAACTGGCCGATTACATGCATCTTCGATCGGTTTCTTCATTGGCTGGTGCTTCCAATTGCCAGGAAGGTTTGGAAAAAGAAGTATCTCGCCTAATTCATGATCGAAAATGCCGGGTACTGCAACTCCGACTGCAGAGATGTCTGAGTATTTTTCTAATACATATTGCTTGGCAATATGTACCAAAAGATTTACTACATACTCAGGGCCATTTTCAGCGTCAGTAGGTATGGTGGATTTTTCTATTTCTTTACAGTGTCCGTCTATAGATTCAAGAACACAAATCTTTATATTGGTTCCACCAAGATCTAAACCGAGAAATTTAGTCACGGCCAAATCTTGTCACATACTCGTCCAACATGAGCGCAGTTGTCGTTGCGCCGGATCTAGACACGCCTGCATCCAACATATCTATAAGCGCATCAAGAGTTCGAACTCCTCCAGCACTTTTTACTTTTATCTTGGCAGAGACACTATTTTTCATAAGTTTTACATCTTCTAAAGTAGCTCCAGTAGGTGCGTACCCAGTAGAAGTCTTTACATAATGTCCACCAGCTTTTTCAACTAATTTACATGCTGTGACTTTTTCATCATCTGTTAAATATGCATTCTCCAAGATTACTTTTACCATTTTGCCTGATGCTGCCTCGACTACTGCAGCAATGTCGTTTTCAACTGCACTGTAATCTCCTGATTTAAGTAGTCCAATGTTTAGGACCATATCTATCTCTGTTGCGCCATCAACAATCGCTTTCTGTGTTTCAAAAACTTTAGTTTGCGTCGTTGATGAACCGTGGGGAAATCCAACGACGGTTCCGATTTCCACATCAGTTCCAGCAAGTAATTCAGCACAAAAGACAACATCGGAAGGTTTACAGCAAACCGAAGCCACATCATATTTTTTTGCAATTGCACAACCAGCCGCGACTTCATCCCGAGTCATTTCAGGCTTAAGAAGTGAGTGATCGATTGTCTTTGCAATTGTTTTATATGAGTATCGAGGATGAGCCATCTTCTTTTTCTCCTAAATGTCTGTGATGGTGGACCATCCACCATCAATTGTTAGTACTTGCCCTGTAATCGCGCTATTTTCAAGCAGCACAAGATATCCAGCTACTAAATTTTCGACTGGAAGTTGTGCCTTTATGAGTGGTTGTTTTTTCTTGGTAAATTCTACAATTTCTGGGTTAGTGGCAGCTCTTGCAGCCATTGGAGTTGCAACTAACCCAGGAGCAATTGCATTTACTCGAATATTTTCAGCAATATACGCAGCGGCTAAAGTTTTAACTAATCCGGAGATGGCCGCTTTTGCTGTTGCATATGCATGCGTCTGAAAATACTCAGGTGAAGGTGAGTTTGCTAATACTGATGATGTAAGAGTGAGTGAACCACCACCATTCAATTTCAGTAATTTGATTGCCTCTCTTGCAGTTAAGAAAGTAGTGGTCAAGTTCAGTTCCAAAGTCTTATCCCAAGCTTCGCGACTCATTAAATGTAGTGGGCCATCCCCAAAACTTCTGCCAGAGCCACCGACGATAGAAACTACGTCAGTAATTTTGCCTAGAGCCTGGTTGGCTTTCTCAAATCCTTTTTCAACTTGGTTTTCAATTCGAAGATCAACTGGATCGTAGCCAAGTAAATTTCTACATTTCGACAGTAGATTGGCCCCATCATTTTCTTCACCACCTAAGGCGAAAGTCTTACAATTCAAAATATCTAGCTGCTCAATCAATGCCCCGGCCATACCGCGACTTCCAGTGACTACCACTTTTCTATTTGCGAGCACGTCAATTAAATTAGCACTAAAGTTTTAAGTTGTCTATACAACTATCTAATTCCTAAAGTACAAATGGTGGCTGGTGAAGGATTTGAACCTTCGAAGGCGTAGCCGGCGGATTTACAGTCCGCTCCCATTGGCCGCTCGGGCAACCAGCCAGGTTGTTATTTGCAGCCCGAGAATAGTAGCGAATTGCATCTCTTAGGGTCTAATCGGCTGTTTTTACGCCTTGGGCAAGAGCGGTAACCTCTGAGATGTGATTAAATTTTCAAAAGAAGTTGAAGCAGCGATTGCGTCGAAGAAGCCGATTGTTGCCCTTGAATCCACAATTATTAGCCATGGACTGCCCCGCCCTCGCAATTTGATTGTTGCAAAAGAGGTCGAAGAGATCGTCCGTGCAACAGGTGCGGTTCCAGCAACTATTGCAATCATTGATGGCGAAATCCATGTTGGGCTTGAGGAAAATGAACTAGATCGAATTGCAAACGAAGATGGCGTCGTTAAAGCATCAACAAGAGACCTTACTGTGCTTGCTGCATCAAAGAAGAGCGCTGCGACCACAGTTGCAGCGACAGCTCACATTGCTGCAATGGCCGGGATCTCTGTATTCGCTACAGGTGGCCTTGGCGGAGTTCACCGTGGAGATGGATTTGATGAATCAGCGGATCTTCGAAGTCTCTCAATTACTCCTATTGTCCTTGTCTGTGCCGGTGTGAAATCTATTTTGAATGTCGAAGCAACACTTGAACGTCTAGAAACTCTGGCAGTCCCAGTTCTTGGATATAAGACAAATAAGTTCCCTGGTTTTTATCTGACCGAATCTGGTTTTGAAATAGAACACCGAGTGGAATCACCTGAAGAGATTGCAGCGATTTGGAATCAGCGAGAATCCGTAAACACTGCTGAAACCGCAATTATCGTCACAAACCCAGTTAAAAACGAGCTGGACCGCGCACTCCACGACACACTTCTCACAAATGGTTTAGCGGCAGCCACCGCTGCTCACATAACAGGTAAAGCCGTTACTCCTTTCTTATTGGAATACTTTCATCGAGTGAGTGAAGGAAAGAGCCTGGACGTGAACGTAGAAATCATTAAATCGAATTCAAAGCTGGCTGCAGAAATAGCATTGGCAATTTAATAAATGAAAAACTTCCTCTGTATCGGCGACATCATGCTTGATGTGAGTGTGGTAATTGATTCCGAGATTCATGTTGGGGGCGATACGGCAGCAAGTATTTCCACTCACGGTGGTGGCGCAGCAGCAAACGTCGCGACATGGCTGGCTTCCCTTGGAAATGATGTTTTCCTTTGCTCGCGCGCAGGTGATGACTTAAATGGTGAATTCCTTCATGAAGACCTTGACCTATACGGGGTGAGACACAGCAGCGAGCGCGCGACAGGTGAGAAAAGCGGAGTAGTTGTAATTCTTGTAAATGAAGCCGGCGACAGAACAATGTTTCCAGATTCCGGCGCAAACTCTGGACTTAGCATTGCCGATCTGCCTTCATTGGAACATTTCAGCGGCGCATACTTATCTGGGTACGCCCTTATTAATCCGAAGTCTCGCAAGAACGTAATGGAAATGATTCAACGACTTAAGGACCATGACATCCCTATTGTTTTGGATCCAGGAACGGTTGGCGCGCTGAGAAGCATTCCAGCATCACTCTTGGCCGAATGGATTGCACTTGTAGATGTATTGATTCTGAATGAAGAAGAGGCCTTATACATAGGTGGCGATTTGAACATCGAAGGTGCGTTGGTAAACCTAGCTGCCCTCACTCCGCTCGTCGTTGTAAAACGGGGAGACAAAGGAGCGATTGCAATTTTCGAACATGCCATGATTGTCGAGGTTCCTGCAGATATCGTGGAAGTGATTGATACAACAGGGGCTGGGGATGCGTTCACAGCAGGCTTTATGTCTTCTTGGTTTAATGAGCCACACATTGAATTGGCGATAAAAAGTGGAATTACGCGCGCAAGCATCTGTATTGCGGCCGTTGGCGCCAGACCACCGCTTCTTTAAGCGCAGAAGCGCTCAACCTTCAAGTGCCAGTCGAGAGTTAATTGATACCTTTTCGTTACAAATTAGTAATGATTATTCACTAAGATTTCATTACAACAAACCCTCATGGTGAGGGTCCCTCAGGAGGAAATATCTTGAAGAAGACACTTAAGTACTTATCAGTTGTCGCTGCAGTTGCGCTCGTAACAGGCGTTGCAGTTGCACCTGCTTCACAAGCAGCAAAGATCAAGGCATGCGTTGTTCTAGACACCGGTGGCGTTGATGACCATTCATTCAATGCAGGAGCATGGGCTGGCGCACAATCCACCTCAGCAATTGCAGATGTTTCATACCTTCCATCATCATCTGCAGCAGACTTTGCACCAAACATTAAGAAGTTTATCGATCAGAAATGCAACGTCATCATCGGTGTTGGATTCTCGATCAGTGGTGAAATTGTTAAGGCTGGAAAAGCAAATCCAACAATCAAATTTGCAGTAGTTGACGATGGCGCAATGGATTGCAATGCTGACTACTCAGTATGTAATGCAGTAGCGAACGTCAAGGGTCTTACATTCTCAACAGACCAAGCAGCATTCCAAGCTGGCTACCTTGCAGCTGGTTACTCAAAGACAGGAACAGTCGCTACTTACGGCGGCGCTCCATATCCAACAGTAACTATCTTCATGGATGGCTTTGCTAAGGGCGTTGCTTACTACAACAAGGCTAAGAAGAAGAATGTAAAGGTTCTAGGCTGGGATCCAGCAAAGAAGACCGGAACATTCGTTGGAGACTTTTCAAATACTTCAAAGGCAAGCCAACTTTCACAAGGCTTTGAACAGCAAGGCGCAGATGTAATCATGCCTGTCGCTGGTGGACTTGGTGCCTCAACAGCAAAGCAATCACAGCAGAGCGGAAAGTCTGTAACTGTATGGGTTGATACAGATGGTTTCTACTCAGCTCCACAATACGGTTCAGTGCTTCTAACAACAGTTGCTAAGGGTCTTGGCGCTGCTGTTAAGTCAGTAATCACAGATGTAAAGAAGGGCACCTTCACAGGAGCACCTTATGTTGGAACTTTGGCGAACGGTGGAGTATCAATTTCTCCTCTACATGACTTCGCAAGCAAAGTGCCATCTCGTCTACAGCTAGAAGTTAAGATGATCGGTCGCCAAATTGCGAGCGGAACTCTAAAAATCTAGTAAGTAAGTCCTAAATACGGGGGTCTCGAAAGAGGCCCCCGTATTTTTTTATGAGTATTTCGATTAGGATAATCGCGTGTCTTTAGAACTCAACGCAATCACAAAGAGTTTTGGTGCTCTAATTGCCAACGATGGAATAAATCTCGCAGTTAATGATGGAGAGATCCATGCGATCCTTGGTGAAAATGGTGCGGGCAAGTCAACGCTGATGAACATTGTTTATGGACTTCTTCAGCCAGACTCCGGTGAAATTAAGGTCGACGGCAAAGTTGTCACCATAAACGAGCCGAGTGATGCGCTAGCAGTAGGCATTGGAATGGTGCATCAACATTTCATGTTAATCCCAGTTTTTACTGTGTTGGAAAATATCGTCCTGGGGCATGAAAATACTTCAAAGGTTGGAAAGCTCAAACTTCACGAAGCTCGTGAGCGCTTGATGAAGATTGCAAATGAATTTGGATTTGAAATTGACCCAGATGCATACGTTGAGAATCTCCCGGTTGGCGTGCAACAGCGAGTCGAAATTTTGAAAGCCCTCGTTTACGAAGCAAAAGTGCTCATTCTTGATGAACCCACCGCAGTTCTTACCCCACAAGAAACTGATGAGCTCATTGAAGTCATGAAACGTCTGCGCGCGCAAGGAACATCAATCATATTTATTTCCCATAAATTACGTGAGGTCAAGGCAGTGGCCGACCGAATAACTGTAATTCGCCGTGGAAAAGTTGTTGCTACAGCGCAACCAAGTGCCAGCCAAGAAGAACTTGCAGCGCTGATGGTTGGGCGACCAGTTAACTTAATGCCAGATAAGAATCCACCAAAAGTAGGTGCGCCAATTCTTGTTGTAAAAGACCTCGAAATCTTGGATCCATCAGGTCGCGCTCTGGTTTCCGATGTTGATTTTGAAGTATGTGCAGGAGAAGTCCTTGCCATTGCCGGCGTCCAAGGTAATGGGCAATCTGAATTAGCTGAGGCGATGGTCAATCTTCAATCCCACGTCCGCGGTTCAATAACCGTTGGAGGGGTTGAGATTGTCGGGAAGTCGGTTCATGAATCACTTCATGAAGGAATCGCATTCGTACCTGAATCCCGTGAACTAAATGGTTTGATCGGCTCATTTAGCATCGCTGAAAATCTCATCCTTGATACGCATCGCGAAGCCCCTTATACAAAAGGTTTTGCGCTCTCCCCTAAAGCCGTTGCAATTCGAGGCGAGGAACAAGCAAAAGAATTTGATATCCGCTATCAATCCATCCAAGACCCAGTTTCATCTCTCTCGGGTGGAAATAAGCAGAAAGTCGTAGTGGCCCGAGAACTGTCTCGGCCAGTGAAATTGGTTGTGGCCTCACAGCCAACACGAGGTCTAGACGTTGGCTCGATTGAATTTGTTCATGAACGCATCCTCGCCGAGCGAGACGCGGGCCGTGCCGTACTCCTATTTAGCACTGAGCTTGATGAAGTGGTTGCACTTGCTGACCGAATAGCTGTTATGTATGCGGGCAAGATTCTTGCAATAGTTGATGCAACCGTTTCTCGAGAAGAACTGGGACTACTGATGGCAGGTGTTAAAAAGTGAAGAAAGTTTGGGAACGCATTGCAGGTTCGGCACTCTTGCCATTCCTCTCCTTCTTGCTCGCCTTCTTTATTTCAGGTTTCTTCATCGCTTTTTCCGATGCAAATGTACTCAAGACTGTTGGGCATCCAGGGAAATTTATAACCACCGCCTTATCTACGGTAGGCAATGCATACCTAGCTCTTTTCCAAGGATCTATCTTTGATCCCAACCTAACTGCTGGACATGGTTTTATGCGTGGCTTCTACCCACTTTCAGAAACCATTGTCACCGCAACGCCATTAATCCTTACCGGCTTAGCAGTCGCTCTAGCTTTCCAATCGGGACTTTTTAATATCGGTGCTCAAGGACAATTTATATTTGGTGCAATCGGCGCCTCCTATGTTGGATTCCACTTCACATTTTCTCCAGTGCTTCATGTGGCACTCGCTTTAATTGCAGGCGTCGTTTGCGCAGCCCTTTACGGGGGACTTGTTGGGCTCTTAAAAGCTCGAACTGGCGCGCATGAAGTAATTGTCACCATCATGCTCAATTACATTGCAGGATTTTTTATCCTTTGGATACTTAAAACAACCACATTCTTGCGTCCGCGCCGAATCGATCCAATTGCCCCTGATGTAAAACCCAGCGCTCAACTCCCCCATTTGGCCGGAGCAGACTTTCGACTTCACGCAGGTATTTTGATTGCACTAGTTGCGGCATATTTTGTTTGGTGGATTCTTAACCGAACAACTATTGGGTTCCAATTCAGAGCTGTAGGGGCGAATGCTTCCGCCGCTAGAACCGCAGGAATATCAGTGAGCCGTGTAACGATTTCTACGATGGCACTTTGCGGCGCACTCGCAGGGCTTGGTGGGGCCGTCCACGTATTAGGTAGCCAATATGCACTAACGGCTGATATCGGCGGATCATTTGGATTTGATGCAATTACAGTGGCTCTACTTGGACGCGCCAAACCATTTGGAACGGTTCTTGCTGCACTTCTCTTTGGTGCTCTTCGCACAGGCGGGCGAACGATGCAATCAAATACGACAACTCCTTTGGATATTGTGCTTGTTATCCAGGCGCTAATTGTTCTCTTTATCGCATCACCAACGCTGGTTCGTTTCATATTCAAAGTTAAGAACTTGAAAACGAATGCCGCCATGACTGCGAAGGGTTGGAACGGATAATGGTCTTTTCAAATACGCAGAAACGACAACTTCGACTTATTGCGGTAGTTCTACTCCTTTTGGTTGTTGAGTTATGGGAATTCGGCTTTGCCAAGGCCTCCAGCAATAAAACAACTTTTGGATTTTTGCTTGGTAAAGAGTGGGTAATTATTCACGAGTGGGTAATTCAATCCACGACTGGCTCCAAAATCTTCTCTGGTATTGGAATTCTTGCTGCAGTACTTGGCATATTTCTAGTGCGCTCCAACAAAAGTCCCCTTCCAGGAACGGCTATTGCTGGATTTTCGCTCTTGATGTCTTTCCTGTGTTGGGCCGCTAACGGAAAATTTATTCCTATGACTGGCCTCCTCCAAGGAAGCCTCATGCTTGCCGTACCTCTCATCTTTGGATCAATGTCAGGACTGCTTTGCGAACGTTCTGGAGTCATCAACATTGCAATCGAGGGCCAACTCTTGGCTGGTGCGTTTGCCTCCGGAGTTATCGCAAGTTTGACTCACAAAACAACATGGGGATTACTAGTTGCACCACTTGCAGGTGCGCTAATCTCGCTCCTCCTGGCAACCTTTGCAATTAAATTCTCGGTCGATCAGGTGATTCTAGGATTCGTGCTAAACGTACTTGTTATTGGTCTTACAGACTTCTTATATAAGAAACTCTTGATTCCTTACTCCTCCACATGGAATACGGGACCATCATTCGCTCGGTTAGAAAT
This sequence comes from uncultured Actinomycetes bacterium, assembly GCA_903827945.1. Classification (GTDB taxonomy): domain Bacteria; phylum Actinomycetota; class Actinomycetes; order Nanopelagicales; family Nanopelagicaceae; genus PALSA-747. The sequence continues at coordinate 74,522 of CAIKKN010000031.1, read as the reverse complement.
TCCAATTTTGGGCAAACTTCCCATCGTTGGGCCAATATTCTTTAATCAAACAATTATTGTTTATTTGATGTATGCAATCGTTGCTTTGATTTCATTCTCATTATTTAAAACCAAATGGGGCTTGCGTACCCGAGCAATTGGTGAACATCCTGAAGCCGCAGATTCTGTCGGCATTGATGTAAACAAACTTCGTTTCCGAAATGTCATCCTCGCTGGTCTTGTATCTGGTTTAGGTGGGGCATATTTCACTGTTGGTTCCGTAGGAAGCTTCAGCAAAGAGATGACTGCGGGCGCTGGTTTTATCGCTCTTGCAGCTCTTATTTTCGGTAAATGGACACCGATGGGCGCCGTTACAGCCGGATTGCTATTCGGTTTTGCCGATAACCTTTCTGGAACGCTCTCGATTATTGGTGTCTCTATTCCTTCTGAATTCATGCTCATGGTTCCTTATATTGCAACGATCATCGCAGTATCTGGACTCGTCGGAAGAGTGAGAGCCCCGGCAGCAGATGGTGTTCCGTACTCACGTGGAAGTCATTGATGACATCTATTAATTGGGAACTTCTTCATAATGAAGCGAAAGAAATTATGTTGAAAGCATATGCTCCGTATTCAAAATTCCCAGTTGGCGTAGCCGCCCTTGTAAGTGACGGGCGCATTGTCACGGGTTGTAATGTTGAAAATGCGAGCTATGGGTTGGGACTCTGTGCCGAGTGTGGATTGGTATCAAACTTAATCGCTTCCGGTGGAGGGCGTTTGATCGCAGCAGTCTGCGTCGATAGCAATGGAAATTTCCTTTCACCATGCGGTCGTTGCCGACAACTACTTTTTGAACATGGTGGAAATGATTGCCTATTTATGACCCCCGATGGGCCAACACCTATGTCCACCTTGCTGCCATGGGCATTTGGACCTGACGATTTAGAGGAACATAAGAAATGAGTGAACCATTTGCAGCTGTTGAAGTAATCAGCGCAAAAAGAGATAAGCACGAATTATCAGATGCTCATATTGATTGGATTATCGACGCTTATACGCGCGGAGTTGTAGCTGACGAACAGATGTCGGCGCTCCTCATGGCAATCTTGCTCAATGGTATGAATTCACGAGAAATATCGCGCTGGACTGATGCAATGATTAATTCAGGAGAACGAATGAATTGGTCGGCGCTTTCTCGCCCAACAGTTGATAAGCATTCAACAGGTGGAGTCGGCGACAAAATCACTCTTCCGTTGGCTCCTCTCGTTGCAGCATGTGGTGGCGCAGTTCCGCAATTATCTGGACGCGGGCTTGGCCACACAGGAGGAACGCTCGATAAATTGGAATCAATACCTGGTTGGCGTGCATCACTTACAAATGCAGAAATGTTGAAGGTCTTGCAAGATGTCGGTGCGGTAATTTGCGCGGCTGGTGCGGGTCTGGCCCCTGCCGACAAAAAGTTGTATGCACTTCGAGATGTCACTGCAACCGTGCAGGCAATTCCCCTCATTGCTTCAAGCATCATGAGCAAAAAGATCGCCGAAGGTACAAGCGCGCTGATTTTGGATGTAAAGACGGGGTCTGGAGCTTTCATGAGTGACCCTGATGATGCACGCGAACTTGCACGGACCATGGTTGAACTCGGCAAACGCGCTGGAGTTACGACTCGCGCACTCGTTACTGCAATGGATATTCCGCTAGGTCTAACCGCTGGTAACGCCCTTGAAGTTCGTGAATCTGTCGAGGTCTTAGCTGGTGGCGGCCCAAGTGACATCGTCGAGTTGACAGTAATTTTTGCTCGCGAAATGTTGGATGCCGCAAAAATCACTCCCCTGATGGATCCTGCAGATGCCCTGAAAAATGGCGCTGCAATGGACCACTGGCGCCGCATGATTTCAGCGCAAGGTGGAGATCCAGACGGAAAGCTTCCTGTAGCAAAAGAGAGTCAAGAATTTCTAGCTCCCACTTCGGGAGTTGTAACCCACATGGATGCAATGTCAGTTGGAATTGCTGCATGGCGCTTAGGCGCAGGACGGGCAGTGCAAGGTGAAAAACTCCAACTTGGCGCAGGTATTGAAATACACGCAAAGCCGGGCGAACATATCCAAGCAGGTTCTCCGCTTTATACCCTGCACACTGATGAAAGCCCCCGATTTGATAGAGCTTTAGAAGCACTTAGCGCTTCGTTCACGATAGGTTCGCAAACCGATCCGATTCATCGCCTACCCTTAATTATCGACCGAATTGAAGGATAAATTGTCACTCACTAAGAAGCCCACTCACGAGCAAATTAAGCGACTTCCAAAAGTTCTCTTGCACGATCACCTTGACGGTGGACTGCGCCCTCAAACCATCATCGATATAGCCGCGCGAATTGGCTATACCTTGCCATCGACTGATCCAGTAAAACTTGCTGATTGGTTTGAGGAGTCATGTAATTCAGGATCCCTCGAGCGCTACTTGGAAACTTTCGAACATACCGTTGCCGTCATGCAAACTCGTGAAGATATTATTCGAGTTGCTCGAGAATGCGCTCTTGATTTAGCACGTGACGGGGTTGTCTATGCAGAAGTTAGAGGCGCTCCAGAACTTTTCACTCAAAATGGACTTAGCCTCGATGAAATTATCCAAGCAACTATTGATGGATATCGCCTAGGCGAGAAAGATGCAGCACAAGAAGGTTTCACAATACGAGTCGAATCCCTCCTCTGCGCTCTTCGCCAAAATGACGTTGCACAAGAAGTTGCCGAAAAAGTTGTGGAATATCGTGAAAAAGGCGTAGTTGGTTTCGATATCGCTGGCCCTGAAGATGGATTTCCACCAACAAATCAATTAGAAACTTTTAATTACCTTCGCCAAGAAGATGCTCACTTTACAATTCACGCTGGTGAGGCATACGGCTTGCCATCTATCTGGCAAGCAATTCAAATGTGTGGTGCGGAAAGACTTGGACACGGAGTTCGAATTATCGATGATATTGATGTCAGTGGGCCAACTCCAAAGCTGGGGCAACTTGCCGCCTACGTAAAAGACCGACGTATTCCCCTAGAACTTTGCCCGACTTCTAATTTACAAACCGGCGCAGTAAAAGACATAAAATCCCACCCCATTGGACTTTTATCTAAGCTACGTTTCCGTGTAACGCTAAATACCGATAATCGTTTAATGAGCCGCACATCAATGTCCTACGAGATGGAACAAGTGGTTGGCGCCTTTGATTGGACTTTCCAAGACCTTCAGCGAGTCACAATAAATGCCTTAAAAAGTTCTTTTATTCCTTTTGATGAACGTCTCAAAATCATCGATGAGGTTGTTAAACCAGCCTACGCAAAAATAGCTGCTGAATAACTAAATGCCGATTGGATGCCAAACGGTTTTATTTTCAACAAACGACAAGATTCTTTGAGCAGAGCGAACTTCTGTAAACCGGTGAATCCGCTTTAAATTTTCAGCCCCTTCAAGTCTTACATCCGCTTCTTGTTTCTTTGTAAGACCAGAAACATCAACCGCATCAATATCCATGTGTGAACCAACCCATGAAACTAGTTCGGCCGATTTTCCAGTCAAGATATTCACAACCCCATGTGGAAGATCACTCGTCGCAAGTACCTCAGCCAACGTAATTGCGGTCAGAGGTGCTTTTTCTGCCGCAATAACAATGCAAGTATTACCGGTTGATATGGCTGCGCCAATTGAACTTACAAGTGAGAGAAGAGTTGATTTTGCTTCAGCAAATATAGTGACCACTCCCACCGCTTCAGGAATTGTGAAGTTGTAGAAAGGTCCAGAAACTTGATTAGTAGAACCTGCAATTGTTGAAACCTTGTCGCTCCAACCCGCATACCAAACCCACGTATCTATCGCAGAATCAACTTCGTCGCTTGCAGCTTTAGGACTCTTTCCTTCAAGTGCGATGATTGCATCTACAAATTCTGATTTGCGCGCTTGCATCATTTCTGCGGCGCGGTACAGAATCTGACCACGCAAATATGCGGTAGCGCTCACCCAGCCATTTTGAGCAGCGCGAGCGGCAACAACCGCTTCACGTAAATCTTTTCGTGATGCTTGACAAGGGTTGGCTAGAAATGCGCCTTTGCTATCTTTAACTTCATAAACACGGCCAGATTCTCCGCGAGGGAAGGCTCCATTTATATAAAGCTTGTAAGTCTTAAGAACATCGATGCGCGCCATTTATTTAGCCACCTTTACATATGCTGCAAGACCGTGACGTCCACCTTCTCGTCCCCAGCCTGATTCTTTGTAGCCACCAAATGGGCTTGCAGGGTCAAATTTGTTAAATGTATTAGCCCAGATAACGCCAGCCTTCAGTCTCTGCGCTGTCCAGAGAATCTTTGATCCCTTGTCAGTCCAGATACCTGCCGAGAGCCCAAATGGGGTGTTATTCGCTTTCTCAATCGCTTCTTGAGGGGTTCTAAAGGTCAATATTGAAAGAACCGGCCCAAAGATCTCCTCGCGAGCAATTCGATGAGATTGTGCAACTCCACTAAATATTGTGGGTTTGAACCAAAATCCTGCTCCGGGAAGTTCGCATTCTGGGCTCCAGCGTTGCGCGCCTTCAGAATCACCAGAATTGGCGAGTTCATGAATCTTTTCAAGTTGAGCCTTGCTATTGATTGCACCAAGATCAGTGTTCTTGTCGAGCGGATCGCCCACGCGAATCAAAGACATGCGACGCTTTAATTTTTCCGTAACTTCATCAAGAACGCTCTCTTGAACTAATAAACGAGATCCCGCGCAGCACACATGTCCTTGATTAAAGAATATTCCGCTAATAATTCCTTCGACAGCCTCATCGATTGCTGCATCATCATAAATAATATTCGCGCCTTTTCCACCAAGTTCTAGAGTAAGGGCTTTACTTGTCCCAGAAATAGCTCTGGCAATTCCTTTGCCGACCTGCGTTGATCCAGTAAAAGCAATTTTTTGTATTCCCGGATGGTTAACAAGATAAGCACCTGTCGCTCCATCGCCAGTAACTATATTAAGAACACCTGCAGGTAATCCTGCTTGTTGACAAACTTCTGCAAATAGAAGAGCTGTTAACGGAGTAGTTTCTGCTGGCTTTAATACGACCGTGTTTCCTGTTGCCAATGCAGGTGCGACTTTCCATGCAAGCATGAGCAGGGGAAAATTCCAAGGGATAATCTGTCCAACAACACCATGGGGCTTTGGATTGCTTCCAACTCCAGCAAATTCCAACTTATCTGCCCAACCAGCGTGATAAAAGAAGTGCGCTGCAGCCAACGGAATATCGATATCGCGGGTCTCGCGAATTGGTTTTCCATTATCCATAGTCTCAAGAACTGCAAACTCTCGGGCGCGCTCCTGCAGAATTCTGGCAATACGGTAGAGGTACTTACCTCTTTCAGATGGAGAAGTTCTAGACCAGGTCTTCTTAAAAGCTTCAGTAGCAGCGATTACAGCCTTATCAACATCCGAATTGCTGGCATAAGCTACTTTTGCCAAGATTTTTTCATTTGCTGGGTTAATTGTTACAAAAGTCTTCCCACCTTTAGGGGCCACAAACTTTCCATTAATAAACAATCCGTACTCACTCTTGAGATCAACAATTGACGTCGACTCAGGTGCGGGGGCATATTCGAATTTAGTCATATCTACCTTCTAGTCCAGCGTGACGTAGTTGCTACTTGAGTAGCGACCATCGCGCATCTTCATTCGTTGCATGAGTAGGTCATTGAGTAAAGCACTTGCCCCGATACGGAAAAGGTTCGGTGAAAGCCATTCTTCGCCGGCGGTTTCATTAACCAAAACTAATTGCTTGATAGCGTCTTTTGTTGTTCGAATTCCGCCAGCTGGTTTAACTCCAACTTTGCGACCTGTCATTATGTGAAAATCACGAACTGCTTCCAACATCACGAGTACCACTGGGGGTGTTGCTGCAGGAGCAACTTTTCCAGTACTCGTCTTGATGAAATCCGCTCCAGCTAACATCGCCATAAAGGAGGCTTTCCGCACGTTGTCGTATGTAACGAGTTCTCCCGTTTCAAATATGACTTTGAGGTGCGCCTTTTCTCCACAAAGAGATTTGATAAGTTTTATTTCGTCAAAAACTTCACCGTAGCGGCCAGAGAGAAAAGCTCCACGATCAATAACCATATCGATTTCACCGGCTCCGGCATCAAGAGCGTCTTTCGTATCTTGAATCTTTACTGCCTGACTTGCCCGTCCAGATGGGAAGGCTGTAGAGACTGCGGCAACAGGTACATCGTGACCGCCAATCGAATCCAAATGCGCACGAGCTATTGAAACCATGTCGTTATAAACACAAACCGCGCCAACATGCGGGACTGTTGAATCAGTGGGATCTGGTCTTACAGCTTTATTGCACAAAGCCTTAACTTTCCCCGGGGTGTCCGCCCCTTCTAAAGTCGTGAGATCAACCATGCGGATTGCTAAATCAATTGCGAAATTCTTGCTTGCGTTCTTGATAGACCGCGTAGAAAGCATTGCAGCTCGCCCTTCAACTCCCACCTGATCAACTGGCGGTAAGGTACGTAGAAAACGCTTGAGAGATTCTTCATCTCGGGCGAGTTCATCAACGCTGACGCTATTTAAAAGCACATGCTCAATCTAGTCGCAGTTGCGCCCGCCATCAAGCCATATAGCGTTACTCCACTAGAATCCTCCAATGACTTCACGAATTGAACTTAACGGTGCAAATTTCATTGAAACCCATGAGCGGCATGGTTCTGCTCGCTCATTGTTTTGGCCTTGGGCAGCTGGAAACGTTTCATTTCTAGCACTTTCATACGGCTCTTTCTTTCTGGGTTTTGGCATCTCGTTTTGGCAAGCGACATTCGCGGCAGCCGTAGGAACAGTCGGCTCTTTTGTTCTTGTTGGAGTGAGTTCACTCGCTGGAAAACGCGCAAATGCACCGACGCTGACTCTTTCTCGCGCAGCTTTTGGAGTTAAAGGGAATGTTATTCCCGGATTTCTCTCGTATTTAATTTTTGTAGGATGGGAAACGGTTCTTGTTTCTCTTGCAACTCTTGCTTTTCAAACAGTGTTTGTTCGAGTTGGTCACATTAACCATAATCTCTCAGCAGTTATAGGGTTTGTTCTTTCTGCCGGATTGACAATTTTCGGTGGAGTTCTGGGTTTCAAAACAATTATGCGCATCCAGCGTTTGTTAACTCTCGCTACGATTGTTTTAACAATCGGATATATTGCATTGACAGCACACTCAATTAAATGGTCCCTCGTCTCTCACATTCACCATGGAAACCTGCAGGCGTTTATTGGGGCGATGATCTTTGGAATTACCGGCATAGGCCTTGGTTGGGTAAATTCGGCAGCGGATTATTCTCGATACTTGCCGCGAAACACTTCGAGCAGAGCTGTTGTGGGTTGGACAGTTTTTGGTGCATCTATCGTTCCGGTTCTTCTGGTCATTTATGGCAGCGCTCTAGCAGGAAGTAGCTCTGAAATGAACGGCAAGATAGCCGCGGATCCCATCGGGGCCCTTACAACGTTACTGCCCACTTGGTATCTCATTCCCTTCGCTCTCGTGGCGGTACTGGGCTTAATCGGTGGCTCAATTCTTGACCTCTACTCTTCAGGAATTGCTCTTGTCACAATCGGATTGCCGGTAAAGAGGCATATTGCAGCGTCGATCGATGGCGCAATCATGACCCTCGGAACTATTTATATTGTTTGGATAAAGAAAGATTTCTTTGGGCCGTTTCAAGGATTTCTCATCACCCTGGGAGTCCCAATCGCTGTCTGGTCGGCCATTTTCGTTGCAGATGTGATTCTGCGTAAAAAAGATTATGCCGAAGATGAATTATTCAAGCCATCTGGTCGCTATGGCTCTTGGAACGTGCGATCCACAAGTTTGCTAGTAATTGGTTCGATAATCGGGTGGGGCTTCGTCACCAACAGTTTTGCCTCGTGGTTGTCTTGGCAGGGCTACTTCATGGGGGCAATAGGTGGGAAAACAGGTTCGTGGGCCTATGCAAACGTAGGCATTATTTTTGCTTTAGTTATAGGCTTCCTTGGACACATACTTTTATCACGTAAAGAAATTAGAAAGCAGGAGGGTCGAAATGGCTGATTCCAGTTTCGATATTGTTTCGAAAATTGATCACATGGAAGTTGATAACGCGTTCAATCAGACTGATCGAGAAATTGCTACCAGGTTTGATTTCAAAAATACTGGTGCGAAGATTGAAAAGACAACTGAGAAAGTAAATATCGAGGCAGATAGCGAAGAGCGTGCGAAAGCCGTTCTTGAGGTTTTCAAAGAAAAACTCATCAAACGCGGTGTCTCCCTCAAACATCTTGACGCAAAGGATCCACAACTCAGTGGCAAGATTTATAAGATTTCCTGTGATCTAAAAGAAGGTCTTTCGACTGAAAATGCTAAGAAGATTGCAAAATTCTTAAAAGAGGAAGGTCCTAAATCTCTTAAGACCCAAATCCAAGGAGATGAACTCCGCGTCGTTAGTAAGAGCCGTGATGATTTACAAGAAGCAATGGCTCAAGTCAAAGGAGCTCCTTGGGAGTTTGCAGTTCAATTCGTGAACTTTAGATAGCACCCGATTCCTGATGAGTCACGAACGGAACTACAAAGTAGGTTTAACCCTTGGTGTTTCAGCATATGCAACTTGGGGATTATTCCCGCTTTATTGGCCGCTCTTAAAACCCGCTAATTCCATTGAAATTGTCGCCCACCGAGCAGTATGGTCTCTTGTATTTTGCGTCGTATTACTGGCAGCCACAAAAAAACTATCCTCAACGTTGGCGCTCTTAAAAAATCCCCACGTTATGAAGCGCCTCACTCTCTCAACGGCGCTCGTTTCAGTGAATTGGCTTGTTTATATATGGGGAGTTAATCATGGTCATGTTGTTGAGTGCGCCCTCGGTTATTATATAAATCCCCTAATAATCATTGCTTTTGGAGTACTTCTCTTGAAAGAGAAAATGCGCAAATTGCAGTGGTTTGCAGTAATTGTTGCTGCAATCGGTGTCCTTATATTGACAATCGATTTTGGCAGGCCTCCCTGGATTGCATTAGCACTTGCAACTTCATGGGGTAGCTATAGTTTAGTCAAGAAGCAACTTGGACTTGGCGCTTTAGAGGGTCTCACAATTGAAACCATCATTTCTTTCATCCCTTATGGGGGTTACTTGGTGTGGATGGGCACAAAAGGCACAGGTCAATTTGGACATAGCGCCGGACTTACAGCGCTTTTGATCCTTGCGGGCGCGGTAACGGCAATTCCATTATTAATGTTTAACGGCTCCACAAACAGATTGCCGTTTACCATAATTGGACTCTTGCAATACATAACTCCAACAATTCAATTCTTAATTGGAGTGGTAGTTAGACACGAGGCCATGCCGATTGGGCGATGGGTAGGATTCCTAATTATTTGGATTGCGCTAATTGCGTTGGGAACAGATTTAGTTAAATCAGGCAGTTCGAGTAATAATCGCGTCGCACAAGCTGACTAAAGCGTCTTTAGCTGGTGAATTGTTAAGGTCAGCAACCAAACCCTTCGCTTCATCGGCATATTTAACTAACAAATCGCGTGAAATCTTCATCGCCGTATGAGTGCGAAGCGCCTTGAGCGTTGATGCCACGATCTCCTCATCATGAATAGGAGCTGAAAGCAGCGCTTTTAGCTCTGCGTCATCAGGGTTGTTGGATTCAAGAATGTGAACCGTGACCATTGTCGGCACACCTTCACGAAGATCTGTTCCTGGAGTCTTTCCTGATTCGTCGGTCTCACTTGCAATATCGATGATGTCGTCGGCCAATTGAAAGAGAATCCCAATTTTTTCACCGTATTGAGTCAAAATTTCAATGTCTTTGGCCGAAGCGCCAGCAAATATCGCTCCGTACCGTGCGCTAGTTGCAATAAGAGAACCCGTTTTATCTGCAATCACTTGTGTGTAGTGATCAAGAAGTGACATTCCTTCAGTCTGACCTTGAGTCTCCATAATTTGGCCAATGACTAGCCGCTCAAAAGTTTGTGCGTGAATGCGAACTGCTTCCGGACCAAGATCAGCAAGTAGGGCTGAGGTCTTTGCAAAAAGATAATCACCAGTCAAGATTGCAACGGTATTGCCCCAGCGATTGTTTGCACTTTCTACTCCACGGCGAAGGGGCGCTTCATCCATAACATCATCGTGATAAAGAGTTGCAAGGTGAGTTAGTTCGCAAACAACTGCGGCTTGAATAACTTTTTCATTATTCGGCTGACCAAATTGTGCTCCCAGAAGTGTGAGAAGTGGTCTCAAGCGCTTTCCACCAGCCTCAACTAAGTGGCGAGAGGTTTCAATGACGAGAGGATATTTCCCGACAATGTGGGAACGTAGCAGCTCCTCCACACGTGCCATATTGGCTACGAGTTCGCTCTCTAACCCCGAGTCAAGGTTAGGAATTCCAAGTGACATTAGCGAATGAAGGTTGCGAAGGTTTGTGCGGTGTTGAGAAGGAGTGAAGGGGCAACGCCCAAAACGATTGTAACAATTGCGCAAATTGCTATTGCTGCGCGCGTCATAATCGATGGAATCACAACACTTACTGAATCACTCTTAGGATCGGTAAAGAAGAGCATCACAACAACGCGCAGGTAGAAGAAGGCGGTGATTGCAGAGGTAAGAACGCCAACAACAACCACTACGGTATTTCCGCTCTCGTATGCACCTGTGAAAAGAGAGAATTTCGCAATGAAACCGCTTGTCAGCGGAATTCCAGCAAAGCTGAGTAAGAACAATGTAAATATAGATGCGACGAGCGGCGACTTCTTTCCAAGTCCTACCCAGCGATTGAGATCAGTTACTTCACCGCTTGAATCCCGAACAAGGGTAATAATTCCGAATGCCCCAAGTGTTGTGAAACCATATGTCGCAAGATAGAAAAGGGCACCTTTAAGTCCGTCAGTATTGAGGGCCAAAACTGCTGCAAGCAAGAAGCCTGCATGTGCGATTGAAGAAAAAGCGAGCATTCGCTTTACATCGCGTTGTGCAATAGCTGCAATTCCGCCAACAACCATCGTCAAGATAGCAATTGTCAGAATGATTGGTTTCCACTGCCATTCAGCTTGGCCGAAAGCAACGTAGAAAATACGAAGAGTTGCGCCCATCGCAGCAATCTTCGTACAAGCAGCCATAAAGCCTGTAATTGGCGTTGGAGCCCCTTGGTAGACATCTGGAGTCCAAGAATGGAATGGCACTGCGCCAATCTTGAAAAGAAGTCCAACAGAAAGAAATACTATTCCGATCAAGAGAAAGACATCATTTGCGCTATTTGCAGAAATAGCTGTTGCGATTCCGTCCAAAGTAATGCTGCCAGAATATCCATAGAGGAATGCTGCGCCAAATAAGAAGAAGGCTGATGAGAAGGCGCCGAGCAAGAAATACTTGAGAGCCGCTTCTTGAGAAAGCAATCGACGGCGTCGAGATAGCCCAGCCATCAAGTAAAGAGGCAGCGACAAGACTTCTAGCGCAACGAACAGTGTGATGAGATCAGTTGCGATTGGGAATAGAAGCATTCCACTTACAGCAAAGAGAGTGAGTGGAAAGACTTCAGTCTGTTGCTTGCCAGCAACAACCGCAGCACGTTCTTCTTCCGACCCTGGAACTGCCGATGCCTGCGCGGTGAAATTATCAGTATCTGCAATATATAGAACAGCAATGAGGGATAAAACAAGGATTGTTCCTTGAATAAATATTCCCACGCCGTCAATTGCTACAGAATCAACCGCCGCAGTCTTGGAACTCTGTCCATGAATCCGAATCAGATATGCAAATGAAAGAACAAGTGTTCCAATTGCAATTGCTGTTTGGATCGCGGCTCTCGAGCCCTTCTTCATCACAGCTTCAACAAGGACTCCGAGGAGAGCACCACCTAGAACGATGAGGATGGGCGCTAGAAGTGAGTATGAGATTTGGGGTGCGGTTAGCATTACTTACCTGCCTTAGGTTGTGGATCTTCAACACCAGCGCGCGTCATAACTTGATGCGAGGCAGGATTTAATACATCTGTAATTGGTTTTGGGAAGAATCCAAAGAAGACAAGAATTGCAATGACCGGGGCAATCGCAATTTTCTCTCGTAGATTCAAATCAGAAAGAGATTCGTTACCAGAAGTCGTTGGTCCATGAAGTGATCGCTGAACTGTCAACAAAACGTATAGAGCAGCAAGAACAATTCCGGTCGTTCCAATAATCGCTGCGAGTGGATAGCGAGTAAAAGTTCCAACAAGAACAAGGAATTCACTGACAAAGCTTGAAAGACCGGGAAGGGCAAGCGCTGACATTCCAGCTATAAAGAATGCCCATGCCATAACTGGGGTGACTCTTTGCAAACCACCAAAGTCTTCAATTTTGGTTGAACCCCTGCGTGAGGCCATCCAGCCGGCAACTAAGAAGAGCGCTGCCGTCGAGAAACCGTGGTTAACCATATAAAGAGATGCACCAGTAAGACCTTGAGAAGTCATTGCAAAGATTCCGAGTGTGATGAATCCAAAGTGACTTATTGAAGTAAATGCGATCAGGCCATTTATATCTTTTTGTCCGATTGCAAGGAAGGCACCATAAAGAATTGAAATCAACGAAAGAACAATGATTGCTGGAGTGAATGTGTGCGCAGCATGTGGGAAAAGGGTGATACAGAATCGAATCATTCCGTACGTTCCAACTTTATCCAGGACTCCAAGCAAAAGAACTGATGTTGCTGGAGTAGCTGACTTCGCCGCCGTTGGAAGCCACGTATGAAGCGGCCACAAAGGCGCCTTGATTGCGAACGCAATAAAGAAGCCCAAGAACAACATGTTCTCAGTAGCTGAATCGATATGAAGCCCCGAAAGTGCAGTTACATCAAAGGTTGCACCGATTTGATTTGTTGCAATTACATATGTGCCAATAACCGCTGCCAACATCAAGAGTCCGCCAAGCAAGCTGTAAAGAAGGAACTTCATCGCTGCCTGAGCACGCTCGCCGCGACCGTAACCACCAATGAGGAAGTAGACGGGAATCAACATTGCTTCAAAAATTACATAGAACAAGAAAACATCCGTAGCGGCGAAGACGCCAACCATCATTGTCTCTAGAACCAAGATAAGAGCGTAATAAACTCGAGGTGACCAGCGACCATTTTCAGATTCATTCCAGCCAGCCAGCAAGACGATTGGTACGAGGACTGTTGTCATCAAAATCAGTACGAGGGCAATTCCATCAATCCCAACAGCGTATTTGATTCCAAAACTTGATATCCAGTTTCGAGATTCGACAAATTGCATTGCCGAAACACTACGATCAAATCGCAGTGCCATAATAATTGAGAGAATTAAATCCACTATAGATACGCCGATTGCGAATTGCTTGACCAGTGTTGTCGAGCCCTTTGGCAGAACAAATAGGCCTATAACGCCAAGCAAGGGCACTAGTTCAATAATCGTCACGATACTCAAATTACTCACAGGGTCACCATCCAAATCGTTGCAATGAGGGCCAGAACGCCAATGACCATAATGAGCGCGTAGCTTCTAACATATCCATTTTGAATCTTACGAAGGTTTGTTGAACTCACAGCAATAACACCGCCGACACCGCGGACAATGCCATCGATGAAGTTGTTATCCATCGCGACAAAGAATCGGGTAAGAGCTTGTCCTGGACGAACAAGAACTCGATCATTGAAATCATCTTGCAAGAGATCTCTACGAACAATCTTTGTCAGAATTGATACATCTTCAGGAGCCTCAACTGCCACATTCGAGCGGTACTTGAGAATCGCAATTGCAACGCCGATTGCAACAACGCCTAAAGCTAATAATGAAACCGTTAATGGCGCGAGGAATTCCTTCGCATCGTGCTCGCCAGAAGCATTCACAACTGGGGCTAGCCAATTAACAAGGGCATGACCTGAATTGAACAAGAATCCAGATGCAACAGAGCCAATTGCAAGAACGACCATTGGAATCCACATCAATGATGGAGATTCGTGAGGGTGAGCTTCATCGTCCCAACGCTTTGTTCCTGTAAAAGTAAGCACAATTACCCGAGTCATATAGAACGCAGTAATTGCTGCGCCGAGAAGCGCGGCTCCGCCTACAAGAATTCCCTTAGTTCCACCAGCGTTGAAAGCTGTTTCAATAATTTTGTCTTTAGAATAAAAACCAGCAAATGGCGGAACACCAATGATTGCAAGATAGCCAAGCCCAAATGTCACTGCAGTGATTGGCATGACCTTTCCAATCGCGCCATATCGGCGCATATTCACTTCATCGTTCATTCCATGCATTACAGATCCTGCACCAAGGAACATTCCAGCTTTAAAGAAACCGTGAGTCAGTAGGTGCATGATTGCGAATGCATATCCAACTGGACCAAGGCCAGTTGCAAGAATCATGTAACCAATCTGCGACATCGTCGAGGCTGCAAGTGCTTTCTTGATGTCGTCTTTGGCCGTACCAACCAAAGCACCAAAGAGAAGAGTGATTCCGCCAACAATCAAAACCATTGTTTGCGCTGTTGGGGATGCATCAAAGACAAAGTTCGAACGTGTTATCAGATAGACGCCCGCGGTCACCATCGTAGCTGCGTGAATAAGAGCTGAGACCGGAGTTGGGCCAGCCATCGCGTCGCCGAGCCAAGATTGCAATGGGAATTGAGCGGACTTACCAGCAGCTGCAAGCAACAGCATCGCACCGAGCGCCGTAAGGGCAGCAGGTGACGCATGTGGAACACCAGCGGCAACTCCAGTAAATGAGACCGTACCGAATTGAGCAAAGGCAATCATGATTGCAAGGGATAGACCAACATCGCCAATACGGTTAGCTACGAAAGCCTTCTTTGCTGCGACTGCATAGGCTGGTTTTTGATTCCAGAACCCAATAAGTAGGTAGGAAGCTAATCCAACGCCTTCCCAGCCAACATAAAGATTCAAATAGGAATCACCGAGTACTAACAACAACATGGCTGCTACGAAAAGATTAAGGAAGGCAAAGAAGCGACGACGATCATGGTCATGTGACATGTAAGCAATTGAATAAATATGAATCAGAGTTCCAACACCACTAATCAACAGAACAAAACAGATTGAAAGTTGATCTAGAAGCAAAGAGGCGTGAACATTAAATGTTCCTACTGAAATCCAGGTAAAGAGATCTTGGTGAACAGCTCTTGCATCGCCAGTTCGTTGGCGCATTGAAACGAATTCCAGCGCCGCTATGACAAATGTAGAAGCAGAGACCAAAGTGGCAACGATATGTCCCCATTTGTCAGCTATTCGACCCAAAAGCAGCAGGATTGCCGAACTGAAAAGAGGCAGCGCGATGAGATAGACGAGGTTGGATGATGTAGTCATAACTATCTCTTCAACAAACTAGCGTCATCTACAGACGCTGATCGACGGGAGCGATACATCGTTACGATAATCGCAAGTCCTACTACTACTTCGCACGCTGCTACAACCATGGTGAAAAATGAGGCAACTTGCCCAACAAGATCACCATTGATTCGTGAGAATGTTACAAAAGCTAAATTCGCTGCATTGAGCATCAACTCGACGCACATAAAAACAACAATCGCATTTCGGCGAACAACTACTCCGACAGCGCCAATAGTGAAGAG
This sequence comes from uncultured Actinomycetes bacterium, assembly GCA_903827945.1. GTDB lineage: Bacteria > Actinomycetota > Actinomycetes > Nanopelagicales > Nanopelagicaceae > PALSA-747. Next base: position 58,917 of record CAIKKN010000031.1, on the reverse strand, counting down.
AATTGCAGATAAGTACAAATAGTTCGAAATATCCATTTACTTCTCCTCCTCTTCAATTTCGGTCAATTCAAATGGCTTGGATGCAATCATGTCTCCACGAGCTTCCAACACCTTAGAAATTGATGCTTGAGATGGCTGACCGTCAGGACCAAGCGCTGGAACATCAACCGCATTGTGCAGCGCGTAAACACCTGAACCAGGTAGGCCGGCAGCATGAGCCAAAGATTCACCGCGGAATCGAGCAATTGATTGATCTCTTTGAGAAGTACGATTTCTAGGTTTTTGGCTATGGGCTAAAACCATCGAACCTAGAGCAGCGGTAATCAACAACGCGGAAACTACTTCGAAAGCCCAGACATATTTTGTAAACAATTCGTTAGCAAGCCCTTGGACATTTCCATTTGCATTAATTGCATCAATTCCCGTTGCTGGGTGGTTAAGGGTTGCTCTGCTAATCAGTGAAAGTAACAAGCCAACAATTCCAATCGCAGCAGCAATTGCGGCAGGGCGTTGGCCCTTGATGTTCTCAATGAGTGAATCAGAGGAATCTACGCCGACCAACATCAAAATGAATAAGAAGAGCATCATGACAGCGCCGGTGTAGACAACAACCTGGACGATACCTAGGAAAAGAGCTCCTTGAGCAATATAAAGAATCGCAAGGGTAATCATCACCCATGCAAGCAAGAGCGCTGAGTGCACGGCTTTTTTAACAAGCAACATTCCAAGGGCTGCCAACACAGCTAGTGGAGCAAGTATCCAAAATTGCACTGCTTCTGGCGTTGCTGTGCTTCCCGCCTGAAGGGATTGCGCAAAAAGGCTATGCATCGGAGGCCTTCACTTCCTGTGATGGATGGGTTCCTGTTACTTCACCCTTGTAATAAGAGGTATCAGTAGTTCCCGGATACATTGGATGAGGTGGTTGCAACATTCCAGCACGAAGCGGAGCTAGCAAATCTTCCTTATCGAAAATTAATTTATTTCGGTTATCGTCTGCAAGTTCGTACTCATTTGTCATTGTGAGAGCACGAGTTGGGCATGCTTCAATGCATAAACCACAGAAAATACAACGCAGGTAATTGATTTGATAAACCTTGCCGTAGCGCTCCCCTGGAGAGAATTGCGCATCTGGGGTGTTATCCCCTGCTTCGACCAAGATTGCATCTGCTGGGCAAGCCCACGCACACAACTCGCAACCAATACATTTTTCCAGACCATCTTCGTAACGATTGAGTTGATGACGTCCATGGAAGCGCTCTGCCACAGGCGGCTTAACTTCCGGATATGGAATTGTTTCAACCTTCTTGAACATTGTTGCAAAGGTAAGCCAAAAGCCCTTGAGCTGAGTGAAGAATGATGCTGGTGATTGCTCGGGAATCTGTGTGCTCTGTTGAACAGCCTTCTCGATGCTGAAATCGTCAGTCATTGATCTCCTCCGTTCCGATTGATAATTGCGGTGTTAAAAGCGGAACTGGGAATGAAGGTGCAGGGAAAGCTTTGAGTGATTCCTTGTCCTCTTTCTTACGTTGCTCTTTCGCACGTTCAAAGAGTGAAGTCCCGGCGAACACGAGCAACAAAACTCCGAAAGTAAAGGCAATGATGACAAATCGCGGTGCGCCTTGTTGAGACATAACTCGAAGCGTTGAAACAATCATGATCCAAATCAAGCTAACTGGAATAAGTACTTTCCATCCAAATTGCATAAATTGGTCATAACGCAGGCGAGGAAGTGTTCCGCGTAGCCATACGAATAAGAAGAAGAAAAGAATTACTTTTGCGAAGAACCAGACCATAGTGAACCATCCGCCCAACCATGTCTCTGTGAATCCAAGACCCGGAAGCGCGTGATAACCGCCAAGGAACAATGTGGTTGCAAGCGATGAGACGACAACCATATTTACATATTCGGCAAGGAAAAAGAGGGCAAATTTTAGAGATGAGTACTCGGTGTGAAATCCGCCTACGAGTTCGCCTTCCGCTTCAGCAAGGTCAAATGGTGCACGGTTAGTTTCGCCAACCATTGAGATTACATAAATAATGAATGAAGGGAATAGCACTACGCCAAACCACCACTTATTTTGAGCCTCAACAATTGAAGAAGTGGACATCGACCCGGCGTAGATGAAGACCGCTACAAGTGAGAGTCCCATTGCAACTTCGTAGGAAATTACCTGGGCACTTGAACGCAAACCTCCGAGAAGCGGATAAGTTGAACCCGAAGACCAACCAGCAAGAACAATGCCATAAACACCGACTGATGCAATTGCGAGAACATAAAGAACGCCGACCGGAAGATCAGTTAGTTGCATTGCAGTTGAGTGCCCAAAGAGGCTTACTTTTCCTGTCATTGGAATAACAGCAAAAGCCATGAAACATGTTGTGGCTGAAATAATTGGCGCAATCACAAAAACAATTCTGTCCGCAGCTTTCGGGATCAAATCTTCCTTAAGTGCGAGTTTTACACCATCAGCAAGACTCTGAAGAAGACCAAATTTTCCAACGCGGTTAGGTCCTATACGAACCTGCATCCGCGCAACAATTCGGCGCTCTGCCCAAATGGACAAAAGTGTTGCAACAACGCAGATTACGAAGATGAGGACACCCTTTACAAGGATGAGCCAACCTGGATCTGCTCCGATTAGTTCTGAAGTACTCATGCCTTCACCACCGTTACGAGACATCCTTCAGCGGCGCCAAAGGTGACGATTGTTTGAGAACCTTCCGAATTTCGTGGAAGCCAAACTTTTTCATCTGAAATATTTGCTACATGCGCTTCAATCGAAATACTTCCGCGTTCATTCGAAATCTTGACCAGATCTCCGTTTGCAACACCTATGGATTGCGCGCGCTTTGCAGAAATAACCGCAACCGCTTTGCGAGCAGTGCCAGCAAGATTTTCTTCACCTGCTTGCAGTGAACCAAGATCAATAAGTTGACGCCACGAGGTAAGGATGGCTTCGTTCCCAGAGACTGAAACTGGTGCCGACTTTGGCTGCGCAGGTTTAGCTGCGCTCTTACCGTCCCACTTTCCAAGAGAAAGTAACTCCTTCTTTGCTGAAGTCACAGAGGGAAGAGAAATGGGTTTCGCCATTTCATCTGCAATCATCGACAAGATACGGACGTCGCTTCTGGATGTAATCAACGCGCCTTCAATTGCTTGTTCAAAACTTCTTTCGCGGCCTTCCCAGTCAAGGAACGAGCCAGCTTTTTCGGTAACGGCAGCGACTGGAAGGACAACATCTGCAATTGCAGTAACGGCGCTGTGGGAAATCTCGAGGGAAACCACAAATGTATTAAGCAACTGTCCGAGTGCTTCTGCAGAAATATCGGCTGGGTCAACTCCACCGACCACTACGGCATCGAGTCCACCTTCTGAATTCAATGAAGAAAGAATTTCTGAAGTAGATAGACCTGGTTCTGTTGGAAGAGAATCAACACCCCATGCAGATTGAATATCAATACGAGCTTCAGCATCTGAAACCGGACGTCCTCCAGGAAGCACATTTCCAAGTGCTCCAGCGGCTAGCGCGCCTCGCTCACCTGAGCGACGAGGTATCCATGCAATCTTTGCAGTTGTGTGAGCGGCAATTGCTGAGAGCAGTCCAGGAACTTCTGCACTTCGCTCGCCAACTAGCACAACTGATTTCTCCGTGAGGTTTGTTACTTGATCAAAAGTTGAAACAACATTTGCATTGAGCTTCTCACTTCCGCGAGTTGCAAAAGGCGCAACAGTGGTCACCGCAAGAGAACGCTTTCGAACTTGCTTGTACACGCGCAAGAACACAATTGGCGATTCATCTTCAGGCTCAAAATTCAAAAGCACTACATGGTCAGCCTTATCAATATCTGAATAAGTTATCTTGAGATTTACCGCAGTTGAGGCAAGAAATGCTGCTTCTTCATCAGTATGAGGACGGGAGCGGAAATCAATGTCGTTTGTTCCAAGTGTTACTCGGGCAAACTTTGAGTATCCATAGGCGTCTTCAACAGTCGCACGACCGCCGACAAGTACACCTACTCGCTTTCCAGTTAGTCCAGAAGCTACGCGGGCAATCGCTTCAGGCCATGATGCCTCACGAAGTTCGCCATCATCACCACGAACGAGTGGAGAGGCAACGCGTTCCTTGCTCGAAAGATATTTGAAGGCCCAGCGACCCTTATCGCAGTTCCATTCTTCATTTACTGAAGCATCGTCTCCCGCTAAACGGCGCAAAGTTTTTCCACGGCGGACGTCTGTGCGAAGTGCGCAACCAGAAGCACAATGCTCACAAGCCGTAGGGGTAGAAACTAAATCAAATGGGCGTGCACGGAAACGATATGAAGCTCCAGTCAGAGCGCCCACTGGGCAAATCTGCACCGTGTTTCCAGAGAAGTAAGAATTAAAGGGATCCTTTTCGTAAATTCCAACTTGTTGCAATGCGCCTCGTTCATTCAAGGTAATGAATGGGTCTCCTGCAATTTGTTCAGAGAATCGGGTGCATCTAGCACATAGAACACAGCGTTCACGGTCAAGAAGAACTTGTGATGAAATATTGATTGGCTTTTCAAAAGTGCGCTTCACACCAGTAAAACGAGATTCGGATCGACCCGTACTCATCGCTTGATTCTGCAAAGGACATTCTCCGCCCTTATCGCAAACTGGGCAATCCAATGGGTGGTTAATAAGCAATAACTCCATAATTCCCTTTTGCGCTTTTTCTGCAACAGGAGAAGTTAGTTGGGTTTTTACAATCATGTTTGGCTCTACTGGAATAGTGCACGAAGCCTGAGGCTTTGGAAATGCACGGCCATTAATTTCTACATCTACCAAACACTGACGACATGCGCCGGCCGGTGCTAGAAGTGGGTGATCGCAGAAGCGAGGAATCTGAATTCCAAGTTTTTCAGCTGCGCGAATAATGAGTGTTCCTTTTGGAACCGTAACTTCAAAACCGTCAATTACAACGGTGATCATCTCAACTGCTACATCAGTGGTCATGAGTGAACTCCAGCAAATAGTGTTGAGGCAATCGGATCAAATGGGCAACTTCCAAGATCTAAATGGCGTTGATACTCAGCGCGGAAATGCTTCATGGAGGAGACGATTGGACTTGCAGCACCATCGGCAAGGGCACAGAATGAACGCCCTGCAATGTTGTCGACGATATCTAATAACTTATCAAGATCGGCAGAAGTTCCACGACCTGCTTCGAGTTCCTTGAGAGCCTGAACCAGCCACCACGTTCCTTCGCGGCAAGGTGTGCATTTTCCGCATGATTCATGCTTGTAGAACTCTGTCCATCGGAGTACTGCTCGAACTACGCAGGTTGTTTCATCAAAAATTTGTAGCGCTTTAGTTCCAAGCATTGAACCAGCAGCGCCAACGCCTTCGTAATCTAGAGGCACATCAAGATGCTCTTGAGTAAACATTGGAGTAGATGATCCACCTGGAGTCCAGAACTTGAGCTCGTGACCGTCTCGCATTCCGCCAGCCATTTCAAGGAGTTCTCGAAGTGTGATTCCGAGAGGTGCTTCAAATTGTCCAGGGTTTTTTACATGGCCGGACAGTGAGTACAAAGTAAATCCTTTGCTCTTCTCTGTTCCCATTGCTTGGAACCACTCAACACCATTTGCAATAATTGCTGGCACAGATGCGATCGACTCAACATTGTTCACAACTGTTGGACGAGCATAAAGTCCCGCAATCGCAGGGAATGGTGGACGAAGCCGAGGTTGTCCACGGAATCCTTCGAGTGAATCAAGAAGCGCAGTCTCTTCACCACAGATGTAAGCACCGGCTCCTGCATGTAAGACAAGCTCTAAATCAAAGCCTTTTCCATTGATATTCTTTCCAAGCAGCCCAGCAGCATATGCATCTTGAATTGCTTGCTGTACTCGGCGATAAACATGCACCACCTCGCCACGAAGATAAATAAAAGCGTAGTTCGCGCGAATTGCATAAGAAGCAATGATGATTCCTTCGATCAAAGAATGTGGATTCGCCATCAAAAGAGGCATATCTTTACAAGTCCCAGGCTCTGATTCATCAGCATTCACAACGAGGTAGTGATCTTTTCCATCGTTTTGTGGGATGAATCCCCACTTCATGCCTGTTGGGAAACCAGCGCCACCGCGTCCACGAAGTCCTGAATCTTTAACGAGTTGAATGACTGCATCCGCATCCATATCAAGAGCTGTCTTTGCGGCGTTGTATCCGCCGTTGCGACGATAGCCATCAATGGTGAAAGAGTCTGCTTCATCCCAATGAGCTGAAAGAACTGGCGATAGTTTGCTCATGTTAATTACTTGCCCTCTTTCGATAACTTCAAACCAAGTTTGGATGGCTCCCCTGCGGAAACTCCTTCGCCTGCAAGCCCATCAGAAATACCAGCAAGCACTGCTGAATTTTCTTTCCAGGTACGAAGGCTCTTTGGACCACGAGTTGGGGCAGGTGGATTGCCGTTTCGCGCACCATCGACCAAGTCCTTCACGCTTTGAGGTGTTTGATTATCAAAGAATTCCCAGTTGACCATAACGACAGGTGCGTAGTCGCAAGCAGCGTTACATTCGATACGCTCTAAAGAAACTTTTCCATCTTTTGTGACTTCATCGTTTCCGATTCCAAGGTGATCTGAAACAGACTTGTAAATTTCATCTCCGCCCATCACCGCACAAAGAGTATTAATGCACACACCTACGTGATATTCACCAACGGGTTCGCTCTTATATTGCGTGTAGAAAGTTGATACTGCTGTCACTTCCGCAGTTTCAAGTTCCAATTTCTTAGCAATAAGTTCGATGCCTTCTGAAGTTACAAAACCTTCAATCGCTTGGACAAAGTGAAGAAGGGGCATAATTGCAGAACGCTTCCGCGGATAACGGGCAATTATTGAATCCATAGTTGCAATATTTTCTGATGAATAAGACATTAGCGGTCTACGCCTCCCATAACTGGGTCAATTGAAGCAACAGCAGAAATTACGTCTGCAATCATGCCGCCTTCACACATAGCTGCAGTTGATTGAAGGTTGTTAAAAGATGGCTCGCGGAAATGCACTCGATAAGGACGAGTTCCGCCATCTGAAACGGTGTGGACGCCAGTTTCTCCGCGCGGAGATTCCACCGCTGCGTATGCCTGGCCTGCAGGAACTCGAAAACCTTCTGTAACAATCTTGAAGTGATGAATGAGAGCTTCCATTGATTCGCCCATAATTTCTCGAATATGTGAAAGTGAATTTCCCATTCCATCAGCGCTCACTGAAAGTTGAGCGGGCCATGCAATCTTTTTATCTGCAACCATAACGGGAGCGCCATTTAACTTATCGAGGAAATCACAGCACTGCTCAATGATGCGAAGTGACTGCTCGAGTTCGCCCAATCGGACTAAGAAGCGACCATAGGCATCTGATGTATCTGTTGTGATGACATCAAAATTATAATTTTCATAGCCAGAATAAGGTTGAGACTTGCGAAGATCCCAAGGCATACCAGCAGCTCGAAGAATTGGGCCGGTAACACCAAGGGTCATACAACCTGCAAGATCTAGATATCCGACATCCTTTGTGCGTTTCATCCAGATTGAGTTACCAACTAAAAGTGTCTCGTTATCTTTAAAACTCTTACGCATATCACGGCAGGCTTCACGAATACGAGAAACCGCATCTGCAGGAACATCCTGGGCAACTCCACCTGGGCGGATGTAGGCCATGTTCATACGCAGACCAGAAACTTCTTCGAAAATATCGAGCACAGTTTCACGATCACGGAATGCAAAGAAAATAGGTGTTAGGGCGCCGAGTTCAAGCCCACCCGTACCGAAACAAACCATGTGAGAAGAAATTCGGTTGAGCTCCATCATCATGACGCGAATAACTTGTGCACGTTCTGGAATTTGCTCAGTGATTCCAAGTAACTTTTCAACTGACATGCAATAAGCCGTCTCATTGAAAATTGGAGCTAAGTAATCCATGCGGGTTACGTATGTAACTCCTTGAGTCCATGTGCGATATTCCGTATTTTTTTCAATACCAGTGTGCAAATATCCAATTCCACAACGAGCTTCAGTGACCGTCTCGCCTTCAAGTTCAAGAATTAAACGAAGTACGCCGTGAGTTGAAGGGTGCTGAGGACCCATGTTAACAACGACACGTTCCTCTTTTGTTGCACCAATTTCAGTTGAGAGTTCATCCCAATCTCCACCAGTTACAGAATAAACGCGGCCTTCAGTTGTTTCGCGAGATGATGCATATGGATCAAAGGTCATCGATAGCTCCTACGCTCGCTAGGGGCTGGGATTGTTGCGCCGTGGAACTCAACTGGAATTCCACCGAGTGGATAATCCTTACGTTGTGGATGCCCGGCCCAATCATCTGGCATCAAGATTCGAGTCAATCCGGCATGACCATCAAAAATAATTCCAAACATGTCAAAAGTTTCGCGCTCATGCCAGTTGTTTCCAGCCCAAACCTCTACAAGAGTTGGAATGTGTGGATCGCTATCTGGAACTGAAACTTCTAAGCGAATTCGACGATTTCGAGAGATCGACAGAAGAGGATAGACAGCATGCAGTTCGCGACCGCTTTGTTCTGGATAGTGAACGCCGCTAACTCCTAAGCACATTTCAAATTGAAGGTTGGAGTTGTCACGAAGAATTCTCGCGACCTCTTCCAACTTCTCACGCTTCACGTGGAGAGTTAATTCTCCGTTTTGTACAACTACAGCTTCGATTGCATCGTTGAAATCTGGATACGCACGCTCCAAATCATCGGCTACATCATCAAAGTAGCTGCCATATGGGCGTTCTGAGGATCCAGTAGATACCCCTGTGCGAACTAGACCACCAAAACCAGATGTATCTCCGGTGCCATGAACGCCAAACATTCCCTCGTTTTGACTCATGCGAGAAGACCCGTGATCTGATGAACTGGTTTGGAAGCGAGCGCAGCTGCCTCAACTTCGCGAATAATTTGTGCACGATTTGATCCGAGTTTTGTATCAGAAATTTGTTCGTGCAATTTAATAATTGCATCCATCAACATTTCTGGGCGTGGTGGGCAGCCTGGAAGGTAGATATCTACCGGAACAATGTGATCAACGCCTTGGACGATTGCGTAATTATTAAACATTCCGCCCGATGAAGCACACGCTCCCATTGCAAGAACCCATTTTGGTCCAGCCATTTGATCATAAATTTGTCGCAGTACTGGCGCCATTTTATTCGACAAGCGACCGGCTACGATCATGAGATCAGCCTGGCGCGGAGATCCACGAAAGACTTCCATTCCAAATCGAGATAAATCGTACTTGGCTGTTGTTGTTGCCATCATTTCAATAGCGCAACATGCAAGGCCAAAGCTAGCTGGCCACAGTGAACTCTTGCGAATATATCCGGCAAGTTTTTCTACCGTTGTCAGCATAATGCCGCTAGGTAATTTCTCTTCTAATCCCATTTAATCCCATTCCAATCCACCACGTCGCCAGACATATGCATAAGCCACAAAGACAGTGAGAATAAAAATAAGCATTTCAACAAGTCCGAAAAGTCCGAGCTTGTCGAATGTAACTGCCCATGGGTAAAGAAAAACAATTTCAATATCGAAAACGATGAAGAGCATCGCTGTGATGAAGAACTTAACCGGGAAGCGACCTCCGCCTGCTGCCTGCGGGGATGGTTCAATTCCACACTCGTATGCTGCAGATTTTGCTCTGTTGTAGCGCTTTGGCCCAGTAATTGAAGTGACGACTACTGAGAATGCGGCGAAACCAAAACCTATGGCGCCTATTGCAAGAATCGGGACGTATGGATTCATGATGCCTGCAGTCTACGGGGCAACCGCTCCAGAAGGAATTTGTCGTAAGTCACATTTGCCCGAATTTCACGCTAATTCTGTGTCGAAATAGGTTTATGTCCGATGTGGATAGCCACAATCCCCAAGGTCAGATCCTGCCAGCCGACCCTTTCCCAGCCAGCCGACTCCATAACTTGCGCCAAGCCCTTTTGATTCGGCCACGCTTGAATGGATTGCGCCAAATATATATAGGCATCGGGATTTGAAGAGGTCTTCTTGGCAATAGTCGGAAGAGCGCCCATCAGGTACTTCATATAAATGGTCCGAAAAATTCTATTTGTTGGATGGCTGAATTCGACAACCACCATTCTTCCCCCAGGTTTTACAACGCGGAAGGCATCGGCGAGCGCAGCTTTAGCACTGCTTGTATTTCGAAGGCCAAATGAAATGGTTGCAACATCAAATTCATTTTCGCCAAATGGAAGTTTTAACGCGTCACCTTGAATAAATGTGAGATCTGGGTTTCTCTTGCGCCCGGCATCTAACATCCCCTGCGAAAAATCAAGAGCTACTACGTCGGCACCCGCATCGGCGAGGGGGCGACTTGAAGAACCCGTACCGGCAGCAATATCGAGTATTCGCATCCCTTTTTTTGGAGCAATAATTGATGTCGCGACTTTGCGCCACGCTTTAGTTCGGTTAAGACTTAGGAGATCATTAATAAAGTCATAGCGCTTAGCAACACCATCGAACATGGCGGCTACTTCTTCTGGATCCTTATTCAGATCTGCTTTCTTACCCACGCGTACATTCTTGTGGGAGTAGGCTTTCTTTACAAATCCAGAGAGGCCGATATGACCACCCAATTGCAACCAACACTTCGTTACGCACTTGTTTCACGCTCAACGCTGGCAATTAACACGGCGCTCGCAGTCGGCGGAACTCTATTCATCGCCCTTATGGCTCAAATCTCATTTCCACTTCCTGGTTCCCCTGTTCCCTTTACCGGACAAACACTCGCAGTCCTTCTTCTTGGAACTGCTTACGGAGCAAATTTAGGTCTTGCCACAATTTCTCTGTACATCGCTGCTGGGGTTGCGGGCCTTCCTGTTTTCACACAGTCGACACATGGGCTATCTCACTTAACCGGAGCTACGGGCGGATACCTCGTTGGAATGGCAGCAGCCTCATACATCTCTGGAGCATTAGCTCAAAAGAAATTGGACCAACGTTTCTCGACTGTGATTCCAACCATGCTCGTTAGTAACGTAGTGATATTCGCTTTCGGTGTTCTTTGGCTACAACACGTTACTGCGCAATCATGGAGTTGGACATTTGCTCATGGATTCACGCCGTTTATCGCAGCAGAAGCGCTCAAAATCGCTATTGCCAGCACCTCACTTCCAGTTGTGTGGAGATTAGTAACCCGCCTAAAGTAAGGGCGTGTCCACTTCTATAACAACTGAGATTCTTGGTGAACTTCCAAAACTCAGTGAAGTCAAGGCGCCCTTTCCAATTTCAACTTCGTGGATTCGTGGTGGAGATGGTCTCGTTGGATTTGGAAAATATAAATCGCATGTAGTCAGCGGGCCAAAGCGCTTCACCGAAGCTTCACAATGGTGGCGCAATGAACTTTCGCAATTAACAATTCACAATAATGTTCATGGCAGCGGTACTGGTCCAATACTTTTTACGTCATTCTCTTTTCTTGATACGGATGAATCAGAACTTATAATTCCTGAAATCATTGTTGGTCGCAAAGGCGGGAAATCCTGGATAACGTGGATTGGAGATTCTCAGCAACCAATAATTGAGCCCCGAACCCTTGAGAATCAAGCTCTATCGATTAATTGGGGAGCAGGATCTATCTCTGAAAGTGAATGGAAGTCTCGGGTCTCACTTGCAGTTGAGAGAATTAAAAACGGTGAACTCGAAAAAGTTGTTCTTGCAAGAGACCTCAGTGCAGTGAGTAATTCACCCATTGACCTTCAAACCCTTATTCAACGCCTCGAATCAGAATATCCATCAACGTGGGTATTTCTAGTTGAAAATCTCGTTGGTGCAACGCCAGAGCTCTTGGTGCGCTTAAGTAAATCACTCGTCACTTCAAGAGTTCTCGCTGGAACGATTCGTAAAACTGGTGATGAGGCAAAAGACTTAACGCTCGCCGCTACATTGGCCAAGTCTTCGAAAGACTTGGAAGAACACGAATATGCAGTCCGTTCAGTAGCCGAGGCTCTTGCGCCTTTCTGTTCTTCAACAAACGTCCCTGAATCGCCCTTCGTTTTACATCTTTCCAATGTCATGCACTTGGCAACAGATGTCACCGGAGTGGTTAATGAATCAGCAACGCCGGTGGATATGTTTACTGTTATCAAAGCACTGCATCCTTCTGCCGCTGTATGCGGAACTCCAACTGACATTGCACGAGAAGTCATCTCCGAAATTGAAGGGATGGCACGCGGTCGTTACGCCGGACCGGTCGGCTGGATTGATGCACGTGGTGACGGTGAAGTTGGCATTGCCCTGCGCTGTGGAAAACTCGAATCGGATCTACAGACAATTAGATTATTTGCTGGATGTGGTGTTGTCGCTGGTTCGGTCGCTGATGAAGAACTTGCCGAAAGTCAGGCTAAATTGCTTCCAATGCGCACGGCACTTGCCACGCTTTGATGTAACTCCCTTAACACTCTTGCATTTTCTTCTCGATTGGGAACTTCCACCACGACAAAGTGAAGTCCTCTGTGTTGAAAAGTCCGGCTGAGATCGCTCAGCGTTTTTACTTTCTCAACTGAGAAGCCAAAGCCTTTAATAACCAATTCAACGCTCAAGTTGTGCGGCGTTCCAAAAATCTTCTCAAAGCCATCAGAGCCCGATTGCGGAAGCGTCGAGAATATACCCCCACCATTATTGTCTATGACAAAAACCGTGTGGTTATGTGAGAGTGGATTTGCAAGTGCGGAGAGGTCGTGAAGAAAAGTTAAATCTCCGAGAATTGAATATGTTCGTTCAAACGCTGTCGAAATTCCAAATGCTGTGGAGATATTTCCGTCAATTCCCGCCAGCCCACGATTAGCAAATACATGTATTCCAGATCGTGGCACTGCAAAAGCTTCTATGTCTCTCACTGGACGCGATGAACCAACAAAAAGGGCCGCGCCACTTGGGATGCTTTTCCCAATCTCTCTCGCGACAAGTTGTTCTGACCAATCTAAATTAAGCGCGCTCTGTGCACTTTTTCCAATTCTTTCCCAAATTGCTATCCACTGCGCATCTGTTGTAACCGGAGCCAGAGCAGGTAGAGAAAGTAAAATTTGGGTGGCTTGACGATTTGTATCAACAACCTCGACTCGAGGATCGATCACGATGATGTTTTCAGTTTGTGCAATATAAGCGTTAATACTTCGAGATAGCGTCGTCCTACCGATGACAAGAATTTGATCTGCTTTAAGACTTTTTCTAATTTCCTCATCAGCAAGAAAGAGCGCTGCATGCGGCACAGAGCTTTCAAATGAAAGAGGATCCTCGGCAATTACGGGCAGCCCTGAATTTGTCACAACTTCTTGGAGCAGCTCCTTTGGAAGACCAGCACAATCGTGTCCAATAACAATTATTGTGCGAGGTCCGAGCTCCAATTTTCCATGCGCCTTAATGGTGGTGCGAAATTCTTTGACTGATATTCCGGCTAACCAGTCTGTATCTTTTTCTACATCCAAGAGCGGTTCATCAAATTGCAAATTGAGATGAGCTGGACCAGCTTGCAAAACTTTTGCACAATCAAGAATTTCTGCGGTATCTACCGTAATAAGTGGGGAGAGAATTCCAGATTGAATGGTGGTCTGATTTGCCCCTGTGTTTCTTAAGCGAGATGGCCGATCGGCTGTAATAAAGAGAACTTTACTTTGAGAGTGATAAGCCTCGAGGGCGGCAGGGTGATAATTTGCAGCAGCCGTGCCGCTCGTACAAATCAGCGCCACATATTTGTCAGTGGCTTTAGAGAGACCAAGAGCGAAATATGCAGCACCGCGTTCATCAATTCGAACGTGCAAGTCAATCAAACCTTTTTGAGATGCTTCATAAAGTGCAAGTGAGAGTGGAGCGTTTCGTGATCCAGGAGACAAAATAAAATCACTCACACCTAATTCAATAAGTTGGCGAATAGTGGAACGAGCCAGATGAGATGCAATCACAAGTTCCACTCCTTCCAAATCTGCGTCACGCGATTCTTCCACCAATTTTCTCTTTCTTCACTCGCTTTATATTTTTCCACCAATGCAAAATTTGGCTCCCGTTGCTCAACGCTCATGAATCCACCGCGCGGAAGAAGGGCTGGGTTGCAGATATCGGATTCCAAAAGGGCAACGGTCCCAAGCCCACAGGCAAAATCCAATTTTTCAAATGATGCGGCGAGGGCAAGTGAGTGTGATATCCCGATTCCAGTATCCAACGCACTTGAGACAACCACCGGCAATCCAGCTTGGCGAGCAATTTCATGTGAAGCAGCAAAACCACCAGTTGGTGCCCATTTGATAATTACCACGTCTGCTGATTTTTCTAACTGCGAAAAATCGCTCCCTAAATTCTTACGAATCGACTCATCTACAGCAATCTTCATGGGAATTTCGGATTTCAGCGCCGCTAGATCTTCAATATCTAAGCACGGTTGCTCGATGTATTCAAAAACATTACCGAATCGGAGATTGAAATCGTAAAGGTAAAGAAGGGCGTCTTCTAGCGACCATGAGCCATTTACATCTAGGCGAATTTTTGCGTTTGGTATGACATTGAGCGTCTCTTCAACTAGCTCTGCACCGCTGAGAAAATCATTCACTTTGATTTTCACTGTGGTGCAACCTTCGAAATTATGTAAAACTCCAGCAACTTTTTCTACAGGAACGCTTGGAAGCGTTGCATTGACGGCAACTGAGCGTCTAAAAAGGTGTGGCCATGGAGTATTCGCGCCTTCAAGTGCTGCGCGCAACCAAGTGGATGCTTCAAGTTTTTCGTACTCCAAGAATGGTGAAAATTCACTCCAGCCTTCTGAGCCGCGAAATATAGCGGCTTCGCGCATTTTGATCCCACGGAAACTGGTCGTTGTTGGGATGGCAACAACTTTGAAGTCTTCGAATACTTCAGAAGGGAAAGAGTTCATTCTAATTATGGACGCTTTGGAAACTTTCCAAAATCAGGTTCGCGCTTTTCTTTGAAAGCGTTACGCCCTTCTTGTCCTTCTTCTGTTAAATAGAAAAGAAGTGTGGCGTCACCTGCAAGTTGTTGCACTCCTGCAAGTCCATCATCTGCCGCGTTTAACCCGGCTTTCAATAATCGAAGAGCCATTGGCGAGTGTTTCAAAATTTCTCGGGACCATGAGACGGTTTCCGCTTCTAACTCTGAAAGTGGAACAACCGTATTAACAAGACCCATATCCAGAGCTTCTTGCGCATCGTACTGTCGTGCAAGAAACCAAATTTCGCGAGCTTTCTTCTGTCCAATGTGGGCTGCTAACAATCCAGCACCGTAACCTCCATCGAAAGATCCAACCATTGGACCCGTCTGCCCAAATTTTGCGTTTTCAGCAGCAATTGTTAAATCGCAGACAACATGGAGTACGTGACCTCCACCTATCGCCCAACCGGCAACCATTGCAATAACAGGTTTTGGTGTTCTGCGAATTTGTACTTGAAGATCTAGAACATTTAAACGTCCAATGCCTTTCTTACCAAGTGCATCAGAACCTATGTAGCCGTCATCACCACGAACATTTATGTCTCCGCCAGAACAGAAGGCTTCATCCCCCGCTCCGGTAAAAATAATTACGCCGACCTGATCATCATCACGGGCCAAATCAAAAGCAATTCGTAATTCCGAGAGAGTCTCGGGACGAAAAGCATTTCGAACTTCTGGGCGATTAATCGTAATTTTTGCCATGCCTTCAGCAACTAAGTAAGTAATATCCTTGAAACCTTCGCCACCAGCACCTATTTCCCATGCAGGAATCGTGCGGCTACCAAATTCTCGTTTTATTGGCTTGCTCATAGAGGTAGCCTACGGGGGTCATGGATAACTTTTCACAATTCGAACCATCGCACTCTTCACGAGAGCTGCTCCACATAACGCCTGAGTGGGAAATACCACAGGTACTGGAGGCACTAAAGGCCGCCCTCAAGGGAACAGGGCCGGCAATAACGGTTGGTCAGACCACACGGGAATCAGTTCCCTCTCATTGCGCTGTAGTCATTCCGACAAGTGGATCATCTGGTCAACCCAAAGATGTTGCGCTCTCCGCCGAAGCACTCATTTCAAGTGCGCGAGCTTCACATAAATTTCTTGGTGCAACGAGTGGCCAACGTTGGTCACTGCTCCTTCCTATTACGCATATCGCAGGTATTAACGTTTTGGTTCGTGCAATTGAGTTAGGCACCGACCCGGTTGACATGAATGTTGATGCAGAATTTACGGCAATAGTCCCAACCCAACTTCATAGAGCACTCCATGGAGAAGAGAAATTACTTAAACATTTACAAGCAGCAAAAGCTGTTCTTGTTGGTGGAGCTGCGTCAAGTAGTGCACTTCTTGAACAAGCTCGAAATGCTGGAATTAATCCAGTTACCACATATGGAATGTCTGAAATGAGCGGTGGGTGTATCTATAACGATATTGCCCTTGAAGGTGTGCAAGTTCAAATTAATAGCGAAGGGGCCATCGAACTATCCGGCCCAATGCAAGCAATTGGATATTTGAATGCTCCAGAACTTTGGAATGAAGTAACGGTTGGTGAATGGTTTGTGACAAGTGATAGTGGAGAAATAAGGGATGGAAAGTTAATAGTCTCGGGTCGACTTGATGATCAAATTAATTCCGGAGGAAAAAAGATTTCTCTATCCGTCATCGACAATTTCCTCCATGAAAAATTTCCTCGTCAACGATTTGCAAGCCTTTCTCTACCTGATAAAGAATGGGGAGAAAAATTAGTACTTGTGGTGGATGGATCGATGGATGCAAATTTAATTAAGGACTCCCTCCGTGTTGAGTTCGGCGGGCACGCTGTTCCAAAAGAACTGCTCTTCAATAAAGAAATCCCACTTATTTCAATCGGTAAGCCAGATAGGAAGAAACTTCGAGAATTATTTGAGAAGATTGTTTAATGAATTCAGCTTCTAAATGGATTGCTGGCGCACGCCCTCGCACTCTTCCCGCCGCCATCTCCCCTGTTCTCGTCGGGACGGCTTTGGCATATCGAATCGGCCATAACGTAAGTTATCTCAACGCCTTCCTAGCTTTAGTCGTGAGTCTTGCTCTTCAAATAGCCGTCAACTACGCAAATGATTATTCAGATGGAGTTAAGGGAACCGACCAGCAACGTGTTGGCCCTATCCGCTTAGTCGGAAGTGGTCTGGCATCTGCTTCGGCAGTAAAGAACGCTGCTTTTATTTCCTTTGGGGTATCAGCAATAGCTGGTTCTATTCTTTCAACAAGGACCTCCTATCTCCTGATCCTTGTGGGAATTATTTCTATCATCGCAGCTTGGACGTATACAGGAAGTTCCAAACCATACGGCTATAGAGGATTTGGAGAAATTTCAGTCTTTTTGTTCTTTGGAATCGTTGCAACGGTTGGTACGTTCTATGTTTCAACAGAAAGTTTCTCTTGGAAAGCTCTTCTATTTTCTATTCCTGTAGGTTCCCTTTCTTGCGCAATTCTTGCAATTAACAATTTACGCGATCTGCCAAAAGACGAAATCGTAGGGAAGAGAACGCTCGCTGTCCGAATGGGCGATAAGCGTGCTCGTTTCTTCTTTAATTCACTTCTTGGGGCCGCTCACCTCTCAAGTTTGCTGGGGGCTCTAGTAACTCCATGGGCAGTGGCTTCCCTCGCTCTGCTTCCGATAACTCTTCAAATATCGCGCGCTATTAACAAGGGTGCACGGGGAGTGGAATTGATTCCACTCTTAGGCAAGACTGGACGCCTGCAACTTCTTCTATCCACAACACTTGCAATCGCTCTGGTCATATAAAGGATTAAAGTAACCCCATGATAAAAGTTGACGCATTCATACTCATCATTTCAATCATTCTTCAGCTTTACTCATTGTTTGATTGCGCACGAACTGATCAAGAACAAGTTCGAAAACTTCCAAAATGGGCTTGGCTCGTCCTCATTTTGCTCTTCGGTGGCTTCGGTGCAGTCATGTGGATTTTTATCGGTCGTCCAAGAACTCAGGGAAAGGGCCGCGGATACGGGCAAAAGCCAAGGATTATTCCTCCGGACGATGACCCAGATTTCTTACGTAAACTTTAATTTGTAGCTATTAAAGCCCCGAGTAAGTGTGGCGGCCTGTGCCCCAGATATTTACATATACATAATTAAATAAGAATGTAGACCCAGCAAATAAACAGAGCCATGCTGCTCGGCGCCCACGCCATCCAACTGTTACTCGTGCATGTAAATATGCAGCATAAGCGATCCAGGTTATGAATGCCCAGGTCTCTTTTGGATCCCATCCCCAATATCGACCCCAAGCCGATTCAGCCCAAATTGCTCCTGCGATGACGGCAAAAGTCCAAAGAGGAAATACAAAAGCAACGAGTCGATAAGAAAGTTGATCAAGATATTCAAGACTTGGGAGTTTCTTCGCCCAAGCGTTTCGCTCACCACGCGATTCGATCCGATCGAGTATTAAATAAGTAGCAGCAATTGTGTTTGCAAGAAGGAAGACTCCGCCAGAAACAATCGCAGCAGATACATGAATTATTAACCATGTAGATTTCAAAGCTGGAACAAGAGGCGCACTTGGTCGGTAGAGAACAGCAACTGCCGTGCCAAGAGTCAAAAGCACCGCGGTCGAAACTGGCAGCCCAAGCCAACGCAATTTATATTTAATTAAAGAAAAGAGATAAGCACCCGAAAATGCCATTGCGCCTGTGATTGAGAACTCGTACATATTTCCCCACGGTGCTCGATGCGCAGAGAGTCCGCGGAAAAGTACACCTGAGGTTAAAAAGATTTGCGCAAGAATCATCATTGCCGTGCCGATACGACCGGCCTTATCAGTCTTAGCAAATTCAAATTTTGTTGAATCTTCTGCATGGCGAACCGAGAAAGCAACTTCTACTGCATGCGAAAAGAAAGCGATTGTGTAAACAAACATCGCAGAATAGATCGCGTAGTTTGATAGGTAAGCAAACTGTCTAGAGCTCATCTTCCATCCACTTCTTTAATTGAGTGAGTTCGTCGCTTAAACCTGGAGCACTGTTCTTTGCAAGGCCCGCTATTTCTACCTGATTACTGCTCTTCACCCAAATCCTTCGTTGTCTTGTAAAGAGGGAGAGCAGCAGCCCGAAGATAGCCAAAATTGCTCCTGTTAGTGCGTAAAGCTTGCCTGGATCATCAACTATTTGAAGATTTACCCACGCACGCCAACCATCAAATGTGATGGAGCCCTCACCAAAATTCAAAGTCTCCCCAATCGCTAATTGCTTGAGTGCGATTCGCTCCATCTTGGAAGTATCTAATCTGTAAACCGATTGTGGGATTCCCGTGTCAAGGCCAAGGTTTCCCTTCCATGCCGACAATAGGAGCCGCGGATCCAAGACTTCTGGGAATGCAGAGAATGCACCTCGTTTGGAATTCCTATCGTAAGTAGGAATAAATGATCCGACAAAACCAATTTGTGGATTCATATCTGGGACTTTAATCGCGCCAATCGAAGTTAAGTTTGCATCTTGAGGCAAGAAAGTTACGGGTCCATGAAACGAGATTGCCCCTGACTTATCTCGGACAGTGACGACTGGAGAGTATCCATTTGCTTGCAAATAGATTTTCGTATTTCCATAAGTGAGTGGGCTATTCACTTTGATAATAATTTTCTTCTCGACGCTTCCAATTGGATGTGAAGCCGCAACAGTCAGCGTGTAATCCTGTGGTGCATTTGTTGCTGGGTCATATTTCGCTGAAAAATCGGTAACTCTCAGAGAGAAAGACTGCATTGATTGATCAGATTGAAATTTTCCAAAAGCAAGACTGTCATACGATGTTGGAGTGTTAATGAATCTTTCACCAACATTAACAATTGCTTCCCCTTTTGATCCAAGAAGGGAGCCAACGCCTACGGCTACTAATATAAGTATTAGGGATAGATGGAAAAGTAAATTTCCAGTTTCGCGCGAATACCCTTTCTCCGCAGAAATGGAGAATTCATCTCTTCGAATTCGAAAGCGCTTCTTTCGGAGCCATGCTTCAGCTTTATCAAGATCTCCGGCACTCAAAACTAGGTGGCCTTCCATGCGATCAAGATTTCGTGGAGTAAGTGGAGGTGTCTTACCTATCGCGCGAAGATGTTCAAGTGTTCGAGGAAGAACGCAGCCGATTAATGAAATAAATAAAAGTAAATAAATAGCGCTAAACCAAGGCGAGCTGTACACATCGAAGAACTTGAAACGATCTAGCCAAGTACCAACTGAACCATGTGAAGCCAAATATTCCCGTACTTTCATCGGATTCTGAGTTCGCTGCGGAAATAACGAACCAGGGATAGAGCCAATCCCTAACAACATCAATAAAAAGAGCGCTGTTCGCATACTTGTTAATTGACGCCAAACCCATCGAAAAAGTGCGATTCCGCCCAAAGGTAGTTCGTTTGATATTTCTCTCATCAGACCACCGGAATGAATCCTGAAACAAGGCTACGCAAGGAATTCATAATCGAATCCCACTCCCCTGTAACTTGCAGGATTCCAATCAATATTAGAAATGCGCCGCCAACCTTTGTAATTAAGTTTCCACGTCTTGATAGAAATCTTCGCAATTTTGCTGATTGATCGAAAAAGATTCCTACAAAAATAAAAGGCAGGCCAAGCCCGATGCAATATGCGACAGAGAGAATTGCCCCACGAAGAGCGCTAGAACTTTGAAACGAAAGTGCTTGAACAGCACCAAGCGTTGGCCCGATACATGGCGTCCAACCAACTCCAAAAAGGAATCCAAGGAGTGGGGCTCCTGCAAGTCCTGCTTTAGATTTCCACGTGGGTTTAAATGAGCGATAAAAACGCTGGCTAAATAGAAAAACAACTCCCATAAGTATTGTGAGTAAACCTAAGACAATCGAGATTGTTCTTGAATTTGCCGAAATATGCGAGCCAAGTGATCCAAAGAGAGCACCGTATGAAATAAAGAGAAATGAGAATCCGAGCACAAATAAAATTGCGCCTAGTGCAACCCGGCTTCGATTCTTAACATCAGTCATTCCAGCTGCATACGATAGATAACCAGGCACAAGTGGAAGAACACATGGAGAAAAGAAAGAAATAAGTCCAGCGATGAAGGAAATCACGATAGCAATCAAGACATTGCCACTAAATACTTGGTTGACAAAAAAATCATGCATTTTGCACAACCTTATTAATCATGTTGTCCAGTAGCGCATAAGTAACTTGTCCACTGATTCGCACAGCAACCCGGCCATTTTTATCAATAATAATTGTGGTTGGAATTGCATTTGGTATCAACGAACTTCGAAATCCTGCCAGAATCGCATCATCGGTCAGAATTGGATACGTAATCTTGAAGCGATTCACAAAACTTTGAGCTGCCGATGTGTTGTCTCGAGTCAATATTCCAACAAACTGAATATCAGTTCGCTTTGTAGCGAAATCCTCCAAGAGGGGGGCTTCTGCGCGACAAGGTGAACACCAGGATGCCCAAACATTCACAACAGTCACTTTTGAGCCTGACATAAATTGCTGACCAGAGAGCGTCGCGCCATTTAACGACGGAGCTAGTTTTCGATCTGCGGGTTGTACATATATTGCGACTCCATCGCCGGAAACAAAAGCGCTCTCACTTGGTGTGGAGGTGCCTCCGCCTGCGCACGCGGTTAAGAGGGCTATGGGAAGGAGTATGAGGATGGCTTTTAAATACTTCATTTGTTGGGGAGAAGAGCTTTCGCTGGTTCAGAGTATGTAACTCCACTAATCATCGCATCATCATCAAAATGAAAACTTGTAACTGAAGCCAGGGTGCATTCACGGTTTCGTGGGTCGTGTAGCAAACGCCGACCTTCGACCGCTGAGCGCAATATCCAAATTGGAAGTTGATGTGAAACACAGATTGCATCTTTTCCAGGTCCAGCAGATTCATGCGCTGCAAATACTGCAGCAAGCATTCGGGAAATCTGTTTTTCGTAAGGTTCACCCCATGATGGAATCCAGGGACGCGTTAAATGTTTCCACGAACTCGGGTGCTTTAGGACGCCACTTCCCAATTCAAATTTCTTTCCTTCAAAAATATTTGTTGCTTCGATCAGACGTTCTTCTGTTGTAATTTGCAAACCATGAATGCGAGCAACTGGAGTCGCGGTTTCTTGAGCCCGTTGAAGAGGCGAGGCAAATACAGCTCCGATATCAAATTGCTCCGACCATTCAGCTACGACTCCTGCCATTTGATGGCCGCGTTCGGAAAGATGCCAGCCAGGCTGTAATCCATACAAGATTTTTTCGGGGTTAAATACCTCACCGTGACGCATTACATGAACGGTTGACCCCATAAGAGAAGCATAAAGCAGCGGAATGACCTGGGTTTTCCACCCACAATCGCTAGGCTTGCCAACATGGCTCTCCAACCCAAGCGAGCGGCCTTTTTTGATATAGACAACACTTTGATTAGAGGCTCTTCGCTCTATTTTCTAAGTAAAGGCATGTATCAGAGAGGCTTCTTCAATAAGCGCGATATCGCCGCTTTTGTTCTCGCAAATTTGCGCTATCAACTTGTTGGCGAGCGCAACCAGGAAGAGGTCGATCGAATTCAAAGCGCAGCCCTTCGAGTGGTGGCAGGACATAATGTCCAAGAACTCCTTGAGATGGGTAATGATGTTTATGATCGTTATGTATCCCCCGCCCTTTGGCAAGGAACTCTTGAAATAGCTCAAGAGCATTTGCAGCGCGATGAAGAGGTATGGCTCGTGAGCGCTACTCCTGTAGAAATTGCCAATCTCATTGCAAAACGACTTGGATTTACCGGAGCGCTCGGAACGTGCGCAGAAGAAATTAGCGGTGAATACACCGGAAAAATTAATGGCAAGTTACTCCATGGAAGTGAAAAAGCTCGCGCCATTAAGGCTCTTGCGCTCTCCAACAATATCGATTTAACAAATTCTTATGGTTATTCAGATAGCCATAATGACATTCCATTACTTGAGGCCGTGGGTAAGCCTTGCGTAATCAATCCGGATGCCTTGTTGAGAATTCGCGCTGCTAAAGACACTTGGCCAATTTATGATTTCCGTCGCGGACGCTGGTTTAAGACGATTGTCGCGCCTGTGATTAACCGAGCGGCGGCTATCGCTGGCGGTCTTCATCCTGCTTTTAGGCGTCGCAAGCCACATTAAGGAGAGGGTATTGTTGGCAGGTTATGTCGAGCCCATCCTTTGCAGAAGAACTTCGCAGCCGCGACGATAAGTCGCTGGCTGAACTTTTTTCCGCACGCCCGGATCTACTTTCTCCGGTGCCATCGGATCTCACTGCGTTAGCCGCTAGAGCCAACTCCACACCAAGTTTGCTTAGAGCTCGGGATGTACTCACTCAATGGCAATTCGATGTACTTACTGCAATGGCAATACTTACTGAACCATTTAGCCAAATTGAAGTTCTTCAACTTGTTGGAAAAGAAGCTATTAAGACAGTCGAACTTCTTTGGACCCGAGGATTTGTTTATCAAGACGGCGAAAAGTATCGAATCCCAACAAACGTGCGTGCCATCCTTGGAGAATTTCCTGCTGGTTTGGGACCAATTTCTGATATAAAAATAAACCTTAAAGAACTGAAGAGTGCACCAGAAGGTGCTCTTCAAATTCTCGAAAAAATGGCGTGGGGTCCCCCTCGGGGCCAGGTTGCAGATATAAAGAAGGCGAACGCAAACATTAAGTGGCTTCTTGAAAATAAATTACTTCTCGCCATTGACTCGCAAAATGTCTTGCTGCCTCGAGAAGTTGGGCTACACCTTCGCGGCGGAAAAGTGTTCAAAGAACTCAAGCCAACGCAACCTAAACTAACTGGTACAAAGCGAAATCAAAAGAATATTGATCCGGCTGCCATCGCAAATATTTCTACTCTTATTCGCTGGGTCGAAGAGCTCGCGCATTATTGGTCAGATGAACCTCCTACAGCGCTACGTTCAGGCGGATTAGGTGTTCGCGATTTGAAAGCTGCGGCAGAGCATCTTGGAGTAACCGAGGAGTGCGCTGGGTTTGTTGCTGAAATACTTTATTTGGCAGGGCTTATCGTCATAGACACAGATGATCAGATACTTCCCACAATTGCTTTTGATGCTTGGCTAAGCCGGGAACCAGAAGAGCGATGGCACAATCTTGTGATTCTCTGGTTACAAACTTCGCGAGTAGCTGGATTGATCGGAAAAGGTGATGGAAAAAACGTTGCGGCGCTTGGGCCTGAGTTAGATCGTTCAACAATTGCGGCGCTAAAGAAATTGACACTGGGAATTCTCGCTGAAAACTCTGAAATTGATCCTGACCTTGATTCGCTTGCTCATTTAATGAAGTGGTTAACTCCAACAAGAGCAAATAGTGAATATATGCAGTGGGTTCTGCGCGAAGCTGAATGGCTAGGAATCACAGGCCAAGGCGCACTTTCCACATTTGGCAAAGCACTTCTTTCTGGCGAAGACCTCGGAGTTAAAATGGCTTTGCCGTCTCCCGTTGACCACATTCTGATTCAAAGCGACAACAGTGCTATTGCGCCAGGTCCTCTGACCGTTGAATTGGCAAACTCAATTGGAACAATCGCCGATATCGAGAGCCGAGGCGGAGCTACTGTTTATAGATTTAGCGAAGGGTCAATCCGCAGAGGTCTAGATCATGGCCAAACGGGTGAACAAATTAAGGATTTTCTGAAGAAAGTCTCGCGAACTCCAGTTCCACAACCTCTTGAATATTTGATAAATGATGTTTCAAAAAGACACGGCAGGCTACGCGTAGGAGTAGGCAGCTCTTATATTCGTTGCGAAGATGAAGGCTTAATTCAACAGATCATTCACGATAAGAAGTTAGAAGACATACATATCCGCAAACTTGCGCCACAAGTTCTAATTTCAGAAACTGATTTACATGATCTTGTAAATGCCCTTCGCGATGCGGGTTACTTACCTGCACTTGAAAATGAAACAGGAATTTTGGTTTCTGCTCCTGCTATTCGCCGATCAAAATCCCGGCCAAAACCTCCTCGTATTATTGGAGATCCCTCCACGCCCTCACCGGCGCTCATCACGTCTGCAGTTAAAGCACTCCGTGCGGGAGATAAGGCGACTTCAAACAAACCAAAAATTGTCCCGCGAACAACCGCAAATGAGACGCTCGATATTCTTAATCAATATATTGAAGAGCAAGCAAGCGTCACTATCGGATATGCCGACAACAATGGTGGGGTGACCCAGAAGCTCATTGACCCAATCTCTATATCCTTGGGAACCCTCGTCGCAAGGGACCATGGCACTGGCGAAGTGGCTTACTTTAGAATCCCTCGAATAACTGGCGTGGCGCCAGCGGAAAAATAGGGCAGACTTACACCATGACATTTCTTGCTGAGTTAAAAGAACTCGTTGAATGCCAATCCCCCACGGAAGATCTTGAAGCGTGCACAAATGTAATTGAGCTCGCGAAAGAAATTGTGGCTCGAAATCTTTCGATTCCAGCAAGAACTTTTATCGAAGAAGGTCGCCCTGTTTTGTGGTGGGGAAGTGAGAACCCAAGAGTCGTTCTACTCACTCATTTAGATACGGTTTGGCCAATTGATTCGTACTTACCTTTGTGGCGAGTCGATGGAGACAAAATCTTTGGACCTGGAACCTTCGATATGAAGGCAGGGTTCTTGCAGGCTGTTCATGCTCTCAGGGGAATTGAAGGAGCAGAACGCTCTGTTGCTCTCATTGCCACAACCGATGAAGAAGTCGGAAGCCAAACCTCACGAGCACTCATTGAAAGAGTTTCCAAGAGCGCTGCAGCTGTCTTAGTTTTCGAGGCTTCTCTTGACGGAAAAGTTAAGGTAGGACGCAAGGGAACTTCGATGTACCAAATTAAAGTACACGGACGCGCTTCTCATGCAGGGCTTGACCCAGAAAAAGGAATAAACGCCTCCGTTGAAATTGCACATATTGTTCTAAAGATGACAGCTCTTGAAAACGAAGAGTTTGGGACAACCGTTGTGCCAACAACCCTTCACTCTGGGACTGTCACAAATACCGTTCCAGCACTAGCTGTTTTGGATATTGATTCACGCTCCTTCACAATGGCTGAGCTACAAAGAATTGATACAGCAATCAAATCTCTAACACCGACTCACCCAGAAGCGCGCATTGAAGTAACCGGCGGAATAAATCGTCCTCCACTTGAGTTGTCTTCGACAGAAGCTCTTTATGAGAGGCTGGAACAAGTCGCTAATGAAATTGGTATGCCCCCTATAGGGTCTGCGTCAGTGGGTGGTGCGAGTGATGGCAACCTTGCAGCCGCTACAGGCGTTGAGGTACTCGACGGACTTGGCGCAATTGGCTCTGGTGCACACGCACCTCATGAACACATCCTTGCATCCACAATCCCAGGCAGAGTTCAATTAACCGAGAGCTTTATTAAGGAACTTATCCGTGACTGATGGACCTCTGATTGTTCAGAGCGATAAGACACTTCTTCTTGATGTAGATCATTTACTTTCTGATGAGTGTCGTCGCGAAATTGCCCCATTCGCCGAATTAGAAAAATCTCCAGAACATATTCATACCTACCGCCTTACTTCTCTCGGCTTGTGGAATGCGCGTGCAGCAGGGCACGATGCCGAAGCAGTCATTAACACCTTGTTGAAGTACTCGCGCTTTGCTGTCCCACATGCGCTTTTAGTAGATGTCGCCGAAACCATGTCTCGCTATGGAAGATTGCGCTTAGAGGCCCACCCTGTTCACGGCTTGGTTCTAGTTTCAAATGATCCTGCAGTCTTAAAGGAAGTTACTCGCGGCAAAAAGATTGCTCCGATGTTAGGGCTCCCCCTTGATGATGAAACAATTATTGTTCATCCTGGACAACGTGGATTCCTAAAACAAGCACTTCTTAAGCTCGGATGGCCTGCTGAAGATTTCGCAGGGTATGTTGACGGTGAAGCTCACGAAATCTCACTCAATCAAGATGGTTGGAAAATTCGCAGGTATCAGGAATTAGCCGCGGAGGGCTTTTGGCACGGTGGTTCTGGTGTCGTTGTGCTTCCTTGTGGAGCAGGAAAAACTATTGTTGGCGCTGCTGCGATGGCTCACGCTAAAGCGACAACGCTGATTCTAGTAACAAACACCGTCGCTGCGCGGCAGTGGCGCGATGAACTTCTCAAGCGTACGTCGCTTCATGAAGATGAAATCGGAGAATATTCTGGGGCGAAAAAAGAGATTCGTCCTGTAACCATTGCTACTTATCAAGTTATGACGACTCGAAAACAAGGAGTTTATGCTCACCTAGATCTCTTCGATGCAATTGACTGGGGTCTGATTATTTATGATGAAGTCCACCTACTTCCTGCTCCAATTTTTCGTTTTACTGCCGATATTCAATCTCGTCGACGCCTTGGATTAACCGCAACCCTTGTACGAGAAGATGGCATGGAAGGTGAAGTATTTTCACTAATCGGACCAAAGAGATATGACGTTCCATGGAAAGAAATCGAATCTCAGGGCTATATCGCGCCAGCAGACTGTGTCGAAGTAAGAATCAATTTAACTGAAGCAGAGCGCATGAGCTATGCGACTGCGGAGCAAGAAGATCGATACAGATTCTGTTCAACTACTAAAACAAAACATGATGTGGCGGTGGCACTTGCCAAAAAACATGCTGACGACCAAGTTTTAGTCATCGGTCAATATCTTGATCAACTTGATGCTCTTGGAGAAAGTTTGGGCGCTCCGGTGATTAAGGGTGAAACGCCAGTAAAAGAGCGCGAAAGACTTTTTGATCTTTACCGCAAAGGTGAAATCAAATGCCTTGTTGTTTCCAAAGTTGCTAACTTTTCAATTGACCTTCCTGACGCAACTATCGCGATTCAAGTTTCTGGAACATTTGGATCAAGGCAAGAAGAAGCACAGCGACTCGGACGAATACTTAGGCCAAAGTCTGATGGGCGAGGAGCTCGCTTCTATTCATTAGTTGCTCGCGATACTGTCGATCAAGACTTTGCTCAAAATCGTCAGCGTTTCCTTGCTGAACAAGGATATGCATACAGAATTATCGACGCTGAAGAAGTGCTTTCTTAAATCTATCTGGCTCCACTCTCCAGAAATCATGGGGAGAACCATCGATATACGTCACGGGAACCTGCTCGCCAAAACGCTTTTCTAGATCTGAATCCCCGTCTATGAGGAGGACTTCAATCTCGAAAGGTGCCTCCTGGCTTAACTCACTCTGCAGCTTTTCTAAGGTTTCTAGGGCAATATCGCACAGGTGGCAACCAGAACGAGAATAGAGGACGACTTTGGTCATGCTGAAAGCCTATAAGATTTTGACCATGCGCTTCTCGGCTAAATCGGTGACACCACTCGGGATTGTTGGTGTGCTCATTGCGTCGATGGCTACATCGATTACCCCTGTTCACGCGCTGGGTTTTGATTCAATTCCAGCAGGTTGGGCATATACATATGCCACTCCAAATCATTCTTCTACATCACCAGCAATCACGAAGCACCCAATACTCAACGAAAAATATGCGACTGCAAAAAGTACATTCGTGGTTAAGTACACAGGTGTTCCTGAAATAGAAATGCCTGCGGTGCAAGCTGCACTTGATGCGTGGTCAGTGGAATACACCTCCGCTGTTCCAATTCATGTAGAAGCTACATTTACACGTCAGGGTTCTGGTGGAATTCTTGCTTCTGCAACACCTGCAAAATATTTTCATGGCTTCAAGGCTGCACCAGACCCCGACCTTTGGTATCCATCGGCAATGGCTAACGCTTTAGCCGGAAAAGATTTAGATCCTGCAAACCCAGAAATTATTATTCACATCAATTCAACAATGGCGAGCCAGTTTTATATTGGAACAGATGGCGGATGCCCACCATCTCAATATGATTTAGAGTCAATTTTGTTGCATGAAGTTGGACATGGATTAGGTTTTCTTTCAAATGATTCATATGACTCGATATATGGGCGCGGAGCGATTGATCAACCAACACCTTTTGATGCATACGCACAATTGCCCGACGGGCGCCGGCTTATGGATTTGCCATCACCATCAGTTGAACTTGGAAGCGCACTTACAAATACCCTCGTGTGGTCTGGCAAGAATGGCATTTCAGCTAATAATGGCGTAAAGCCAAAGCTGTACACGCCAACTCCTTACCAACAAGGATCATCGGTAAGTCACTTGGATGAAAGCACATTCTCTTCCAGCGGTGTTGACTCGGTGATGACTCCAAATCTCGGTGCTGGTGAGGTTTTTCATGAACCTGGCCCACTTGCCCTGGCAATGATGGCTGATATGTTTTTAAAGCCACCCGCCGGAGTCCCAACTGGAATTCCAACAGTTGTGCGAAATGTAAAAGCCCTCATTGGCGATAAAGGGGCAATCATCGCTTTTGATCCACCTATTAACTATCGAGCTTCCCAGGTTACTTCATACTCAGTGAAGGTGAACCAAACAGGGGCGATAATCAAATCTTCATCTAGTCCAATCGCGGTAAATGGATTAAAGAATGGAAGTAATTATTCATTCACTGTTACAGCATCAAATGCTTTAGGAACGTCAGATCCCGCAACTACAAATGCTGTCATGCCGCAGCCTGCATGGACTTCAACTGTTATAGATAACGTAGATGCCCGCCACATCCAATCGGGGGCAATTCTTGGAAAGCAGTTCATCGCTTACAGCGATTCAAAGGCTGGGGATTTAAAATTTGCAACGTTGAACGGCGCGACCTGGAGTAAATCAACTATCGATGGAAATCTTTCCACAGGTGGTAGAACAAAAGATAACGTCTCGGGATTCCTATCATCGTGCATACAGAAGAGTGGCAAAAGTGAAATCTTGCACCTTTTTTATGGGGACGTAACATCCAAAGATCTTCGACATGCTTCCTACAATGGAAAGACGTGGAACTTTGAAACTGTCGATGGCAACGGGGATGTACTCAATGACTACAAAGACCCTGTACGGGTGCGCACTTCAAGTGATGTAAGTGTTTCAAGTGCCTGTTCTTACACCCCGTCTGGTTTGCAGGTTTTCTATCGTGATGAGACACAGGGAATTCTCTTAGGCGCATCGCTCATCGACAATAAGTGGAGCTATGAATTAGTTGATGGAGATAAAGACACTTCTGGACGAACCACTGGCGACGTGGGTTTCCACGTATCTGCAGCAAGTATCGGAGCGGCAGTATTTGTAACCTATGACTCGGTTCTCTCAATGAATCAGGATCGGTCAGCAATTCTTGGAGAAGTTCGACAGGCAACTCGTTCCACTATCTATCCTGAAGACTGGAATTACTCCACTGTGCAGGCAAGCGCGAATGGTGTTGCGGTTGCTGGTTTTGACGTTGCCTCATCAATTGTTTCAGGAAAAGTTTCGAACGCATGGATGGCGGCAAGCGCTGTCGCTATTCCAAACGCTGATCAGATTCAGTGGAATTCAACTTCTGGTGTAACCAAAAACGTGACTCCAGATGCGTTTGGAACTCCTTCAATTCCATTTGCATTCAATGGGAATTCGATTCTTTTCGGGTGTAATTCACGACTCTGTTCCTTGAATACTTCCGACCAGACCTTATCCCTTGTTTCGGGTGGAGACTTTTCTACAACCTCTCAAGTTGCCTGGACAACAATGAGTGGCAAGAAGTACGCGATTGCTGGAGTGGCAGGAAAACTCACTTTATTTAAGAGTAAGTAATCACTTTACAATTGAAATTGCGTAGCCCGAGGTAGAAGAAAGCAGAAGAACAATTCCAAGGCTTTTCTCCCAAGCTAGATCAAGAATTTCTTCAGAAGTTAAATAGGCAGCTTTAACTGCTTTAGTTTTTGCGTCGTAACGAACCAATACTTGCGAATTCGCCTTAGGTTTCCACGTAGGCAAACCTTTTATCGGGGTGGAGGTAACAAAGGACTTCCACGTTGAAAGCGTGGTTTTGATTTCCTTTGTACTATTTAAGGCAGATGTTTTGATGGACGAAAATTTTGGTGCGGAAAATAGCCCGGAAATGTCCATCGAAATGGAAAATCGAGTTTGTATTCGCGCTGCGATCCCTCCTCCAACCGTCACTTTGCCGCCAGTGACGGAAATTGAATCTGGAAAAACTACATCCCCCATCGAAAGCTTGAAGCTCCCTAGAAGTAGCCCTCGTGAACTCACTTTCCAAATATCTAATTCCGTTAGGGATGCAATCGCTGTTGTTGTTTCTGGCATAACACCTGAAGGATTTAGTACGGTGGATGGAATCGGAGTGGGCGTGGACTGCGCAGGCACAACGGCGCTAGCCCCGGCTACCCATAAAGTGCCTGATGGTTCGCGGTAAACAGCGTTCGCCATACTGTCAGTTGAATTTTCGGAAACCAGGTGAAGATCCCACAACTGAGTTTGGCCTGTTCGATCCAGCGCTTTCATGTATCCCGTACCCGCACTTGTACCCGTCACAATGATGGAAGTTGGTGAAACTATTAGTGAAGAAATTTGATCGGAAGGATCGCTAGAAAGTTGAATCTGCGCTGTGGGTTTTAGCGCTGTCATTTTTACTGGCGTTGCAGCAAAAGCTGTCGAACTAATTGTTGAGAAGATTGCGATATGAGCGATAAGAACAAGTACGCGCTTCACGCTAATTCCTGAGAGCGCTTTGCAGAAGCTGCCATTGCAGCCTCGACCATTTGCGTAAGTCCCATCTCGTTAAACTTCGAAAGTGCAGCAAATGTTGTTCCGTTTGGACTTGTAACATTTTCACGAAGCTCTCTTGCTGATTTTCCTGAGTTTTCCAGCATGCCCGCCGCCCCAACGATTGTTTGAATCGTAAGTTTGGTCGCGACTTCTTCTGTGAGTCCTAGTTTCTTACCGCCCTCAACCATCGCTTCCACAAAAGCAAAAAAGTAAGCCGGGCCAGAACCGCTTGTTGCTGTGATAGCCGATTGAAGGTTTTCTGGGACTTCAACAACAATTCCGCTAGCTTCTAAAAATTTCTTAACAAATGAGATTTGTGTTTCGCTGACGCCTTCGCCTCTTGAAATGCCAGCAGCGCCGCTACCAATTGAGGTGGGGGTGTTTGGCATTACTCGAATAACGGCGATATCCGGGCCCACGATGGATTGAATACCCTCAATAGTTTTGCCTGCAGCAACAGATACTAAAGCCGATCCAGCCCTCAGATGGCCTTTAATCTCCCCGCACATCGCCGCGATGTCCTTTGGTTTTACCGCCAAGATGACAACATCTGCAGCTGCAACGGTTGAAAGTGGTTTGCGTGAAATTCCATACCGTTCTGAAATATAAGTAGCTCTTTCATCCGACCTTTGAGCAAATATGACATCTGTCTTTGGAGCTCCAGCGAGCAGCAAACCAGAAAGCAGAGCCTCGCCCATATTTCCTACTCCGATAATGCCCACTGTTGTCATGGGTGCACTCTACCGAATGTGCTTTATTTTGGATTTAGCCCTACCCTTTCACTCTATGTCTGAGGTTAATCCACACTTTTCGCGCGATTGGGTTGAGTTTTCCAACCCCGAACAGCCAGAAGATTTATTCCGCTGTGACCTCACTTGGCTCACTTCCTACTGGAACTGTATTTACGGAAATGGTTGCTGCGGTATCGACGCGGATAAACCCGATGCGGGATGTTGCTCAGATGGTGCCTACTACTCTGACAGCGATGATGAGGCACGAACTTTAAAAGTTGCAGAACGCTTAACTCCAGAGATGTGGCAATTCTACGATGAAGCTCGCCCAAAGAAAAAAGGCGGAGCGCTGAGAGTTTCAGAAGTTGGTCTAGATAAAGATCGCAAAACTCGGATGGTTGAAGCATCATGTATTTTCTTAAATCGTAAAGGGTATGAGTCACCTGGCTTTACTGGTGATTTTGGATGTGTACTTCACCATCTTGCTCAAAAAGAAGATATTCATTTTGTTGAAACAAAACCAGATGTTTGTTGGCAGTTGCCGATTCGCAGAAGTTTTGAAACTCGCGAATTTGGTGAACGAGAAATTCATATAACCGTAATTGGCGAGTACGAACGACTCGCATGGGGCGATGGTGGCGCGGACTTCAATTGGTATTGCACTGGCAACACAGAAGCCCACAATGGCGCCGAGCCCGTCTATGTTTCTAACAAGACAGAGCTGATAGCCATGATGGGTGAAGAGGGCTATGCGATTTTGGCAAAGCACTGCGATAACCGAATGGAAATTCTCCGCTCATTTAAAGAAAAATCCCTCCCACTTCTTGCAATTCACCCAGCCACAATCGCCGGAAAGCGTTAAGTCACCGCTTTCTATTAAGGTTCTCTCATGGCAAAAGGTGCTCCCGCGAAAGATCCATATAGATGTGTTGAATGTGGTTGGACTGCGACGAAATGGGTTGGCCGTTGTGGTGAATGCCAAGCCTGGGGCTGCGTCGAAGAAGTTGCAGCGCCAAAGAAACTTTCACTCGTTGCAGGAACAGTTACATCTCCAGCTCGTCCGATTGGTGAAGTTAGTTTAGAAAAAGCCAGCGCACGCTCATCAGGTGTTAGCGAACTTGACCGTGTTTTAGGTGGGGGGCTTGTTCCAGGAGCAGCCATTTTGCTTGCAGGTGAGCCAGGCGTAGGTAAATCCACACTTCTTCTCTCCGTTGCATCTGAAAGCGCAAGAGCGGGAATTACATCCCTTTACATCTCCGGAGAAGAATCTGCCTCACAAGTGAGGTTACGAGCAGAACGCCTCAATGCAATCGATCCAAATCTTTGGTTAGCTGCTGAAAATGAACTTAGTTCGGTAATCGCACAAGTAGATCAAGTTCAACCTGAACTTCTTATTATCGACTCAATTCAGACGATTGTTAGCTCGGCAGTTGATGGAGCGCCAGGTGGCGTGACTCAAGTTCGAGAAATTGCAGCAGCGCTTATACGAATTGCAAAAGATAGAAATATCACCGTAGTTCTAGTTGGCCATGTAACAAAAGATGGATCAATCGCTGGCCCACGTATTCTTGAACACCTTGTTGACGTTGTTCTCAATTTCGAAGGCGAGCGTCACTCACGTCTACGTCTTATCCGTGCAATCAAGAACCGTTTCGGGGCATCTGATGAAGTTGGTTGCTTTGATATGAACGAGCAGGGAATCACAAGTCTTACCGATCCCACGGGATTATTTACGACCAGGCATACTGAACCTGTTCCAGGAACATGCGTAACGGTTGCCTTAGAAGGAAGACGCCCACTTCTTGCCGAAATTCAAGCGCTCGTTGGCGTACCTGCATCAGAGTTTGGAAATGCTCGTCGAGTTACTTCAGGTCTTGATAATGCAAGAACAGCAATGACTCTAGCTGTCTTGGAGCTCAGAGCAGGAGTAAAACTCTCGGGCCGCGAAATTTACGTCGCAACAGTTGGCGGAATGAAAATGAATGAGCCATCTGCAGACTTAGCAGTTGCGCTGGCCGTTGCATCTGCAGCAAAAGGACTTGCTCTCCCATCAGATTTAGTAGCAATTGGCGAAGTAGGCCTTGCTGGTGAAATAAGAAAAGTGAATGGGGCACTTCAACGTATTCAAGAAGCTGCTCGCCTCGGATTTAAACGCGCACTTGTTCCAGTTGGTTCAGATATTAAAATCCCAGGAATTGAGATAATGGAAGTTGGGCGATTAGAACAAGCAATTAGCCGCGTGCGAATCGGCTAATAAGTGAAGCAATCTGTAATTCTGGACTGGTTTGATGAGAATAAACGTGACTTGCCATGGCGTAAGAGCAATCCATGGGGTGTCATGGTCAGCGAATATATGCTGCAACAAACCCCTGTAAATCGCGTGCTTCCTAAATGGATTGAGTGGATGGATCGATGGCCAGATCCGGCATCACTTTCTGCGGCAAAGAAATCAGATGTGATTTCGGCTTGGGGACGTTTGGGTTATCCGCGTCGCGCCCTACGACTCTATGAAGCAGCAAGAATTATTTCCTCAGAACATAATAATAAAGTTCCAAGAGCGCCTGAAGTTCTTCGCGCACTTCCTGGTGTTGGCGATTACACCGCTGCAGCGATTGTGGCGTTTGCCTACGGAGATTCAACTCTTGTCCTCGACATCAATATAAGGCGATTCTTCTCTCGTTTTTATGATGGGGTTGAGGTTCCAACAGCTTCACCCTCCCAATATGAACGTAAGATCCGCCAAGAGTTGATCCCAGATGACGGAGCTAAATGGGCCGCTGCGACGATGGAATTTGGTGCACTCATTTGCACCGCGCGATCGCCCCTATGTGAAGAGTGTCCCGTAGCGAAAAGTTGCGCTTGGCGCGCAGCTAATTATCCAAAATCAGAAATCAAAAGCAAGACACAAGCCTGGCATGGAACGGATAGAAAGTGCCGCGGTACGGTTGTTCAAGCACTTCGCGAAAACAATCGGCTCAGTAAATCAGCTCTGAATAAATTATGGAATGATGAAGATCAAATTGAAAAAGCCCTAAAAACACTTCTTGCCGACGGTCTCGTTGAGACTATCGGCAAGAGCTTCAAATTAGCGGATTAGTTTGTTGCTGGTTCTCCAGCTAGATCCCCAGGAGAGTCTGGCGCTTGAGTCTTTGGAACACCTCTAAATGTAAAGGTCTCCTTCTCATTTTCGCCACCAGCCGCTACATCAACAAGAGTTATTTCGCCCGGCTTTACATCACCAAACAAAATCTTTTCAGAGAGCACATCTTCGATTTCTCGTTGAATGGTGCGGCGAAGCGGCCTTGCACCAAGAAGTGGGTCATATCCACGCTTGGCCAAGAGTGCTTTCGCAGTTGGAGTAAGTTCGATACCCATATCTTTTGCCTTGAGACGATCGTCCAAATTGTGAATCATGAGATCAACAATTTGAATGATTTCAGCTTCTGACAACTGGTGGAATACCACGATGTCATCGATACGGTTGAGAAATTCTGGGCGGAAGTGTGACTTCAATTCATCACTCACTTTTGCCTTCATGCGCTCGTAGTTCCCAAGCACATCAGATGCATTATGGAATCCAAGGCCGAGACTCTTTGAAATATCGCGAGTACCGAGGTTTGTA
Organism: uncultured Actinomycetes bacterium; assembly: GCA_903827945.1. Classification (GTDB taxonomy): domain Bacteria; phylum Actinomycetota; class Actinomycetes; order Nanopelagicales; family Nanopelagicaceae; genus PALSA-747. The sequence goes on along the minus strand of CAIKKN010000031.1, from coordinate 22,910 downwards.
GTCATAATGATGATGGTGTTCTTGAAATCAACAACACGACCTTGTGAATCAGTCAATCGTCCATCTTCAAGAACTTGAAGAAGTGAATTGAAGATATCAGGGTGCGCCTTTTCAACTTCGTCGAATAGAACCACTGAGAATGGCTTGCGACGTACTTTCTCAGTCAGTTGTCCACCTTCGTCATAACCTACATAGCCCGGAGGCGCGCCAAAGAGGCGAGATGCTGTGTGCTTTTCAGAGTACTCAGACATATCGAGTTGTATGAGGGCGTCGTCACTTCCAAAGAGGAATTGAGCGAGTGTGCGAGAAAGTTCTGTCTTTCCAACTCCAGATGGGCCAGCAAAAATAAATGAACCACCAGGACGCTTTGGATCTTTTAGACCCGCGCGTGTACGACGAATTGCTTGAGACAAAGCTTTAATTGCTTGATCTTGACCAATAACGCGGCGATGAAGCTCATCTTCCATGCGAAGCAAACGAGCCGTTTCTTCTTCGGTCAGCTTAAATACTGGAATTCCAGTAGCGGTCGAGAGAACTTCAGCAATTAACTCTTCGTCAACAACTGCAGCAACGTCTAGATCGCCATCCTTCCAATTCTTTTCACGATCAGCTTTCTCCGCAATTAAGTTCTTCTCTTTGTCGCGAAGTGAAGCTGCCTTTTCAAAATCTTGCCCATCAATGGCAGATTCTTTCTCCTTGCGCGCTTCTGCAATACGGTCATCATATTCGCGCAACTCTGGTGGAGCAGTCATGCGACGTATGCGAAGTCTTGAGCCGGCTTCGTCAATCAAATCAATTGCCTTATCTGGAAGGAATCGATCAGATACATAACGGTCAGCAAGAGTTGCCGCAGCAACAATTGCATCATCTGTTATGGAGACCTTGTGATGTGTCTCGTAGCGATCGCGCAATCCTTTAAGAATTTCAATTGCATGGGCTAATGAAGGCTCGGCAACCTGAATTGGTTGAAAACGACGCTCAAGGGCAGCGTCCTTTTCCAGATGCTTTCGGTACTCATCAAGAGTTGTTGCGCCAATTGTCTGTAGTTCACCTCGAGCTAACATCGGCTTCAAAATGCTCGCAGCGTCGATTGCACCTTCAGCTGCGCCAGCGCCCACAAGTGTGTGAATCTCGTCAATGAAAAGAACGATATCTCCACGAGTGCGGATTTCTTTCAAAACTTTCTTTAAACGCTCTTCAAAATCTCCACGGTATCGACTTCCCGCAACGAGAGCGCCAAGATCAAGTGAGTAAACCTGCTTGTCGCGAAGAGTTTCAGGAATATCGCCTTTAACGATTGCTTGTGCAAGGCCTTCAACAATTGCAGTCTTGCCAACGCCTGGTTCTCCAATAAGAACAGGATTGTTCTTTGTGCGACGTGAAAGAACTTGCATTACACGTTCAATTTCTTTTTCACGGCCTATGACCGGATCAAGCTTTCCTTCACGTGCTGCTTGAGTGAGATTGCGACCAAATTGATCTAGAACGAGTGATGTTGATGGCGTTCCCTCGGCTGGGCCACTTGATGTCGCCGCTTCTTTACCTTGGTAACCTGAAAGAAGCTGAATAACTTGTTGGCGAACGCGGTTGAGGTCAGCACCAAGCTTTACTAGAACTTGCGCGGCCACGCCTTCACCTTCGCGAATCAGTCCAAGCAAAATATGTTCTGTACCAATGTAATTATGTCCGAGTTGAAGAGCTTCACGAAGTGAAAGTTCGAGAACTTTCTTTGCGCGTGGAGTAAATGGAATGTGTCCTGAAGGGGCCTGTTGTCCTTGTCCAATAATTTCTTCGACCTGTGCGCGGACACCTTCGAGTGAAATGTTGAGTGCTTCCAGAGCCTTGGCAGCAACGCCTTCACCTTCGTGAATGAGCCCAAGCAAAATGTGCTCGGTGCCAATGTAATTGTGGTTGAGCATGCGGGCTTCTTCTTGAGCCAACACGACAACACGACGGGCTCGATCGGTAAAGCGCTCGAACATGAAGCCACCTCTTTCTACGATTTCAGGGTAAGCCTACCTATTAGGCGGGACGGGCTGCACCTGGGAACTTGCGTTGTTAAGGTCTTGCAAGGGCCTGACAACGGTCTAGTACTTACTCCAACCAGCGGCGACGCTTACTTATGCCCGAAAAAGGGTGAAAATTAGAGAATCTTCAACATTCTGGTATTTCCAAGGGTGCTTGGCTTGACGCTCTCCAAGTCCAAGAATTCGGCCACGCCTGCATCGTATGAGCGAAGAAGCTGCTGATAAACATCTGGCTCTACTGGGGTTCCTTCAATAACTTCGAAACCGTGCTTCCCGAAGAATTCAGTCTGGAAGGTCAAGCAAAATATCCTTTTCACGCCGAGGCTCTCTGCTCGCTCAATTACTGCCTTCATAATTTGATGCCCCACTCCAGATTTATGGCGGCCTTCAACAACTGCAACGGAGCGAACTTCAGCCAAATCTTCCCAAAGAACATGGAGTGCGCCGCAACCAATTACTTCGCCATCTTCCACAGCCACCACAAATTCTTGGACGCTTTCGAAAAGAGTCACAGTTTCCTTTTCGAGCATGCGTCCTGGTGCGGCATACGAATCAATAATCTTCCGGATTTCTTTTACATCACTAGTCCGAGCGGGACGAATTTTCACTGACATTAATTGTTGCCTAATTCTCTTCCGGTTTAACGAGAGGGAAAAGAATTGTTTCACGTATCCCAAGTCCGGTTAGGGCCATGAGCAATCGGTCAACACCCATTCCCATTCCACCCATAGGTGGCATCGCATATTCCATTGCACGTAGGAAATCTTCATCCAGATTCATCGCTTCAAGATCGCCCTTTGCACCGAGCGATGCCTGCTCGACCAATCGCTCACGTTGAATTACCGGATCAATTAATTCTGAGTAACCAGTTGCAAGTTCAAATCCTTGTACATATAAATCCCACTTTTCGACTAGTCCGGGTACTGCACGATGTCCTCGGACTAGTGGTGAAGTATCAACCGGAAAGCCACGAACAAAAATTGGCTCAATGAGTTTTCCATCAGTCACATGTTCAAAAATTTCTTCTGCCAATTTACCTGTAACCCATTTAGGATCTATCTTTATCCCCAGTTTTAGGGCTATTTTCTTTAAATCTTCAAGGCCGGTTTGTGCTGTTACTTCCTCTCCAGCACCCTCCGAAATAAGATCAAATAAATTTGCATCGCGCCAAGTGCCACCTAAATCAAATATCGTGCCATCGTGATGGGTCACCTGATGTGTTCCGTAAACCGCCATTGCAGCTTCTTGGACCAGGCCACGAGTTAAATCAGCCATTGTGTTCCAATCACCATAGGCTTCATAACTTTCAATCATTGCAAACTCCGGTGAATGGCTCGAATCTGCCCCTTCGTTGCGGAAATTTCGATTAATTTCGAAGACCCGCTCTATTCCGCCCACAACGCAACGTTTTAAGAAAAGTTCCGGAGCAATGCGTAGGAAGAGATCCATATCGTAGGCATTGCTATACGTCTTAAATGGTCGTGCTGCGGCTCCACCATGCATTACCTGCAACATGGGGGTTTCCACTTCAATAAATTCTCGAGAGTTAAAGGATTCGCGTAATTGGCGCATAACTGCGGGGCGAAGACGAGCATTCACTCTCGCTTCTGGCCGAACGATTAAATCAACATAACGCATTCGCACGCGCGTCTCTTCAGAAAGCGGTTTGTGTTCTACAGGCAAGGGGCGAAGGGATTTCGCAGCTAATTGATATGAATGCGCAAGAATGGATAGCTCGCCACGTTTGGAAGTAATAACTTCTCCTGTAACAGAGACAATGTCGCCTAAATCAATTTCTGATTTCCATAAATCCAGTTGCTCTTGGCCGACCTTGTCCAACGAAAGCATTGCTTGAAGTTCTGTGCCATCGCCTTCACGAAGAGTGGCAAAGCAAAGCTTTCCAGTATCACGCTTAAAGATAACTCGACCCGAAACACTTTCGATAACGCCTGTAGCTACATCTACTTCAAGCCCTTGATGGTTCTTGCGAATATCAGCAAGTGAAGCTGTTCGTGGAACAGCGACCGGATATGCCTCTGCGCCCCGAGCAACAATTGCCGCACGCTTTTCACGACGAATTCGAAGTTGTTCAGGTAGGTCATCCTCAGGAATCTGGTTCATAGTGGCGCGATTCTACCTGTTAGTTATTGCGCTCGTGAATTAAACGCAGACCGATAAGAGTCAAATCTGGCTCATGAAAATCAATATTCTCAGCTATTCCCATCACAAGTGGAGCTAATCCACCTGTCGCAATAACGGTGACATCTCCAGAATTGGGATACAGCACATCTAACTCATCAATGATTCGGTTCACTAGTCCATCAACCTGTCCAGCGAATCCATAAATTGTTCCTGATTGAAGGGCTTCAACAGTATTTTTCCCTATAACTGAGCGAGGCTTTATAAGTTCGACTTTACGCAACTGGGCAGCACGAGCCGTGAGTGCTTCAACTGAAATTTCAATTCCTGGCGCTAAGGCTCCACCTAAGAACTCACCAGCGGGAGAAACAACATCAAAGTTTGTCGATGTCCCAAAATCAACGACTATGCATGGGCCATCCTCACCAAAGAGAGTATGCGCAGCCAATGTATTCACAATTCGATCCGCGCCAATTTCTTTTGGATTATCTACAAGCAGCGGTACTCCAGTCTTTACACCTGGCTCAATTATTGTTGTTGGTAATTTTGAAAAATATCGCGAAACCATTGAGCGTATCTCTCTTAGAGAAGAAGGCACCGTTGAGCAAATTGAAAGCCCAGTTATTTCAAATCCTTCAATAAGAGCCCGATATTGCAACCAGAGTTCATCGGCGGTATCGCGGGGATCTGTCTTCACTCGCCAGGAATGTGCCAAGGTATCTTGATCGAATACCCCTAAGACTGTATTCGTATTTCCAACATCTATCGTCAGCAACATGATTTATCCTCTCTGCGCTTTGAAATCTAGGCCTATATCCATGACGGGGGCCGAATGAGTGAGCGCCCCAACGGCTAAATAATCGACACCTGTTGATGCATAAGCTTTTGCATTTTCAATTGTCAATCCACCCGAAGATTCAAGCTTCGTCTTTCCGCCTGCAATTTGAACTGCGGCGCGCGTTTGTTCTAAAGACATATTGTCTAAAAGAATTAAATCCGCTCCGGCAGCAAGAACTTCTTTTAGCTGCTCTAATGTGTCAACTTCTACTTCTACGACAGCGTTTGGATATTTCATGCGTACCGCTTGAAAAGCCTCGGAAATACCACCGGATGCGAAAATATGGTTGTCTTTAATAAGCGCAGCATCCGCTAAAGACATCCTGTGATTGACCCCTCCACCCATTCGCACAGCAAACTTTTCTAATTCACGCAAAAGCGGAGTTGTCTTTCTTGTATCGCGTATTTTTGTAGATGTCGTTGCAACTTCATTTACCCATCGATGAGTAAGAGATGCAATTCCAGATAAACGTCCTAGAAAATTAAGTGCGGTGCGCTCTGCTAGAAGTAACTTCTGAGTATTACCAGTCGCGCTCAAAATTACTTGGCCTTCTTCGACTCTCTGCCCATCGGCAGAAAGTATGGAGTAGTCACTGATTCCGCAGACTTCAAGAACAGCAGCCGCAACAACAACTCCGGCTACATAACCCGATTTTCTCGCTCGGAATTCTGCAAAACTCGTTTGATCTTGAGGAATTGTCGAATCCGATGTTAAATCGACTCCCCCATCCAGGTCTTCTGCAATGGTTCTGCGAGCTAGATCTTCAACCGACACAGGGTCAAGATCATATTCGATGAGCGCGCCCGTAAGTTTTTCGCTTAACATTATTTTTTCACCGCAATTTCACTTGTAGCCCACGTTCCATCAATTCCAAACTTTTGAATTATTCTTTTTTGCCAAAGATCTGATGTATCTGGAAAATCACTTCTCCAATGAGACCCACGACTCTCTTTTCGTTCAAGAGCACTTCGCACGATAGCAACTGCGAGCAAATAGAGGTTTGATACTTCCCAGGCTTCAATACATGGGGTTGTCGATCGACGAGTTCCCAATAGTTCAAGTTGTTTCAACGTTGAGAGCAATGATTTTTCTGACCTGAGTACTCCAGCCCCTTCTGTCATGGTTAATTGCAATGAAAGGCGAACTGCTGGATCAATAAGTAAGGTTTCTTCGCTTCTTCGAACTGGAATTCCTTGCGGCGGTAGGTTTCCAGAAATATCTTCGGCAATTGCTGCTCCGAAAACCAAACCTTCAAGAAGTGAATTCGATGCAAGACGATTTGCACCATGCGCGCCGGTGCAGGCTGTTTCACCACAAGCATACAAACCCGGAACTGTTGTACGACCAACAAGATCCACTAGAACTCCACCCGATGAATAGTGAGAAGCTGGTGCAACTGGAATTAATTGAACTCTAGGATCAATACCGTTTTCGTTGCACGATTGAAAGATGGTTGGGAATCTTTCAGGAAAATCGTGCACGTGTGTTGCATCTAGCCAAACGTGTGGAACGTTGGAAGATTGCATTTGATTGAAAATTTCCTTTGAAACAATATCGCGGGGCGCTAATTCAGCTAGTTCGTGCTTGCCGACCATAAATCTTTCACCTTTATGGTTGAGCAATAATGCACCTTCACCGCGAACAGCTTCACTTATGAGTGGTTGTTGTCCTTCTTGTCCCTGAGGGTTATCTCGCCACAAAACTGTTGGATGAAATTGGATGAATTCAACATCGGCAACAGCAGCGCCAGCTCGCAGAGCCATCGCCACACCATCGCCAGTTGATACTGATGGATTTGTCGTTTGTGAATATACCTGCCCTAATCCACCCGTTGCTATCACAACCGCACGAGCAAGGGCTTGTCCAACCCCATCGCGGCTTCCCTCACCGATTACGTGAACAGATACTCCGCATACATGACCTGATGCATCTTGCAGAGCATCAATGACAAGAGCGTGCTCTATCACTTCAATTCCGTGATCCTCATGCACCGCAGCCAACAGTGCTCTAGAAACTTCTGCCCCAGTTGCATCTCCACCTGCGTGAAGGATGCGATTTCGATGGTGTCCACCTTCGCGAGTTAAATCAATTTCCCCGCTAGAGGACTTATCAAAAACTGCACCGCGAGCAATAAGTTTTCGCACCGCCTCTGGACCTTGAGTAACAAGAATGTTTACAGCATCTACATCGCAAAGTCCTGCACCAGCAATTAACGTATCTGATTTGTGCTGATCCGGAGAGTCACCAGGTCCAAGAGCAGCCGCAATTCCACCTTGTGCCCACTTTGTTGAGCCTTCATCAATCTTTGCTTTTGTAACAAGTAGTACTGAAAGATTTGCCGCTCGCAGATTGAGCGCAGTCGTTAATCCAGCGACGCCAGAACCAATCACAATCACATCGGCTTGTACTGTCCAGCCTGGATTCGGCGCGAAGAGTTTCATGAAATCACCGGAGCTGGTACTGACATCGCCATATTATCTAGCAAACGAACTCCATTTACCCAACCGGCTACCAAAGCACGAGCCTTTCGCGCGCTAGTCGCGGGTTCAAAGTTATCTTCGTTAATAATTTCAGCGTAGTCAAGCTGGAAACTTGGTTCAGAAGAGAGCACATCATGAAGGCGATCTCGAGCACTTTCTACTGATCGTTCATGAGTTGCTTGGCGAAGAGCCCTGGAAATAACTAACGCGCTCTTCCTATCTTCGGCGCTTAATCGAGAGTTTCGTGAGGAAAGTGCCAATCCATCTATGTCTCTAATTATGGGAGCTGCAATGACCTCTACTTCCATCCCCGATTTCTTGACCCACTTTTTAATTATAAATAATTGTTGAAAATCTTTTTCACCAAATATTGCATACGTTGGTTGTACATGTTTGAAAAGTCGATCTACAACTGTTAAGACACCATCAAAATGCCCTTCTCGCCCAGCGCCTTCATACTTTCTTCCAATGGCGCCTGAATCTAAAGTAATGACTTTCTCTGGATATATTTCTTCAATCGTTGGAGCCCAAATTTCCGTTGCTCCAGCGCCGAGCGCTAATTTTGTATCGACTTCAACACTTCTTGGGTATTTGGCCAGATCGTCTGGATCTTCAAATTGGAGAGGGTTTACAAAAATACTGAGAACGATTTCTGTTGAATAATTCTTTGCAATTTCAATGAGGGAAAGATGCCCAGCATGAATCGCCCCCATAGTTGGGACGAGAACTTTGTTTTGCCTCATTTAATGCTCCAGTCCTTTCAGGTACCGGGCTATATCTTGCAAGGTCAGAATGCTACTCCTGGCTGCCTAGAGCTGCCAAAAGATCAGTTATCTGACCCCTACCAACAATCGCACCACCGGGCTCAATTTCTATCCACGGTTGAAGAACAAAGGCTCTTTCATGAGCTCTCGGGTGTGGCAGAGTCAAGAACTCTGTGTCGATGTGAATTTCACCGGCGCTAATAAGGTCTAGATCCAAAGTTCTCGCGCCCCATTTAATCTCGCGCGTACGCCCCGCACTATTTTCTATTTCCTGAAGCAGTTTCAATAATTCTTCTGGCAATTTCTCGGAATTTACAATCACAACTCCATTTAAATAATTTGGTTGGTCCGGGCCACCTACAGGATTTGTATCGTAAAACGAGGAAACCGCAATGACTTCCGCGATAAGTTTTATCGAATCAATTGCATGTGTAAGAATCGATTGTCTGTCACCTAAGTTTGAACCTAGCGCGATAACGTACTTCATTAACGCTTTCGCTCAATCTCCACGGCAATATCAGTTAGCGCAAGACCTACGTCGGCATCGGGTTTGTGAAGAGTGACTTTAATAGATTGAACAGCTTCAAAATCCGTCAGAACCCTGGTAGCAATACGTTCTGCGACGGCTTCAATCAAATTACAAGGTTCACCGATCAACTCTTCATGAGCAACCTGAGCAATAAGTGAATAGTCCACTGAATCTCTCAATTCATCGCTTGTCCCGGCTGGGTATAAATCTACATCCGCAACAAGATCTACGACAAACTTTTGGCCTTCATGGCGTTCCTTTTCATAAACCCCATGAAATGCAAAGCCAGAAATACCTGTGAGATAAATACGATCCATTTAACGCTCCAATTCATTCACAACGAGTATTGCATCTTTGTGTGCTTTAACTGCGTGTGTTCGCACTGCCCAGACTTTTTTGCGTGCAAGTTCAGTCGTTAAAGCGATTGTTGCAGCCTCTCGATCATCTGGTGAAGAACTACTTGTTAATTCTCCAAGAAATCGCTTACGTGAAACTCCAACGAGGATTGGATAACCCAGTAACGAAAGTCGATCGATATTTCGCAATAACTCCCAGTTATGTTCGGAGGTCTTTGCAAAACCAATTCCTGGATCAAGAATAATTTGTTCTGAATTTACACCCGCTTTTAGGAGTTCTAGAGTCCGGGCTTCGAGTTCGTCCTTAACTTCTCGTACAACGTCTTTGTAATTGGCGAGTGTTTGCATATTTCGCGAATCTCCCCGCGAGTGCATCGCAATGTATTGAATCGCCGGGTTAGCGCCAATGAGTTTTCCCATTTTTTCATCTGCAAGACCACCGCTGACATCGTTAACAAACTCCACCCCAGATGAAATTGCAGCCTGCGCAACTTGCGAACGCGTTGTATCAATGCTCATCGTTACCCCAAGTGGCTTTAACTCAATTATCACTGGGATTACGCGGGCAAGCTCCTCATCGACAGAAATTCGCTCTGCTCCTGGTCTTGTGGATTCCCCGCCAATATCAATGATGTCCACGCCTTCAGCAATCATTTCTTTTGCACGTGAAATTGCATCCTCGAAAGCAAAATGTTGCCCACCATCTGCAAATGAATCGGGGGTCACATTTAGGACTCCCATTACTAATGTGCTCTGGTCTTGCATAGCTACTTCTTCAAAGTTGTTATAAGTGACATCGCCTCAGCACGAGTAGCTGGATTTCGAAGGTGTCCGCGTACTGCAGACGTTGTAGTCCGAGCAGAAGACTTTCTTACTCCACGCATCGACATGCACAAGTGTTCGCAATCAATTACAACAATAACTCCGCTCGGTTCTAATACTTCAACAATCGCATCTGCAATTTGAGTTGTTAGGCGCTCTTGAACTTGAGGTCGACGTGAATACATATCCACTAGTCGAGCAAGCTTTGAAAGCCCTGTTATTCGTCCACTTGGTCCGGGTATATATCCGATATGCGCGACACCATGAAATGGGGTCAAGTGATGTTCGCAATGAGAAAAAACTTCAATATCTCTAACAATCACAAGTTCAGAATGGCCCAAATCAAATGTTGTGGTTAAAACTTCTTCAGGACTTTGCCAAAGCCCTTCAAAATTCTCCTTCAGTGCACGCGCAACGCGCTTTGGAGTGTCGCGAAGTCCGTCACGTTCTGGATCCTCCCCGAGGGCAAGCAAAAGTTCTGTTACTGCGCGTTCAGCACGTTCTGCATCAAAAGCTGCATTTGCTCGACCCTCGCGAGGCCCCATCGCAACTTGATTTATTTCGTGATCACTCACTTGCGGGAGCTGCCTTCTTGCGAGTCTTACGTACTGGCTTCTCTTCACTCACAACTTTCTTTACGGCTGCGGCTACTGGAGGCTTCGCTGAAGGTATACGAAGTGGTGATCCTGTCCATGCTGGACGTGGCGCCACTTTTCTAACCTTTGCAAATAAAACATCAATTTCATCCTTCAGAAGAGTCTCTTTCTCTAGAAGAGCAAGAACGAGTTCATCCAATACGTCGCGATTTGCCACCAGAATGTCGTAAGCCTCTTGATGAGCATTTTGAATCATCTTGCGAATTTCATCGTCGATAATTCCTGCAACCTCTTCAGAATAATCGCGTTGGTGTCCATAATCGCGACCAAGGAATGGTTCAGAACTGCTAGTTCCAAGCTTGATTGCGCCTAGTTTCTCGGTCATTCCATATTGAGTCACCATGGCTCGAGCCAAATTAGTGGCCTTTTCGATGTCATTTCCCGCACCAGTTGTTGGGTCGTGGAAAATTAATTCTTCAGCTGCTCGGCCGCCTAATGAATATGCTAATTGATCTAACATCTCATTTCGCGTTGTTGCATAGCGATCTTCATCAGGCAAAACCATTGTGTAACCAAGCGCACGTCCGCGAGGCATGATCGTTATTTTATGAACAGGATCTGCATGTGGAAGTGCATCGGCAACAAGAGCGTGGCCACCTTCGTGATAAGCCGTGATTAACCGTTCTTCTTCTGTCATCAAGCGACTCTTGCGCTGTGGACCAGCCATAACGCGGTCTATCGCTTCATCGAGCGCCTCGGTCGTAATAATTTTTCCGTTTTCTCTTGCCGTGAGCAATGCAGCCTCATTAAGAACATTTGCTAAATCTGCTCCAGTAAATCCAGGTGTTCGCTTAGCAAAGTTTTCGAGGTTGACTGCTTTTGCAAGTGGCTTACCTTTAGCGTGAACCTGGAGAATCGCTGTTCGTCCTTTGAGATCAGGGCGGTCCACTGGAATTTGTCGATCAAAGCGTCCAGGGCGAAGTAAAGCTGGATCCAACACATCTGGACGATTAGTTGCTGCAATTAAAATAACTTGGCCATTTGCCTCAAAGCCATCCATCTCAACCAACAATTGGTTAAGTGTTTGCTCACGCTCATCATGACCGCCACCAAGACCTGCGCCACGTTGGCGTCCGACCGCATCGATTTCATCTACGAAAATAATTGCTGGTGCGTTTTGTTTTGCTTGATTAAAAAGATCACGTACACGTGCTGCGCCTACTCCAACAAACATCTCAACAAATTCTGAGCCAGATATTGAATAGAAAGGAACGTTTGCTTCGCCAGCTACTGCGCGAGCCAATAGCGTTTTTCCTGTTCCTGGAGGGCCATACAAAAGTATGCCCTTCGGAATTTTTGCGCCCATATCTTGATACTTTTGTGGCTCTTTAAGGAAATCCTTGATTTCTTCAAGTTCCGCAACGGCTTCATCCGCGCCTGCTACATCTGCAAAAGTGTTCTTCGGAAGCTCTTTATTATGTATTTTCGCTCTGGACTTTCCAAAACTAAATACCTTGTTGCCGCCGCCGGCGTTACCCATCATGAAAAAGAGTAAGAATCCAATTAATAGGAATGGCCCAAAGCTATAGAGAAGTGAGACTAAGAAAGAAGTCGTTGGGATCTTTACATCCCAATTCTTTGGCGGAGGATTACTCGTTAGCAATTCAACTATGAGAGGCTCTTGATTGGCGACATAACTTGCCTCAAGGTGTGAAGAGCCCTTTACATAATTTCCAGGAAGAAGCACTACACGAATTTTTTGTTGGTGGTCAATCAACAAAGCTGATTCCACTTTATTGGCTGAAATATCTGCCAAAATTGTGGATGTATCAACTCTTACAAATGTCGCGCCGGAGTTTGAAAGGCGTCCAAAAAATGAAACTACAACTAATCCAACGACAATCCAAAACAGCGGGCCACGAATTAATTTGCGAAAACGCGCCTTCGGCGCCTTAATCTTCTTCATTGGTGGAAGTTGGCTCATGAATACACGTGCTTTGACAAGACGCCGATAAAATCTAAATTGCGATATTTCTCGTTGAAGTCCAATCCATATCCGACCACAAACTCAACCGGAATATCAAAACCAACGTATTTAACATCAACTTCCACCTTGGCTGCTTCGGGCTTTCGAAGCATGGTGAGAATTTCAACAGACTTTGTTCCTCGTGATTCAAGATTTGATTTCAACCAAGCAAGAGTTAATCCAGTATCGACAATATCCTCAATGATAAGAACTTCTCGGCCGGTAATATCTCTATCGAGATCTTTCAGAATTCTTACAACGCCACTGGACTTAGTGCCGGAGCCATAAGAAGAGACCGCCATCCAATCCATTTCAACATGGCGATTGAGTGAGCGAGCGAAATCTGCCATTGTCATAACAGCGCCTTTAAGAATTCCGATGAGAAGAACTTCACGTCCCTCATAATCTTTTTCTACTTGGCGCGCTAACTCTGCAAGACGATTGTGAATCTCTTCTTGTGTGACGATGACGCGTTCAATTTCGCTGCCTGCTGTTGCCAAATCCACGGAACTCCCTTTTAAGAAACTAGCCTGCTTGTATTAATCCTGCTTTGAGAGCGAAAGTCTGCCCGAAATTCGCTCCACCTTCACACCACCAGGCAGGGAAGATGGTCCTTGCCCGTGCCACGCTGTGATGAGAGCCTCAATCGGGGTGATGTGGTCGTAATTCAGACTGCCGGAAGGGGCGCCAGCCGCATAAACCAGGCGGCGAAGGACCCGGGCCCGCACGGCTCGTGGAAGTGACTGGAGCTCTGCAATTGAGAGGCTGTCTCTCTCATTGAGAAAACCCTGCGCCAGTTCATCAAGGGCGTCCGCGTCTTCTCGCAAGATTCGCGATGAACGGGCCAAGGCACTTGAGATGCCGGGACCAAGATCTCGCTCCATGATTGGCAAAATATTTTTGCGCACCCGAACTCGAGTGAATTGCTCATCTGAATTATGTGGATCAACCCAGGCTTCAATCTTATTTTCCTCACACACTTCCTCGGTTACATCTCTAGTGAGTTGCAAGAACGGGCGAATGTAAATCCCATTTACTTCAGACATCCCAGAAAGAGAACGAGTACCAGATCCCCGTGCCAACCCTAAGAGAACTCCTTCGGCTAAATCGTTTTCTGTATGTCCTAAGAAAAAGATTGTGCTTTCATATTTATTAGCAATTGATTGAAATGCTTCATACCGTGCGCGTCTTGCAGAAGCCTCTAAGCCATCTTTCATTTCTACATTTAGTCGGATTACTTCAACTTTTGAAAAACCAATGGTCTCTAATTTGTGAGTTGTCTCTTCTGCAATTGCTGCAGTGACTTCTTGTAAGCCATGATCAATCACAACAGGAATAATTAAACGTCCGTTCGCCTCAAGAGATAAGGCAATTGCAAGAGCAAGTGAATCTGCTCCCCCGGATACACCTACCAAAAGTGTGCCTGAAGAATTCTCCACCCAGGGACGCACTGCTTGCCGTGCTCGAAGGGTTGAATCCATGAAGGGATTCTAATTGTTAAACGCGGCCTCCAGAAGGCATGAGTCCCTTAATGCTGTACATATCCGAGAATTTTAAGCCTGCCTTGGTGGAGTTTGCTTCCCACATCTTGCCGTTTCCAGCGTAAATAGTGATGTGGTGGATATTTTGTACAGAACCATCGTAAGAATAGAAAAGTAAATCCCCGGGAATAAGTTGAGTTAAAGGAACGCGCTGTGTGTCAACAAAATAGAGCGCAGCATTTAGTCGAGACCAGTTTGGATAACCTAGACCAGCAGCCTTATATGCGGCGTAAACAAGTCCAGAACAATCGAAACTATTTGGACCTTGTGCGCCCCAAACATAAGGTTTACGCGCTAACACTTGCTTGGAAGCATAGGCAACCGCTGCTGTACGAATCGCATCTGTCGAGCGAACTGTGGCTCGCCCCTTGAATGTTCCGCCCCATACTCGATATTGATTTGGTGTCACTGCAGCTTTCGCGGCGCTTGCTTCTTCAAGCAGGGCAAGTTGACGTTGTTGTTCTAAAGTCACGCGAATATTTCTCGCGCTTGCTAATTCTTTTGCTAATTGATTTTGAACGGCCCTAAGTCGATCAACTTCTTTCTGTTGAATCGCTTTTGATTCATCAGCGGCTTGCTTTGCCGCGGCAACTCGATCTGTTGCTACAGCTTGCGCAGCTTTCGTTCGATCGGCTTCAACCTTGGCTGCTTGCGCAACAACAGAAGCTGCCTTAAATCGTGAGAGAGCTGCTGAGTTATTTGAGCCAAGAGAGTTAAGAGTTGAAAGGCGATCCATCAAATCTTGTGGTCCTGTTGCATGAAGAACGGATTCCAAATCTGTAAATCCAGTACCCATGATGTAAGCGTTTTGTGCCATGCGCCCAATTGTCTTATTTGCCTGGTTTACAGAGGCTTGTGCAATTGCATAGTGAGCTGCTGCAGTGTGGGCTTGTTGAGTCGCCACGACGAGATCAGCCTGGGCTTTTCGATATTTTGCTGCAGCTGCGTCAGCAACGGCAGAAAGTTGACGAAGTGTTTGTGTCGCGGAATTTAATTTAGATTGAGCGGCCGCAGCGGCCTTTTGCTTAACTTTCTCGGCAGCTTTTGCTGCATCAATTTGAGCTTGAGTGGGTTTAGGAGTCTTTGCCAACGCAATTTCTGGGGTAGAACTCACCAAAAGAAGCGCACACAATAATGTGACGTACTTTTTCGAAAACAACACTGCACTCCTCCATCATCGCCGCAGATAGGGGATTCTGCGTGTGACTAAGTAAGAAATGATAAAGCCTGAACCTCATAAAAATCTGAGAATTCCACTCAGATTCGCATGTGTCTTAACTCGCCACATCTCTGCGCTTGAAAAGAAGGGTGGCTAGACCCCCGAAAAGTAATAGATAGAGCGCCGAAGTGATCAGGGCTCTTTCATAACTAAAAATTTTTGCTCCGCCAGCCGATATACCCGAAATCGCGTTTCCAGGAAGCCACTTCGTAGCACTAGGTAGAACAGCACCCAAAATATTTTCAAGCACCATAAACCACAGTAGCGAAATTGAAATTGAGCTCATTGGAGATTTGAGAATAATTCCAAGTGCCATACCAACTAAACCGTACCCAACCGTTGCTAGCAAAGTATTTCCGAAAAGGTTTAAGAATGCGTGAACGGCTTTACCTGAAGTCCAAAGGGTCGTCGAGATATGCAAATGAGTTGATTCTGCAAATGACAATCCAATGTTCAAGATGGCAACAAAAGAGACAAGTAAGAATGTAAATATAACCATTGCTAGAAATTTTCCACCTAGAAGTTTCATTCGCGAGGGCTGTCTCACCAACAAATTCCGAAGTGTTCCGTACGTGTACTCATTTGAGCTTTGAGAAGCAAAAACTGTCAAAGCAATAAGCCCGAGAAACAAACTCATAAGACTAAATGTGAAATATCCACCATCGAATTTACCTAGGCTGGCGACCGTTTGAATGGTTTCAGATCCGCGTCGATGATTACCTACTGATGACCCAGCGCGCAAAAAGACGAGAGAGGTGAAGAGAAGTGAAAGCGCTGAAAGAATTCCAATATTTACATAAAGAAGGCTTGGGCGTTTCATTTTACGAAGCTCTGCTTTTATAACTTTTAGCATTATTTATCCTCCGTCATCTCAAAAAACGTTTCTTCAAGTGTGGGTTGTTGAGTTGAGATTGACGACAAAGTTATGCCAGCCTCAAATGCGGCGCGGTTGAGCGTTGCCCCAAGATCGGCTCCAGCTGGTATTTGGATTGCACCATTTTCAATCTGGGTTTCGTAACCAAATCCTTGAGCTATTTCCGTCAACTTACCTAAATCAACTTGGTATTCGGGCCTGATGGATGTAATTGCTTTTTGACGCCCAAGCAGCTCTTGAGTTCGTCCTGTAAAAATAACTTTGCCCTTTCGAAGCATCACTAAGTATTCTGAAATCATTTCAAGCTCAGACAAAATATGCGAGGAGACAAAAACGCTAGTCCCATTGTCGGCGAGTTCTTTTATGAGTTCTCGAATTTCTTGAATGCCATTCGGATCCAAACCATTTGTCGGCTCATCCAAAATTAGTAATTGTGGATCTGGAAGCAGCGCAGCAGCGATACCTAGCCGCTGTTTCATTCCAAGAGAATAGGTTTTAAATTTCGAGCCGCCTCGATCGCCCAACCCGACTTTAACTAACAGCGAATCAACCCGCGAATAGCTAAAACCGCCCAAATCAGCCAGTACTTTAAGATTTTCTCTACCCGAAAGCATGGGATAAAACGCTGGCCCTTCAATCATTGCCCCCACACGTGAAAGATATTCCTCGGGACTACGAATATCTTCACCGAGCACTGTGCCAGTACCACCTGTTGGTGAGATAAGCCCGAGCAGCATTCTTATTGTTGTGGTCTTACCCGATCCATTCGGACCAACAAATCCACAAACGGTTCCCAATGGAATATCAAATGTTGCGTGTGAAACGGCTGTTTGTTCGCCGTACACCTTGGTGAGATCGCGAACTGAGATTGCTAATTCCGGCATCTGGGCACAATAACATGCCTAACTGAGAAACCATCACAGAAAATGTGGATAGCTACTTAGAGAAAAACACCTACTACTAAGAGAAGTGAATAGACGCTCAAATAGGTAATTGACCACTGAAAGAGCTTTCCAGCAGACTTTTCCGACTCATTTGTATTTAGCTTGATGAGTTGTTGGCTAAATCCAAGAGCCAACAAAATTGTTACTCCCCAAATCCAACCTGCGAAGTGAGCACTCCATACAACTGCCAATGAAGTTATCACCATGCCTATGGTGTGAAACCACATTTGCATCTGAACATTCTTAATCGATGCGACAACTGGAAGCATTGGTATGCCCGCTGCTTCATAATCATCGCGATACTTAATCGCCAGGGCCCAAAAGTGAGGGGGGGTCCAAAAGAAAATTAACAAGAAGAAATACCATGCTGTTGCAGAAAGAGAATTTGTAACCGCTGCCCAGCCAATTAACACTGGCATACATCCGGCAATCCCACCCCAAACAATATTTTGTGAAGTGCGACGTTTTAATCCAATTGTGTATCCAACGACGTAGAAAAGAATTGCAGCCAAAGTTAAATACGTTGCAAGTGGCGTTGTCCAAATCCAGAAGATGGCTAAGGAGATTATGGAAATAAGGGATGCGAAAATGGTCGCGGCCTTGACGGTCACAGCCCCAGTTGCAAGCGGTCTCTTCGCAGTTCGCTTCATCAATTTATCTGAATCGACTTCGATCACCATATTGAACGCATTGGATGCTCCAGCCGCCAATGTGCCACCGACCAAAGTTGCAATCGTTGTAACTAAACCTGGAACACCTTTAGAGGCCAAGAAAAGAGCGGGCAAGGTGGTGACCAATAGGAGTTCGACCACGCGAAGTTTCATTAGAGCCACATACGGGGCAATTAAAGATTTCTTAACTTCTTGGGTCACTCCGGTACCTTACCCCCGCGATTAATCATTGGTAGGCACCGCCAGGGAATTTATTGGTTCAGGTGAAATGGGGGGTGCGCCTGGAATTGGCTTGGCGATAGTCGCAAGCATTTTGTCGATTGCAACTCGCGCGCTCTGACGCGCTGCCTCTTTATTAACGATTCGATCTGCAATAACCGCAAAAACGTAATCTGACTCACCAACATTCACGAATCCGGCAAGACTCACAGTTGTATTTATCCAACCAGTCTTGGCTTTTACCAAGCCAACTGCAGCCGGAGCATCCTTTACAAAGCGGTTCTTTAGAGTTCCCGAAACACCAGCGAGCGGCAAGCCGTCATAAATGACTTGCAAGGAAGGATCACTCTTAATTCTTACTAGGAGTTCGACTATTGTCCGGGCCGAAATTCTAGTTTCATGCGAAAGACCTGCGCCATCCTTTATTACAAGACCGGGGGCGGCAATATTGAATTCAGTGAAAAGTTTTTCGAAAGAAGCTTGAAGTCCCGCGGAATCTGCAGGAAAACCGTTGGCCTTTGCTGCCATCAGAGATAACCGAGCAGCAAGCAGATTATCGCTCCAGAGCAGGGTGAATTCGATAATAGAACTGAGTTTCGGTGACACGATCTGGGCTAACGGTCTCTCCACCGCTCCAGAATCTGATACTAAGTGAGGATAAATTTTAATTCGGCCCTTGTAGTAACGCTGGACAGCTTGAATATCTTGATAATAAATATTCTTATACTGAAGTGAAATAGCTTTTATCTGTGGATTTTTCTCAATCGCTTTGTTGATTAAGTATGGCAAAAAGGCCCGCTTATCTTTCTCCGCTTCGAGTTTGTTTGTAGTTAACCAAGGATCTCCACCGCCTACTAACAAGAACTTGTTTGGTTTGTCGGTTTTGCTGATTGAAGTTGTGAATGTTTTTTCAGCTCCAAATGTCTTGAGCGCAGATGTTGTCGAAACCAATTTCAAAACAGAAGCTGGAGCGCGCACGACATCAGGTGCGTTAGAAAATAGAGTCTCATTGCTTTTTGGATCTATCAAAATAATTCCTGCATGATTTAGAGCTGGGGCCGCCGAAAGGGAAAGAAAGTTTGCAGGCAGCACCTCTCCATAGGAGGGAGCCGTGATTGAGAGTGAAAAAGTAAGTACACCAATAATGGCGACTGTTCTCTGACTTAGTTTCACCATGTGATTATGCCTTCAATTTTCGGAATCTACCCTGAGAGATTGCTGCACCTAGAACAACCACGACAGCACCAACTGGCTGATTCCACGTTATGTGCTCCCCTTTGAACAGCCACCCAACGAAAACTGCCACAAGCGGCGTTACATACGTGACCGTGCTAGCAATCGAACTTCCTGCAGATGCAATAATCGAAAAATTCCAGATATAGGCAAAACCCGTGCCAATTGCTCCCAGCGCAAGCATCGCAAGCATTGGGCCAGGCCGGTACTCATCTTTAGCGATTCCATCGAAAAGATAGAAGGGTAGGAGTGTTATTGCAGCCAGGGTAATTTGTGAGGCAGCCGCAGCCTCTGGTTTGAGACCAAGAGGAATGACATATTTTTTGGTGAAAGGAAAAGAAATTCCATAACAGGTAACCGCTCCAAGCAACGCAATGATTCCAACAATATTGTTGTGTCCCAGCCCGCGCCAAACTCCTAACACTGTTAGGACGCCTAGACCTCCTAACAAGAGGCCTGCTAGTTGAAAGTACTTTGGTTTTTCCTCACGAAAGGCAATAAATATAACAATCAACGTGGCTAGCGGAGTGGTCGCATTAATAATCCCCGCCAAAATCGAGGTTACACGGACTTCAGCAAACGCAAATAAAAAGCCAGGAACTACGTTCAAGGTGAGAGCAACTATCCACAGTTTTAGCCAAATGTGCCTGTCGCGGGGTAAAGAAATCTTTCTAAAACGAAGATAAATCTGCAACGTGATAGCACCAAGAGCACAACGAACAAAGGCAACACCGATTGGAGTTAGGAACTCTAAGCCCATTTTGATGAAAAGAAATGAACATCCCCATACGCTTCCAAGGGCGATGTAGGCAGGCAGCCAATTGCTATTCTGCTTTTTAGTATTCACTATCTCCCCAACTACAGTTAAGCCATGGAAGCGGTGATTGGACCCGGAGAGTTCTATCCCGTTGTAGGCGTTGGACCACATTCTAAACCATGGCCTACTGATGAGCGCCTTGACCCTGCCTTGCTTGAAAGTGGCGACCGTAGAAATGTTCTAGATCATTACCGATATTGGAAAGTCGAAGCGATAGTCGCAGACTTAGATACAAAGCGCCACGAACTTCAGATTGCAATAGAAAATTGGCAGCATGATTTAAATATTGGTTCGATTGTGCGTACCGCGAATGCTTTCAATGTGAGCAAGGTACATATCGTCGGAAAGCGTGATTGGAATCGACGCGGAGCGATGGTTACCGACAAATATCTTCATGTACTTCATCATCCAACGGTCACAGATTTCAAGAATTGGTGCGATGAAAACCAAGTTCCGATTGTTGGAATTGATAATTTACCGATTTCGAAGGAACTTGAGACCAGCAAACTCCCAATGAAGTGCGTGCTTTTCTTCGGCCAAGAAGGCGCCGGCATGTCAGATGAAGCTGTCGATGTTTGTACCGAGGTTCTCGCTATTCGACAATATGGTTCTACTCGCTCGATGAACGCATCTGCAGCAGGTGCAATCGCCATGTATGCATGGGCAATGCAACACCTTAATAATTAGTCTTCTATTACCTCAGTGATGGAAGTTAAGCGGCGTTCGATTTCGTCAGCTTCGACCCCTCGGTTCAAAATGCGAAGTACACCTGCAATCTTCTTCTCGATATCGACAATAAATTCAAAGTCTTTCCATTCAGCTTCTGTCGCTATCTCTAATACGCGCTCTAGCGTCTCAAGACCTTCGGATGTTCTCCCGCACAGCACTTGAGCTTTTCCATATTCCAATAGTGAATAGGTTTCTCTGCGGTGGTCATGGGCAGTAATAAATACATCTAACGACTTTTGAGCTGCAGCGAGCGCAGATTCGCCATCACCAAGTTCGATATAGCAATGTGCAATCTTTTGATCGCATCGCGCGACGTTGATTACTTCTTTAATCCCTTTAAAAATGGCTCTTGCTTCTTGAAAAGCTGAAAGTGCTTCTTCATGTTCTCCAAGTTCACGGTGAGCGCATCCAATCAAATGTAGATCGTTCGCTGCTCCTGAATCATTGCCATCCACCAAATGTTCTTGTACGCAGTCTCGCATGCATTCAATTGTCTTTCGATACTCCTTCGAGCCAAACCACCATTCGCCAAGCGTGCATGCAAGTTCAATCGCGATTGGAGATTTCGATTCGCGCAATAGCTCCACAGCCTTACTCATCGCACTTGCTGCTTCTCCCATGCGTTTTAGCTGATTGAGGTTGTATCCAATTGCCGAATATGCCTGTGCTAATCCATCGGCAGCCGAGCCTGGTTCAAGTTCTGAATATATATCTCTCGCAGTCTCTGCAAGAGCGAGCGCTTCGTCGTATTGCCCACGAGCGTAAATGCGCGCGCTTAATTCGTAATAAGTGTTAGCCCTATCTAGACCGCTGGTCTCCGGAATTCTGTCCCACAGCATTTCCTCAGTAACAATATCTTCTGACTCCATATCGTCTTCGCCCATGGTGCCCTCCGATTCCCGTTAGCGCACACCCTAGCAACTACTCTTCTCTCATGACTCTTGATAGGCGTTCTTTCTTAAAATTTGGGACAGCACTGACTGCCGGAGCGCTCCTTGAGCCCCTTCTTTCACCACTCGCACAGGCTGTCTCCCCCGACATCACGCATGGCTCTCGCACGCAGAAGAAGATTGCTCTAACTTTTCACGGAGCGGGCTCGACCACCTTCGCAAATTCTTTACTCGACATCTTGAAGAGCACCTCGACGCCAGCTACAGTTTTTGCAATTGGAGCTTGGCTCAAAGCCAATCCAACAATGGCGACAAAGATTGTGGATGGCGGACATGACATCGGTAACCATACGATGAATCACTTTCAGATGAAGACTCTCAATGCAGCAAAAGTTAAGAGTGAGATTGCAGGATGCGCCGCCGAACTTAAGTCTTTAATTGGAAATCATGGCGCTTTTTTTAGACCATCCGGTACGCAATACTCGACAGCGCTCATTCGGCAAACTGCCCTCAAGTACGGATACTCTCGCTGTATCTCGTATGACGTTGATTCACACGATTATCAAGACCCGGGCAAAGCAGCTGTAATTAAAAATGTTATGGCAAACATAAAAGGCGGAAGTATCGTGAGTCTACATTTTGGGCACAAGAATACAGTTGAAGCTCTGCCCACTCTTCTATCTGAATTACACAGCGCTGGCTATACCCCAGTAACAATTACCCAATTAATAGGAAAGATTTAAGTGAAAAAGTTTCTTGCAGTTTTGGTGATATTTTCCTTCTTGGGATCTTCAGTCGCGAGCGCCGTAGCACCGCTTGCGGGAATGCCGCCAGTGCTTGATCCAAACGACATCTATTCTGCTGATCGACCAAATGCTTTTAGCGATGTCGTAAAGAATTTTCCAAAAATTGCCTACGTTCCAAATCACACCTCTAATACTTTGACTGAAATTGATATAAAGACCATGAAAGTGATTGCGACCTACCCCATGAAGAAAGGGCCCCAGCATGTAGTGCCTTCGTGGGACTTGAAGACTTTATGGGTTAATAACAATGGGGGCTAGTTCTCGCCTTCCGCCGCAATTGCATGGTTGGTGATCGTGGTGCGTATGTCCCACAATTCTGGGAAGAAGTTGAATGAATTGAGTTTGCTCAAGACCTCAACTGGGGTCCCTTGAGTACCAGATACCTTCGTC
>CAIKKN010000030.1 GCA_903827945.1 uncultured Actinomycetes bacterium | reverse complement strand
TGTTGCTGAGGTTGATTGTGTGACTTTGTAACTTGTAATAGCAGATCCACCATTTGAAGCTGGGGCTGCAATAGTTAAGGTGACTTGAGTATTGCCAGCAACACCAGTGGGAGCAGCAGGTGTTCCAGGAACTGTTGCGGCCGTTGCGCTTATCGTTGCGCTTAGAGACGAATATCCAACTTGAGTCGAAGTAACCGAAACTGTGGCAGCTTGGCCCGCAACTAGTCCCCCGATTGTGAATGCCTGACTATTTGAAGTTGGCGTTCCAACAGTTACAAAGCCGGCGGATGATGTCGCCCTAAATTTGTACAAAGAATTGTAATTTGTAACGTTTACAACGAATCCGGTTGATCCCACATTTGTGACCGTAAGCACGGGCATTAGGCCGGCGGAGGAAACTGAATAAGAACGCGACGCTGGATTGGAAAGCTTAGGTGCACTCGTGTCAGTCAAAATTACTGTACCGATCGCTGAAGGCGTAATCGAGAAGGTTTGCGCTGCAGAACTATTACTAAAAGTAAGGGGAATGGAAGTGTTCAATCCACCTCCAGAGGCTTCAACAGTGATGACGCCTGAGTAGACGCCATTTGGAGTAATTGTGAAGTTTGAGGATAAGGCATTCACTGATCCGCTCGTTGGACCCGAGAATGTGTAGGTAGAAGCAGTTGTTGGGTTAACCGTGTAAGTAAGGTTTACAGGATTAGTCAATGTTGGGGAACTTGAAACACTCACAGTCACAGTTCCTGTAGCAATTGGTGAAATTGTGAATGTCTGCGGGACCGCGCTATTTGAAAAAGTAAGCGGGATAGAGTTATTCATTCCGCCACCCGTCACGGTAACGGTTATTGTTCCGGTGTAAGAACCATCAGGGGTGACCGTAAAGTTCGTGGATTTTTGATTGATAATTCCAGAACTTGGTCCAGTTAGGGCAATCGTAGTTGCTACTAATGATGTCGTGACATTCATAGTGACTGTCGGATTTTGACTGATGGAACCAAGGCTCGTCACTTTGTATGTATGCAGACCGGATACTGAAGTACAAAGCGGAATCGAAACATTGCCGGCTGAATCCGTGATACCAGTAAAGGTTGTTGGGCAGTTCAGTCCTGCAGCTGATTTCGCGCTTGATGGCTTTATGCCTGCGGCTGCTAATGGGGTAGTCACAGATATTTCAGTCAGAGTCACTGTTTGATTCGCGACTGGCGTGCTGTTGTTTAGATCTGAGAACGCAAGGGATGCGACCGAACCCGCAGTTGCTAAAAGCGCCGGTGTTGAAGTCGTTAGGAATGGTGCATAATCAAAACTAATAGGCGTTGCAACACCATTCGGGATTAGTGAAGTTGACTGCGTAGATTGAACCAAAACGGTGTCGTTGTACGTTGCAACTCCAAGGACGGTTGGTGAACTTTGATATCCATAGAGGATGGCTAATCCATTAGCATCACTCGTTGCATTTGTAATTGCACTCGGTAAATAATATGTGAGGGCATAGTCCGGCGATGAATCAGAATACGAGCCAGTCAAACCAGAAGCAGTAAGTACAGCTCCCGGCACTGGCGTCGCATCTGGAAAGGAAATATTCGCACTAGTAGTGATGAGAGGCGGTGCCGTTGGAGGGTTTGCATGTAACGCCAATGCGCCGCTAGCCAACGATACATTCCATGAGCCAGAGACCGTTGTGCCATCAGGTAATTGACCACCAGATAGAATAATTTGTCCTGGACCCGAAACAACGTTATCTAGCGTTACATTTCCTGTTGTATCTCCGTAAGTTGGAGATGAAGGAGAAAATCTTCCTTGAGACAACCATGTGTATTGGCCGCCAGTCACTGGCATAGAAGTTCCCTGCTGATTGGTGGTCACAGAAAGTTGCATCGAAACAACCGGCGAGAGAGTGACTTGGAAATTAGTAGAGCTGGTTGCCTTTCCAGATATTGATGTTACAACTATCGGATAGGAGCTACCGACTGCAGCGCTAATCGGAATTTGAAATTGCAAGGTGCCAGATGCATTGGTGAAAGGCACTGCTTGTCCGTTAAATTGAACTTGGTTTACGACCGTCAGGTAATTTCCTGAAATATTAACCACTGTTCCGACTGGCCCAGAAACGGGACTAATGCCGGTTATCAGAGGTGGAGGGTTATTCAAGGTGGAGGCAAAAGGCAAATTCGGCCAAATTGCACCATATGCATCGATGATGCAACCACAAGGGTTCATTATCTCTCGCTCGCCATTTACACCGTAGCAGTAGGTCAAGCCGCTTACATCTACCAGGCAAATGCCCCCGTCCTTGCCACCCATTGCTTGGTAGCGAGCGGTTGACGGCAAGACTGGCTGCGGAACATAGCTTGGCGAATAGCCACTTCCAACATTGTTAAAGAACGAGGAGTCGGGACCCCAACAGTCCGCACTTTGATCTGCAAGAATCACACACGTGATGTTGATGCTCACTGTGATTGATGTCGCCGCAATTCCATTTAAATTCACCATGGCAGGGGAAGTTAAATCAATTGTGTTTCCTTGTCCGGTGTTACGGCCATCGCCCCAACAAAATAAAACACCACTTGCATTTAATGCACAGGTTGCCCACATGGCTGACACTTGAACAAATGAATTAAATCCCGGAAGTGATGAGGTTACTTTTGTCGGGACAAGAACAGGGTTGATCACGGTGCCGAGGCCTAGTTGTCCATACTTATCGTCACCGTTGCAATAAATACTGCCATCAGTACCGATCCAGCAAGAATATCCATATCCAACTGCAAGCCCTGTAAATCCAACTGAACTTACAACGAGTGTAGGAATACTTCTGTTGATGAGCGTTCCATCGCCAATTTGCCCAGTCGAATTATCTCCCCAACAGTAGCCTTGTGCTGTTGATGTAATCACACAGGCGGTTGCATCTCCTTGCGTGCCCATGCCCACGCTTATTTTTACGGCATTTGTAATTCCAGTTACTTTTACCGGAGAGTATTCATATGTTGCGGGGTTTCCATTTCCATCTGGAACATTCAAGCCCCAACAATAAACTGAGCCGGATTTCCCAATAGCACAACTGTATCTAGAGCCAGAAGATATCGCAGTCGCTAATTCCGGCAAGAGTACATTTTGAGGGTACGCCTGATCCGTATTGGTACCATTTCCGACATAGCCTGCAAGTCCCCAACATTGGACTGTTCCATCTACCTCTAAATTGCAAGCAGAGACGCGACCAACGGAAGTTGCGGAGGCGGGATATTGTGCAAGTTTTGAAGGTCCAACCAGACTCGCAGAGCCAGTCGAACTTACTGCTGATACGCGAAATTCGTAAGAGAGATTTGATTGCAAACCAATCACTTCGATTGAGGTAGCCGTTGTGGGTGTGTGGGAAAACGTTACCCAATTTCCTCCCGCAGTTTGATATTCAACTAAATAATCCGTGATGGCGAGGCCATTGCTGACAGGAGAACTCCATTGCAGTGTGACCGAGTTGTAGGTCTTGCCAATAACCAACGGATTCACGACCATGCCAGGTACTAAAGGTGCAAAAGTGTTAACGTAAGAATCTACGGGAGTGTTATATCCATTCGATGCGGATGTATATCCCAATCCCAAATAGCCTCCGTAGCCCCAGCAATGTGGTGTTCCGTTTGTTTCGGTCGCACAAATAGATTCAGGCGCTCCGACTATATTTGAGAAGGTCATACCGACGCCGAGGGTCGACTGTATTAAGAAATTTCCATCACTTCCGAGCTGCTTAAGTGTGCCGTTGGGCAAAATCGCGATTGAGACACCATGCGCAACGCCAATCCCGGCCGCATTCCAGCCTACGTTTACTTTGGCAGGAGCACTTCGAGACAAATTATCCCCAGTACCTAATTGCCCGTTCCCGTTCTGGCCCCAACAATACAAATTTTGTGCTGAATCAATCGCACAAATCCAGTCATTACCTGCAGCCCCACTCGTAATATTATTTAGATTTGGCACCAACGTAGGCATGAGAACTGATGCGGCCGCTGAGCCAATTCCAATCTCACCAGCCGTGTTGTCACCTGTGCAATAAACATGGCTATCCGTACCGATGAAGCATGTGAAGGTGCCGCCTGCTACAGCTTTCACGAAACCAATATTTTGCGGCAATTTAATTCTAATCGGTAAGGCAATGTTCGATGTGTTTCCATCGCCCAACTGACCAGAGT
This sequence comes from uncultured Actinomycetes bacterium, assembly GCA_903827945.1. Classification (GTDB taxonomy): domain Bacteria; phylum Actinomycetota; class Actinomycetes; order Nanopelagicales; family Nanopelagicaceae; genus PALSA-747. The sequence goes on along the minus strand of CAIKKN010000030.1, from coordinate 20,917 downwards.
TATTAAACCCCCAGCAATAGGCATCGTGTGAAGAAGTAACAGCACAAGCCTGGCCATCACCCTGTACACCACCAACAGCAACTTGAATCGCATTGCTAATACCCACCACTTGCACCGGAGTGTTTTGATTTAAATAATGGCCGTTTCCGAGTTGGCCCGCACTTCCGTGACCCCAACAATAAACTGCGCCGCTAACACCCACTGCGCAAGCACTTGTTCCGCCTGCTGAAAGACTAATTGCTTTCTCTGGCAGCAAAACCCCGCGTGGAATTGCGCTCTGCATCCCAGTGCCATCGCCAACCTCACCGGCACTTCCCCAACATTGAACCGATTGATCAACCATGAGGGCGCAGCTAAAAAATTCGCCAGCATCGGTGACTTGGGCTTGATACAACGCGAGAGTTGGGGGGCTCAAAGTAATTGCATCAGTTGCAACCGCGGAGATTCTAAATGCGTACGCAGTGGAAGGAGCTAGTCCCGACACAGTAATCGTATTCGCTAACGATGCAGATTGCGTCGCAAAAGTCGTCCAAGTTCCACCAGCCGGTTGATACTCGACTAAGTATCCAGAGATTCCAGAACCATTGTCGACTGGCGTTGTCCAAGTAAAATCCACACTCGTCGACGTTTTATTTTGAACTAAAAATTGGGAAACAGCGTTTGGAGCGACAGCTGCGCTGGCAGGAATTGAAAGAATTGAAAAAGTCATAATAAATCCGACTAAAATTGAAAGGCTTCGCTTTAAGCTCATTTCGATCCTTTCGCAGTTGGCTTGATTCACGGTTTGAAAGTCTGTGAAGTCAAACTCACAGCAATTTGATGAAATATAGTCAAATGAGCTTCCAGCAGCAACACTTTTACTCTGACAAAGATTTTCCCCTCAGGTTTGCTGGCTAAGGGCGCATTCTCTTAACAGGAGTTCTTATGAAATCTATACTGACCAGTCAACAATCATCGCTTCATTCCTTTAGAGGTAGACCCAAGAGGTTTTTGAGAACCACCAAATTTGAAGCATATTGTGGAAGTAGGCCAGCCACTACTGGCTCCTCTCCGCCAACTCCGACTTCGCTCCCATTCCTGCAGATAACGCAGAGATCCTGGGCAAAGTGGTGGCGGTGCTTAGATCCGTTAAATAAACACTTTAAGCCAACAAGGGTCGCAGACGTTGCGGCCCTTTTCTTTTTTTGTCCGTTAACTCTTAATCACCGGGTCGGGGGTTCGAGTAACTCATAACGCATTCTTTAGGTGTCGGTTGGGTTATATACCTTCATCAAATTCTGAACTATGGGCTCGTTAATGTTAGACATATATCAATTATGCAAAGGTAAAAATCAAGCGAATTTCCGTGCACTACTCACGAGATTATTTTCTAGGCAAAGCCTCATGTGTTTGCGCATTGAGAATTGCGAACGAAAGCGAAGATTTCCAGGCGTTGGAAGTTTGCGAAGCTCCGGATACGCCATTGATGTTTGCGCTCTGGGAAGCAAGAGCCTCACTCTTTAGAGTCGGAATTGCAAAATTGCTAAAAGGAGCGCATGCGCCTGTTGGCTGGATTGGTGTTGCAATGGCAGTGATTCTCTGATGATTGACCGTAATAACTACTTGCACACTTCCGCCGTGCGGATTTTGAACTACCGAACCTTGAAAAACGCGACTTTCTGCCTGCGCAGGGTTAATCGAGAAGGAAGATATAACTGAAACTAATCCTGCTGTGGCACAAATTTGCTTGTTCATTGGATAAGTATCTAGGCAAAACCTTCGGATAAATAGTGCTTGGATGGTCAGAGGGATTCAAAGGTGAATTTATTAACCGTTACCGCGCGTACGCGCTTGGCCTTAGATGTGAAGGCGCCCCTTGAGTTGGAGGCTGGTAGTTCTCGGGAAGATTGAGGCTAGATTTGATCAGCAGTTAAGCCGCGATTCCAACTTCATAATTCTGGTGGGTTGATATATCGGATGCGCGATCACCGCAACATGGGTTAGCGTCGTTTAGTTCCCAACGGTCTTTGTGATCGTCTCCGACCAAGAGGCTAATTGCGATCAGTGTTGCAAGGCTGAGCAATGGAAAAATAACGAGTGCAATCATGGTCTCTCCTATGGCGTGAGGCGCAACTGCTTTCAATTGCGTACGGCAGAAGCGTGACCTTCAAAGGTTAATAAAGGGTTAATTGACCCTCAAGTAGAGCCCAAAGTCTCCTGAACAAATCCTGAGAGCCACAGGAATATAGATGATTCGCTTCATTTATTTTCACGGCATCGTTCGCTGCAATACTTAACGTCGCTCCAATTCTTGGCCCACTTTTTGCGCCATTCGAATTTGAGGTTGCATCGAAGGCAGACCTTTGGTGCGAATCCATTTTTGATCTTTGCCTTCATCTGGCGAAATTTACTACCTATCGCTTGAGAGCTTCGATGATTGACCAAGCCCAATAGAAGAGAGTGACTTTGGAAAGATGAAATGTGCGACTCCTGTGGCAATGAGAAGGATTGCCATGGTGCGGCCGACTGCGTTGAGATTCACGGAGTTAGCATAGATTGAAAAACTGTTGGCGATTAGCTAGAGACGTAATCTCGCAGTGCTTGGTTCTCACTCTCCATCTCCCCCACGCGGTTCTTAACAACATCGCCGATGGAAACGATTGAGACCAGGGCTCCGTTTGCATCGACAACGGGAACATGGCGAATGCGGTGTTCTGTCATCATCTTCATGAGTTCGGCGACTGTGTTCTCGGGTGTGCAGGTGTGAACATCGACAGTCATGATGTCAGAGACGTGCATAGTCAGGAGTTGATCGAGTTTGCCTGGCATTGCGCGAACGACATCGCGTTCAGAGACGATGCCATCGATTCGTTTGCCATCACTGGAGACGACTAGAGCGCCGATGTGGTGGGTGTGCAACATGTTGACCAAGTCGTGAAGAGTTGCACTTGCAGAGATGGTTTCAACACGCTTGCCGGAAATGATGTTGCTGATTTTCATGGCAGACCCTTCGCTGGAGGTGTCTTTATCGTGCTCTTGGTGGGGGCGGAAAGCAATAGTTTTGTGGGGGCTGTCAGTGGGTGGGGTTAGTGTCGTGGGTATGGAGATAATGCAGGCGAGAGAGAACCGGGACTCATATTCAGAACCAAGTGGGAAACCAAGTGGGAAACCAAGTGGGAAACCAAGTGGGAAAGCGGTGGGGCAGTCATTCGCTTTGATTTCGGTCTTAACCTTCTTCGCTACTTGGGGGTTTGAGTGGATTCCAATCTGGAAGTTGCCGGTATCGCAATTCTGGTGGGGGATAATTTATCGAAGTGTTATAGCCGTGACGTGGTTGTTGCTCATGTGGGCTTTGAAACCACGCATGTTTAAGAGGCTATTTGTCGTGCGAGATCCTATGAGACTCTTAGGTGGGTTTGGAGTCGTTGTGTTTCTAATACTCCCCCAACTTTTCCATACCCCTTTTAGGGGTCACACGCCGTGGCAGATTCTCGAAGGATTTTTCTTCGCGCTATTTATTGGAATTGATGAAGAGCTATTTAGTCGCGGCTTGATCTTTGGATTCCTTGATAAGTATGGGATTAAGGTTGCAGCAGTTCTCTCTTCTATTCATTTTGGGGCGTTGCATCTTGGTAATGCCATTTGGGGCGGGCAATCCTTTTCATATACGGCTGGGCAAGTGTTGGACGCAGCCGCCTTTGGTTATTTAGCTTGTGGATTAATGTTATTTTCAGGAACTATCTGGATGTCGATTTTGTTGCATGGACTCTCCGACTTTCCTATGCAGATGGTTTCGAGGACGCAATTTACCCACGAAGTTACGGGTGGATTTAATTGGATCGGAACTCTTATAGATTTTGCTATCTATGTTGTGATTGGGTCAATGTTGATGAGAGCGGCTAAGGGAAAATCGCTGGCGTCGCCCTCTTAATCCAAAAGTCTAAGTGACTGGTTATAACTTCTTCTTGCTCGGCAAAGTGTTCGTAGAATTTAGAGAATTAGAGGCAGTCACCTATCGGAAAATAATCTTGACTGCTATTTTGCCATTGTGAAGATACAAGGATTATCCATTAAAGATCTGCTCCCTTTCAGCATTAAATGGCTTATTTGGTCGGTTGTAATGACTGCCGTTTCTGTTGCAACCGGGTTGGGCGAAGTGGGGTTAAAGAATCGGCTCAGCACTGGGTTAATAGTTTTTGGAATTTTCGTTCTATTTCCATATGCGGTTGCAATACTTACGCGGGTATCAAGGCAAATCGATATTAATCGAGTAGCCGATGGTGGCCCCGTCCCGAATAAGGCCCCCTTCAGTGAATATTCAACTCGTAAGAATATAACCCTAATTGGTTATTTGATGTTGGGTCTCTTCAGTCTTGCGCTGGGCAGTTGCTTCTTTGGAAAAATTGATCCAACAGCGGTCTTCGGCGAACTCTTTCTTTGTCTCGTAAGCGGTAGCGCATTGTATGGAAGAAAGTATGCGTTCAACGGTTCGAAATTTTGGTACTTCTACATCCTCTTCGCGTTGGCCATATTTATTCTTATGGAAGCGGCGCTCATCTTTATGGGTGTCGTGGGTTCGGCTATCGTTTCAGTAGGACTCATTCCATTTACCGTTTTCCCAATAATTGGAATGATCAAACATCGCCCAGGAAAAGGCGGGGAATCTCCACATAAATGGCTCGTACTCCTACTTACTACAAGTACTTTATTGGTGACAATACTTTCAACGATCGGAACTCCGGCCTAGATAAGCCTTCTCCATAGCGGCGAGGTCAATCTTTCTCATGGCGAGCATCGCTTGTGTTGCACGTTGGGCACCTTCGGCATCGGAGCCACCCAGGAATTGATTCATGATGGGTGAGGTTACTTGCCAGGAAATTCCGAATTTATCTTTTAGCCAACCACATTGACTTTCACTACCGCCGTCGGCGGTCAGAAGTTCCCAGTACTTATCAATTTCATTTTGATCAGCACATGGAATTTGGAATGAAATTGCTTCACTGTGAGGAAATTGTGGGCCACCGTTAAAACCAATGAAAGATTGACCAAAGATCTTGAAGTTCACAACGACTTCTTCGCCTTGATTGTTGCCTGGCGTATCGGTCGGAGCAATCCAGTTTCCTGCAACCGAGCTATCGGGAAAGATGCTCGAGTAAAAATTTGCAGCTTCGCGTGCGCGACCGTCGAACCAAAGGCATGTTGTAAGTTCCATGGATTAATCCTAAAGCATTTCTTATTTTGCTCTAAACCCAACGGGTTTCATTCCGCGGGCTATCGGAGAGTTGTGGTGGTCAGGCCTCGTTTTAACTAACCTTATGACATGAGAACACCACCAACTGCAAATCGTCTACGTAAGGCAAATTTATTGGCAGGCTTCCTGCATCTTGGGCAAATGATCGTCGTTCTTGCACTCAGTAATAGTTTCTCTCTACCCATTACTGCGACATATATGTCAGGCCCTCCGGGAACAACTTTTTCTCCCCCAGTCGTTCTTTATAAGACACCCGTTGGATTAACAGTTGCAATCTTTTTGGGGTTGTCTGCACTAGCCCATTTCATTGTGGCAAGTCCAAAATTCTTTCCTCGCTACAGCGACGGACTTGCTGTGCAAAGAAACTATTTCCGTTGGGTTGAATACTCAATTAGTTCTTCGGTCATGATTGTTTTGATTGCGCAGATTCTTGGAGTTACAGAATTGGCTGCTTTGGTGGCCCTGTTTGGCGTCAATGCTTCGATGATTTTGTTTGGCTGGCTGCAGGAGAAATATGAAAATCCCGGAAATGGTGGATGGATCCCATTTATTTTCGGATGTATCGCAGGTGTCGTCCCATGGATTGCCCTCTTCTTCTATCTCTTTGGTATTGGCGGAAATGGAACTACATCACCTCCAGGCTTCGTCTACGGAATTGTCTTCTCTATTTTTGTTCTGTTTAACTCATTCGCCATCGTGCAATGGTTGCAGTACAAGAAGGTTGGCAAGTGGAGTGACTACCTGCGCGGAGAACGTACATACATCACGCTCTCTCTGATCGCGAAGTCGTTGCTTGCTTGGCAAATCTTCGCAAATACGCTGATTTCCTAGGTGCTGCTTGCAAGCCTCATTGTAGAATTTGCTTAAGAAAATCCGACTGAAGTGAGGAACAATGAACAAGGTTGAAGAGTTTCTTGAAAAATTAATTTTTGCTGGCCGATGGCTTTTGGCTCCTCTCTATTTAGGATTGCTGGCAGCGCTTCTTCCAATCTTGTATCGCTTCTTCCACTCTTTCTGGCACATGATGTCTCATATCACCTCACTCTCGGCGAGTGACATTACTCTGCAAGTTTTGGAACTTTTAGATACCGTCTTACTCGGCAATCTCATCATCATTGTCTTGTTCGCTGGTTATGAAAACTTTGTGTCTAAGATCAAGGTTGCAGAAGGTGCTGAAGATCGCCCACATTGGATGGGGCACGTTGATTACAGTGGATTAAAAATCAAACTCATCGGATCTTTGGTTGCTATTTCCGTCATCGAATTACTTAAGGACTTTATGCAAGAGGGTCCATTCGATGCAACACGCGAAGGTTGGAGAATTGGCATTCACGTGACATTTGTTATTTCAGGCGTTTTGTTTGCCTTCATGGACAACCTAGCGGATCGACATAAGTCAGAGCGTTAAAGCCCGCCCTTTATTTGGAAATTCGACCGACGGGTTTCATCGCGCGGGCTAACTTCAATAAATCTGCATAAGTAAGTCCTGAAACGAGGACTTCGACTTCAGTTCCGTGTAATAGCTTTGTTGGTGGGACCTTCCACATCGCATATCCCCCGTAGTTATGGATATCTGATGTCTTGCAGTTTTTCCACTGCTTGGCATTCGCAGGATCGCAGAAAGCAACGATGCTCGCCTTGTTCCCGTTTATTGTTGCGGTCGCAACTTTTACACCGAGGCCTGGGTTTGAACATTTCACAGAAGCATCGGTCTCAAGAAATTGGATGGAACGAGTTTCCCCGTAGATTGCCGCCAGCCATTGTTCTTTACCTGCGCCACACGATTGCATATTGAACATGCGAAGTGTTAGGTCTCCGGTAGAACCAGGTTGCAATATCTGATAACTAACACCGGTTTGGGCATCCGAGTATTTGTTACCAGAGCCCATTGCCGAGGCAGGGTTTTGAATGAGCACAAGGGCAAGGAGCGCCACAACAGCTGAGGAAATTATTTTTCGCATATTAGGAGAGTACATCTTAACGGTATAAGAAACCTGAGAAGTTGTGTTACCAATCTATGACTTGGCGCTCTTCCCAAAGCAAACCTGTTTTGTCCGTTGCTGGATCAAAATCTCTTGTCGCAAGCCAAATGGCCGTATCAGCACCTTCTTCAACTGAAAGCGGAGCATCGGGCCCGCCCATGTCGGTACGTGTGTGATTTGGACAAACTGCATCAACCAACAAGCCACGAGTACCGTGACCAGTTTCGTGAGCGAGATTGCGCACGAGTGCGTTGACTCCAGCTTTGCTAATTCGATAGGGAGCCAATCCTCCTGTGTTGCCGGGCCCTGACATGCGACCAAGACATGCTGAAAAAATAATTATGCGACCGTTGCGAGCTTCTGCCATCGGCGCTCCAAGCACATTCACTGCAGTAAAAACCGAATCAAGATTGATCGCCATAACGCGGCGCCATTCTTCGGTTGTGGTCTTAAGGGTCTTTGACATCTTTTCACTCATAACGCCATGAGCAAGAACAAGGATCTGCGGGACGCCGAACGTTGCAAGAATTTCTTGAAAGGTTTCTTTTCCTTGATTTAAATCTTCAAGATCTACAGCCCTGTATTCACATTGCAATTGGTTTGCGGCCTTCTTTAGACGTTCTGGATCTTTGGCAACGAGAACGACGTCGTGGCCCTGCGCTTTGAGTGCGCGCGCTGTTTCAAATCCAAGACCGCGAGAGCCACCTGTAACGATCGCAAGAGACATGTGTCGTTCTCCCCTACTTCCTGTTGAGGTCGCGAAGGGATTTCTTCAGCGCCCTGGTACGGGCGCGATCTTCAGGATTCTTCTTTGAGGGAAATGCCCACCTGAGAAGAAGAATGATGAAAGGCAGAACAATGAAGCCGCCGAGGCCTTTAAAGAAGAGCGCTGTATTTATTCCACCAAGCATTGGCAAAATCTAGCGCATTAACGTTGGAGGAAATCTCAACGTCTCAGTTATTATGTGACCGTGGCTACAAAGGACCCGAGCAGAGAAGCGCACTTTCCTGCAATTGAAAAGAAATACGGCGAGAAAATGTCGTATTGGTTCAAAGTAATGAAGGAAATCGCCGACGAGAAATATCCCCAGCAAATCGCACACCTTCGCGAGAACTACGGATTTAGCCAGGCCCATGCAAATGCCCTTGTCATGTATTCGCGCGGATCGAGCACAACAAAGAAGTATGCGACTGCGGCAGAGTATTACAAGACTTTAGATGCCAAACAGGTAAAGACCGTGAAGGCAATCTTTAAAGCAATACAGACCAAGTTTCCTGAATTAGAGCTCGTCATTGCTTGGAATCAACCGATGCTTCGCGATGCGAATAAGTATGTCTTTGGTGTTTCTTGTTCCAAGAACACTGTCCTTCTGGCACCGTGGAGCAAAGCGGTATTGGCGAAGTTTGAACCAAAGATGAGTGATTTGGATGTAAAGATCAAGACAATTGGCGTTCCTAATGATTGGAAAGTCGATGCCAAACTTCTTACCGATATGGTGAAGATGAGAATGGCTGAAGCGAAGTAGTTTTTGACTACTTCTTTTTCGTGTAACCCTTTGGGCAAACCGGAGTAAGTCCCGAAACTTTCTTTGTCACCTTAGCCTTGACGCACGTAATCGTTTTAATCTTTGCGGCCGCCGTTTCAAGATTGTAAACGGTGCTGGCGAATTCACCGGTTTCTTCTTCGGCTAGTTGACCCATCGCCTCAACATCTTGAGTCGAACTTGCCAGACCATCATTAATCGTTGCCCTCATGGTGTTGAAGTCCAAGATAACTGCGCTGTATTGGCGAGAAAGGTTTGTATCCAGCTTTAACTTAGGAGCAAGAATTGCCAGCCGAGATGCAAGGTCAGCAAAGGTTCCGTCGTACTGCGCGTGAATCTGCGCTGCCCGTTCATCGCGTGTTGGGGTTGTCGTATCGGCTATCGCGACCGAGCTCGATATAAAGAGAGCCCCCGCTACAAGAAGTGCCATCGGAAGAAACTTTTTTATCTTCATGTATCGAATTTACTCCTCCTAGAGGCCGCCACCTCGGGCGTTAACGAGTGCTTCGCCTCACTTGCGGGTAGATTCGGCGCATGAGCTTTGATGATTTTCCACAGCCCCACTGGCTGCGAACGCACCGCCAGGAAAACCGTGGTCCTATTTTATTAGTGGTTCTCATGGTGATTGCTTTGCAGTTCTTCATCCCTAAATCACTTGCAATCCCTCACCACAAAGTCTTCTGTTTTGTTGAGGCTGTTTTGCTCGCTTCAATAGTTCTCATCGCGCCAAAGAAACTTGGCTTGCCACACGTTCCACAACGAAAACTCTCCCTTGTTCTGAACGCATTCATGATGCTCAGCAACGCGGCCTCAGCAATATTGTTGGTAGAGAAAATCATCGATGGGTCAATAACTTCTCCACCAAGATTGCTCTGGTCAGGCTTCTCAATCTGGCTTTCAAATATCGTTATCTTCTCCCTGTGGTATTGGGATTTTGATCGAGGCGGTCCATCAGAACGAGCTGCAGCAAATGACTCCATCCCTGACTTCCTCTTTCCACAAATGACTGACCCTGCCTACGCAAAACCAGGTTGGTTTCCCACCTACACGGACTATCTATATGTATCAATAACAAACGCGTCGGCTTTTAGCCCAACTGACGCCATGCCGCTAACAAAATGGGCAAAGCTCTTGATGTCGATCCAGTCAATCACATCGTTGATCTTGGTCGGACTTGTTGTTGCGCGCGCTGTAAATATCTTGCGATAGTTGATCTGTCCTAAGAGGTAACGTCTTTTTTGCCGAACTTAATTATGGCGAAGGCAATAAAGAGTGCGAATGTCATGATGCTGTAGGACGCCCCTCGAATCATGGAGCCCCATTGGATCGAGCTAGAGAGGGCGTCAAACCACGAGAATGAATAGTGGACAGGCAGCCAGACTCGAATACTTCCGAGGCCAGAAATAGCATCCAAAATATTCAACAAAATGACAACACCAATTGCTCCGCCGACCGCTCCAAGTGGGACATCCGTTGTGACGCTGATGTAGAAGGCAAGGCCCGCTGTAAAGAGCAAAGAAATTGAAACGTAAGCGGTAATCACAAATAAGCGATTAATGGCGACGCTGTTTGCCAGAGTTGCCCCAAGTGGAGTCTGAAGAGGCTTACTTCCAAAGGCAATCAAACCGATAAACCAAGAAGCAATCGGCAGCAAAATCATTGCAATTGCAGAGAGTGTAAGACTTACTTTGAGTTTTTGAATAAGGAGCCTTGTGCGTGGGACGGGAGCTGCAAGTAAATAGCGAAGTGTCGACCACGAAGCCTCAGATGCAACGGTGTCACCATTAAAGAGTGAGACAACTGCAATGAGCAGAAATGGCGTCGCAAAATAGAACATCGTGATGGTGAAGTTGGCAGCTCCTTGTGTTGCAAGCCCAATCAGATCTGCTGTTCCTGAACCTAAACGAGTTGGGCCACCACTATGGCCTGATGGTCCAAACTTCACTGCGGAGGCAACGATGACGGGAAGAGCGAGAACGAAAGCGTAAGCAAAAAGCGTGCGCTTGCGCTTTATCTGGCGATATAACTCGACACGGTATGGAAGTGTCTTTTCAGCGTTGTAGCTCATGGTTACTCCTTTCCAATCGTGAGGTCATCACCGATAAGTTCGATAAAGATATCTTCAAGAGATTCAACCTTCTTGTTGGCGCGAGTCAGAATCTTCTTCATCGTTCCAAATGCAATCAACTGGCCGCGGTGCATAAGAACAACGTGTGTACAAGTTTGTTGTACTTCAGAAAGAAGGTGTGAAGAAATAATGACGGTGCGACCAGTCTTCGCATACTTTTTCAAGACTTTTCGCATCGCGACGATTTGCTGGGGATCAAGACCGTTTGTTGGCTCATCAAGAACAAGCAAATCTGGCATGCCCAACATTGCTTGCGCAATCGCAAGACGTTGGCGCATACCTTGTGAATAAGACCGAACCTTTTTGTCGAGGGCCGTACCGAGGCCTGCAATTTCTAACGCATCTTCAATCATCGGTTCATCTTCGCGCCCGATTGATCTCCAATAAAGATTTAGATTCTCGCGGCCAGAGAGGTGAGGCAAAAATCCTGGACCTTCAACAAAGCTTCCAAGATTTGCAAGGGCCGGTGATCCTGGGTAAATCGGCTTGTTGTCGATGGCAATTTCTCCATCGGTTGGATAAATCAAACCCATCATCATGCGAAGAGTCGTCGTCTTGCCGGCACCGTTTGGTCCCAGTAAGCCAACAACCTGTCCACGCTTCACACTAAACGAAAGTCCAGAGACTGCCTTGTAACCATCCTTATAAACCTTCGAGAGATTGGTGACCGAAACAAGTGCATCACTCTCTTCAAGTGGTTCATTGTTATGACGAGGTCGGCGCCAATACACAAGTCCGAAAGCGATCAATATGGTGATGACTGCAGCGATTGGCCAAGTGATGAAATCAGATTTTTGAATCTCAGCTTGCAATGGCGTAACTGGAATTGTGAGAGGCGAAATCATCTGCACAGAATAGAAACGACCATCATTTGGAAGTTGGAAACCCTGATCTGTTGATGAGACAGCAACAGCAATCTTGTCACCTATTGAAGCATCGGTAACAACTGCAGGAAGATTTACAGTCACATCTGCGCCACTTGTAGGAATATTCTCGATATAAATAGGAGCAACTAAACCATTTGGTTGCTTCACGCCGCCTTCAGGTGTGTGAATAACGAGAGAGAAAAAGAGTGTTGCATCCTTACGGTTGCTAGATATATGAACTTTAACTTTTGATGCACCAATGATTGTCAGTGGCTTGGTCAAAGGCTGCGAATCAAGGACAGCGCTCTGTCCTGGAAGTAACGCGGCGCTTACAACTCCCCCAGGGATGGCGCTGTCACCTAAGGAGGAGATTGCAGATGAGGCTAAAGAAAGTGCTCCACCAAGACCGGGCAAAGAAGACAGTGCGGCAGGAATTCCACCGATAGGTGCAACAAAGGGAGAAAGATTTGGAGCAATTTGGATCATCGCTGTTTTTGAACCGAGTGGAAGAACACTGCCCTGAAGGTTCTTTGGAATAACTGTGGAATCTTGCAGTGAAATTGTTCCGTTGCTATCGACTACCTGAAAATTAGGGAAGTTGAGACTTTTATTCTTTAAATATTTATCAAACCACTGCAGCGTCTTTTCATTAGTCAGGGCGCTCTCATCCGGTCCACCGTCGTGGCCACTTGAATGCCAGTACATAGCCAGTGGAGTTTTAGGGTGTGCACTAGATATTTGCGATGCGGTAGCAATGCTTTCAGAGAGTTGGAAAAGAGAATCAGATTCACCCTGCATCAAAAGCGTTGGCACACTTATGTTCTTGGTAACCGTTGAAGGTGAAGATTCAAGAAGCAATTGCTCAGCGCGCGCTGTTGGCTTTCCAGCGTTTAGGCTATTTACAAATGCATCGCACCATTCTTGAGAGAAGTTTCCGCACTCACCGAGGTATGAATTTGGCAAGGTGGCGATTGCAAAGAAACTTCCCGCCCACGTTTTCTTGAATGGGCCCGCTACAGATGATCCTTGAATCGATTGTGGGAAGAGTGAGTTCTTTAGGTTGTTCCAGGTAATGTCTGCAACAACTGCGTCAATCCTCTTGTCATAGCCTGCTGTAAGTAGCGCCGCTGCGCCACCATAAGAAGCACCTGCGATTCCAACAAGTGGATCATCCGCGCCTTGCTGAATTACTTCTTTACGCGTTCCTAAATATGTAATCAGCTTTTGCACATCCGCAATTTCATTCTTAGGCGAATCCATTGTGATTTGACCAGTAGATTGACCAAAACCGCGCGCACTCCAGGCGAGAACAACATAACCATTTTGTGCGAGGTATTGAGCTTGTGTTGCTACCGAATTCTTGCTTCCACCAAATCCGTGCGCTAACAAAATAGCCGGTGCTGGAAATTTACTTGGCAAGTAGAGCGAACTATCTAGGCTCACACCATTCGCGCCTTGAAGAACTAACTGCGTTGGAAGGGAAATCTTGGTAGCGGCCCGAGCGCTCGTAAATCCGAAGACGCTTGTAAAGAGCAGTGTAAGTACTGCTAGTGCCGGCAAGGTTCTAGATTTCATTTCTGAACTCTATTAGAGCCCGCAGAGTGCTCGTTACAAAGGAGTGCCAAATTCGCGATAACCTATTGGCATGCGTGCTCAGAATATTGTTTGGAAAATGTTAGTTACTTCACTTGCTGTGGCAACTGTGACCTCAACCATGGTGGGGGGTGTCGCTCTCGCAGCTTCGTCTCCTGTCGCAAAAACATACACGGCAACCATGTCCCAACCCCACACCCCTAAGGGGCTAAACGGTGGTACCGATGATTACCACTGCTTCCTTGTCGATCCGAAAGTAACTGAAGACTCGCTGATTGTTTCATCGCAATTTGTTCCACAAGATCCATTGATTGTTCACCATGCAATTCTTTTTCAGATTGATGCTGCGAACGTTCCAGAAGCGCAGAAACTAAATGCTGGTGGCGATGGCTGGACATGCTTTGGAGGTTCCGGTGTCGGTGGAAATCTAGGATCATTCCTCACCTCCCCTTGGCTTTCATCATGGGCCCCGGGGCGCGGGAAAGATGTCATGCCAAAAGGTTTTGCAACATCTTTCAAAAAAGGGAGCCAAATAGTTTTGCAAGTTCATTACAACTTACTTGCAGCTGGCGCCGATCTTGGATTAAAAGATCAATCAAAAGTTATTCTTAACGCGATTCCCGCAAAAGGATCCAACCTTAAGATTCTAAATTCTGATTTAGTGGCCGCGCCAGTCGAACTCGCCTGCCCTGCCGGAATCAGTGGGCCTCTCTGTTCTCGCAAGGCATCACTTGCAGATCTCGCGGCGCGCACCTCAACTCAGAGCGCATTTGAATCAACAGGCTTAAATCTCTTGTGCGGACAAGATCCGCTCAATCCAAAGCCCTCCCTAACATCCACATGCGATAAGAAGATTACGGTCAATGAGACTGTTATTCAGGCAGCCCCTCACATGCATCTTCTCGGTACGGCGCTGAAGTTGATTGCAAATCCGGGTACGCCTAGAGAAAAAGTTATTCTCGATCGACCTAGCTACAATTTTGATGACCAATCGGCCACTGTCTTGAAGACGCAGATTCAACTCAAAGTTGGCGACACCGTTCGCGTAATCTGTACATTCAATCCAAAACTTCGCCAACAGCTCCCACAACTCAAGAAACTACCTGCCAAATACGTCACGTGGGGGGAAGGATCCTCCGATGAAATGTGTCTAGGAGTCATGGGAGTTTCCGTAGCCGCTCGTTAAAGGACGCTGTTATTGTTCAAGTCTGCAGGGCGATAACTAGTCTTGAAAGGTCGGTACATCATGGGTCTACGTTGGGGTTACATGGGAACGGGTTACATTGCCCAGGTTGTGGCCGAGGATTTTAAAATTTCCGGGCTGCACATTCAGGCTGTTGGTTCTAGATTTTTAGAAACCGCCCAAGCCTTCGCAGATAAGAATGGTATTGCCGATGTTCATGGTTCATATGCCGAACTTGTCGCGAATCCAAATGTGGATATCGTCTACATCTCAACGTTAAATAGTTTTCACTATGAAAATGCGATCCTCGCTATCAACGCTGGCAAACACGTTCTTCTTGAAAAGCCATTCACCATGGATGCACCCCAAGCGCGCAAAATTCAGGCTGCGGCTCGAGCGAAGAATGTTTTTGTCATGGAGGCAATGTGGACACGATTCCTTCCAACGATGGACGCTGTATTTGACGTTATCAAGAGCGGACTTATCGGAACACCGCACCAAGTAATTGCTGATCACAGCCAATACTTGCCAATCGAAAACCATGGTCGTGTGTGGGACCTCAAATTTGGTGGCGGCGCACTTCTTGACCTATCTATTTATACAATTTCATTTGCTGCCCGCGTTCTTGGAATTCCAGATGAAGTTCTTGGAATCGGCAAGCTGACCTTTGAAGGTGTCGATGAATCAAACTCGGTATTGTTTAATTACGAGGATGGATCACAAGCCGCGTTAACTGCTTCGATCAATGATGCAGGCCCCTGCAATGCAGTAATTCTTGGCACAAAAGGTTCAATTGAAATTGATAGAACTTTCTACGCTCAAACAACATTCACTGTCTATGACAACCTTCACAACGTTGTAAAGCGGTATGACACTCCACCTGTTCCTGGGACGGGTCGCCAACTTCAAGCGATGGAAGCTGAAAGATGTGTGGCTGCTGGCCTACTTGAATCTCCTGTTATGCCAGTCGAGGAGTCCGTTGATTTAATGCAGGTAATGGACGATATTCGTCTAGAACTAGGCGTTGTCTGGGATTACGAAGACCGCATAGATTGAACCAATGAAAGGTTCAACGCGAGTCACTGACATCCTGAGTTATTCTCATGATGCATCTCATTACACGCTGAAACCTCAATCTCTCTACACCCCTGAAAACTCCACCGAGCTGGCGCAAATTCTCAAACTCGCTACTGACTTAGGGGTTGGCGTCACTTTCCGCTCTGGGGGAACAAGTCTTAGTGGTCAGGCCATTACTGATGGAATCATGGTCGATACACGAAAAAACTTCCGTGAAATTGCTATTGCAGATGGTGCCCAAAGCGTCAGAGTCAGCCCGGGCGCAACCGTGCGAGCAGTCAATAGCGCACTTGCTAGACACAAAAAGAAACTCGGGCCTGATCCTGCAAGTGAAGTTGCGTGCACAATTGGCGGAGTTGTTGCAAATAATTCAAGTGGAATGTGCTGTGGAACAGAACAAAACTCATACAGAACAATCGAGTCTCTTGTGCTCGTTCTCCCCAATGGGCTGGTGGTCGATACAGGCGCAGCCGATGCAGATCAACTTCTTGCGCAGAAGGCGCCAGACATTCATGCCGGTTTAATCCAACTTCGTGATCGCGTACGTTCCAATCCTGAATCTGTCGCAACGATTGAAAAATTATATAGTATAAAAAACACCATGGGATATGGGATCAATTCGCTATTGGATTTCGACTCCCCCGTGAAAATCCTTGAGCACCTTATAGTCGGCAGCGAAGGAACCTTGGCATTTGTTGCAGAAGCAACCTTTAGAACAGTTCCTGCGTACTCCGATATGGCAACTGGGCTTCTTATTTTTTCATCTTTGGCCGATGCAACACGTTCACTCCCCCAATTAGTTTCTGCTGGCTTCGCTGCAATCGAATTAATGGACGCGACAAGTCTTCGCGTGGCACAACGTGATCCTCAAGCAACGGCCGAACTCAAATCTATTTCGGTTGAAAAGCACGCTGCTTTACTGATTGAATTTCAAGAGCCAACACCTGAAGCCCTTGCGGCGAAGATTTCTGCTGTTACTCCACTTTTAGATTCACTCCCACTCATTCAACCTGCGCATCTGACTGGCGAGGCGCAATTGCGCAATCAAATGTGGCATATCCGCAAGGGCTTGTATGCAACCGTTGCGGGAAACCGTACGACAGGAACCACTGCTCTGCTAGAAGATATTGCAGTTCCTGTGCCCGCTCTACTGGCTACATGCGAAGAGCTCACTGCCTTATTTGCAAAGCATGGCTATAACGACAGCGTTATTTTTGGACATGCGCGTGATGGAAATATTCACTTCATGCTCAACGAAGAATTCGACAAACCAGAGAAGCTTGCACGTTATCGCGCATTTACAGAGGAGATGGTGGAGCTTGTTCTTCGCCATGGTGGAACACTCAAAGCCGAACACGGTACTGGTCGAATGATGGCTCCCTTTGTGCGCAGGCAATACGGCGATGAACTGTACGAAGTGATGTGGGCGATCAAACGCCTACTTGATCCTGCGGGTATTTTGAATCCCGGAATCATTCTGACGCAGAATTCCAATATTCATCTGGAAAACCTCAAGACAATCCCAAAGATTGAGGCCGTTGCAAATTCATGTGTTGAATGCGGATATTGCGAACCTGTCTGCCCGAGCAAGAATTTAACACTGACTCCCCGCAATCGCATCGTTATGCGACGTGAGCTAGCACTTGCAACCCAGCGCGGTGATCATTCGCTAGCGAAAGAAATTGCTAAGGAATTTGAGTACGACGGGGTGGATACCTGCGCTGTTGATGGAATGTGCGCAACGTCCTGCCCACTCTCAATCAACACCGGTTCACTTGTTCGAGAGTTGCGTTCACAGAGTGCAACTCCTATTTTTTCAGCTGCATGGACATTTGCTGCCCACAACTGGTCTGCATTCACCCGGCTTGCTTCAGCCAGCCTGCGAGTTGCCAATGTAATTCCCGGAATAAATAAATACCCAGAGGGTGGAAAGAAACGTCATTCTTTGGAGACCGAAAATCCTGATGCAATCTTCTTCTCCTCATGTGTGGGAACTCTTTTTGGAACGAGTGATTCCTCTGGCGCCCTTCTGGCCCTTGCAAAGCGTGCGGGTCTGCGTATTTCAATTCCTGAAGGCATAGACGAACTCTGTTGCGGTACGCCTTGGAAGTCCAAGGGTTACAACAGTGGATACGAGGTCATGCGCCACAAAGTTCTGCCCTCAATCGTAAAGGCGACACATCAAGGCAAGGTTCCAATCATCACCGATGCCGCCTCATGCTCACATGGCCTTCAAGAACTCCTTGCTGGTGATCCTCGCTTGAAAGTCATGGACTCGGTCCAATTCATAGAGCAATACATTCTGCCAAAGCTTTCAGTAAGAAGAGTTCACTCAATCGCAGTACATCCTACGTGCTCGACAACAGCGCTTGGAATTAGTGCTTCCCTGAATAACATTGCAAAGGCAATATCCGAGGAAATCTTTATTCCAGAAAATTGGGGATGTTGCGCATTTGCAGGAGATCGCGGAATTACATTTCCAGAACTGACTAAATCAGCAACAACTAAGCAAGCCCAAGAAATTGTCCCTCGAAGCGATGACTTTTATGTCTCGGCAAACCGAACATGCGAAATCGGGATGACGCAAGCCACCGGAAAGAAATATCGCCACATCGCAGAAGTTCTTGAAGAGCTTTCCAGATAATTTGCTCAATCAAGTTAAATAGAACACAGCCAGCAGAGTGCTGGCTCGCGAATCTGTAAATATCCACCTACGTAGGATGGAAGAATTCACTTATGAGAACAGTTGATGGAGACCAACTCAAGAAGGTTCTACAAGGCTTGCCTAAGAATCCAAGAGTTCTAGTTTCAGGAAATTTTGGTACGCCAAAAGCGCTACTGGCTCTTTTCGATGAGATCGTGCCGGAGTACACCTTGCACATGTTGAACGCCCAACCTGGTATTCCAAATCGCCCAGGTGTTACATACGAAACGGCATTTGTTGGAGCGGGTATGCGTAACTCCGAGCGCCTCAACTATGTTCCATCGCGTCTTTCACTTGTACCCATCATGCTGCGCGACCACCTCATTCCAGATGTCGTTCTCATTCATACATCTTCGCCTCGTTTCGACACCGTCTCCCTTGGCATCGAAGTAAATATCTTGCCTGCTGCGATTGAAGCAGCCCGGGAACATGGTGGAATTGTTATTGCGCAGTCGAATGCGAATATGCCCTACACATACGGCGATGCTCAGATTTATGAGAATGAAATAGATTTCATTTTTGAACAAGATGAGCCTCTCAATACACATACGCCCCTAGCTATCCCTGAAACGGCTAAAGAGATTGGTCGCAAGATTGCCGATCTCGTTCCATCCGGCTCCACCCTCCAACTTGGCATCGGGTCCGTTCCTGACGCTGTCGTTGAATTAATGACAAAGCGATCTGATCTTCGCGTGTGGACTGAGATGTTTAGTGATGGCGTTCTTAATCTTGAAAAGATTGGCGCACTGGATACAGATATTCCAATAACTGCCTCATTTATCTTCGGTTCTGAAGAGCTCTACTCATGGCTTCATTTGAATCGTCGTGTACGCATGCTGCGTACTGAAAAGACAAATGATCCGGCTCAAATTGCTAAACAAGCCAAGATGACTTCTATCAATGCAGCCCTCCAGGTCGATCTACTTGATCAAGCAAATGCTTCTCGTGTTCGCGACAAGATCTATTCTGGGTTTGGCGGATCTACTGACTTTATCGTGGGAGCACTTCACAGTCGCGGTGGAAAGTCCTTCATGACACTTCCTTCTTGGCACGCAAAAACAAATACATCGAAAATCGTCCCCATGATCACCGATGGCGTGACTAGTTTTCAACATTCATATGTTGTGACAGAGCAAGGAATTGCCGCGTGCTTTGGACATGATGAGAGTGAACAAGCTAAGAATCTTATTGAGAACGCAGCGCATCCTGATGCTCGTGCAGATTTGAGAATTGCAGCAAAAAAGATGGGTCTATAGACCTACATTGCATTTCTTGCTATTTGGAAGTTAAGGACCATGCTCTTACGCCGCCTTGAATTCCAGCCGTATTTGGAACAATAACAACGTCATCACCAAGCAAATCTGCGCCTCTAATTCGACGAGAATTACCGCCACCAACGTAAACGCGGTCCCAGAAGAAAACCGGGCGAAGGTTATCGATCATGAGTCGAACTCGACGTGACCAAAGTGCATCACCGATCGTGCGTCGTACATGCTCGCCAATCCATTCGTCGTAATCAACTCCTCGCCTGACAGGCACACGAGACATTTCAAAGTGTGGTGCAAGTTTGCCACCATCAAATATTGCGAATCCAAGTCCAGTTCCAAGAGTGATAACAACTTCTAGTCCAGAGCCGGTGACGATGCCTGCGCCGTGAACTTCAGCGTCATTTAAGACGAGGGCATCTTTCTTGAAGTGATCTGAAACCAAAGTTTGAAAATCTAAACCTGTCCACGCATCTTTGAGATCTGGCTCAATACGCGTATGAGGACCATGAACGTTTATGTAATGAGGTGTATGAACAACAACACCGTGACGAATCATGCCCGGCATGCCCACCGTAATTCGATCGTATTTAGGCAATTTTGCTGCGAGTTCTTCAAAAACCTCAATCAGACGTTGGGGAGCTAGTGGATAAGGAGTCTCCACCGTAACGGGATTGGCGTGCATAGTTCCCTTTTCATCAAGGACACTTCCTTTGATAAATAGTCCACCACAGTCAATGGCAAGCGTCTTGATTTCCATGCTCATAGTTTACTTACTTCCTGACCGCTGTTGTAAATCGTGGGCGTTCATTAAGGTCATTATGTAGGCGAATGTTGGAGAAATCCTCGTTCAAAGATTCCCTCATTGCATCCCCTTGAACTTCATGATGCTCGATGGCTAAAAATCCCCCGGGTTTAAGTAATCTCGATGCTGCAGCAATGAATATACGCGGAACGTCCATGCCATCTGGTCCACCTAACAATGCTAGGGACGGCTCTTTAGTGACATCTTCTGGAAGAGCTTGCGCATTTGGAATATATGGTGGATTTGCAACCACGATATCGCACTTGATTCCTTGAAGGGCAGTCGAAACATCTTCCTCAATTACTCGAATTGGCAAATCATATTTCGCAATATTCTTATGTAACCAAGGAAGTGCTTCTTTTGACTTCTCAATCGCAATTACAGCGACCTTCTTTTTCCCGGATGTTTCAGTTTGTAGAGCAATACCAATTGCGCCCGATCCTGCACCTAGGTCAATAATTGAAACTGTCTCCTCATATTTGTTGAGGTTATGTAGAACTTCATCAACGAGTAATTCAGTTTCAGGCCTTGGGATCAATA
>CAIKKN010000029.1 GCA_903827945.1 uncultured Actinomycetes bacterium | reverse complement strand
TTTAGCACAGGCATGAATGAGGCTTACCACCACATTGATTCATACGAAGGTTGGTGGAACACAGGCGCTGAAACATATCCAGATGGAAGTCCAAACCGTGGATACCGCACTCGTATCAAGGGCGGATATTTCCCAGTATCTCCAACCGATCAGTTCGCAGATCTTCGCGATGAAATGGTTATGAAGCTTGGAGAAGTTGGACTACTTGTTGAGCGCGCTCACCATGAAGTCGGTACAGCAGGTCAAATGGAAATCAACTACCGCTTCTCAGATATTCAGCAAGCAGGCGATGACGTCATGAAGTTTAAGTACGTCATTAAGAACACCGCTTGGGAGAATGGAAAGACAGCAACATTTATGCCAAAGCCACTCTTCGGAGATAACGGTTCAGGCATGCACGTGCACCAATCGCTGTGGAAAGATGGAAAGTCATTGATGTTCCAAAAGGGCAACTATGGCGATCTCTCAGATATCGCACGTTGGTACATCGGTGGACTTTTGAAGCATGCGCCATCACTCCTCGCATTCACAAACCCAACCGTCAACTCATATCGCCGCCTTGTTCCAGGATATGAAGCACCAGTAAATCTTGCGTACTCAGCTCGTAACCGTTCGGCTTGTATCCGTATTCCAATTACTGGAGACAATCCAAAGGCAAAGCGCATTGAGTTCCGTTGCCCAGATCCATCTTCAAATCCATATCTTGCATTCGCTGCAATGTTGATGGCTGGTATCGATGGAATCCAAAACAAGATTGAGCCACCTGCCCCAGTCGACAAGGACATCTACGAGCTCAGCGGTGAAGAAGCTGCTGCTATCGCTCAGGTTCCTGGCTCACTTGACGCAGCGCTAGACAATCTTGAAAAAGATCATGCCTTCCTCACAAAGGGCGGCGTCTTTACCGATGACCTCATCAGTACGTGGATTACATGGAAGCGTAAGGAAGAAGTTGATTATGTTCGCTTGCGTCCACATCCAGCAGAGTTCGAGTTGTACTACGACCTCTAAAATCTCCTAAACCTCTAAAAAGGTCCGTCGTTGAAAACCCCGTCAGAAATGGCGGGGTTTTCTATTTCTAAAAGTTCCATAAGACCTTCTGAAACTACTCGTGACCCTGCCCATTCCATTCTTACTATGTTAGATTCACTGCATAACCCAAATGTATAAAGGAACTCTCAATGTCATCAGAAAAAGGCGCCGAAGTATTTGCAAATGATCGCAAGTATGTTTTTCACTCATGGTCGGCACAGGCGCAGATCAACCCCATGACAATCCAAAGTGGCCAAGGATCATACTTCTGGGACTTTGATGGAAAGAAATATTTGGATTTTTCTTGCCAATTGGTTTTCACAAACATTGGCCACCAGCATCCAAAGGTTATTGCGGCTATTAAAGATCAAGCTGACACTCTTGCAACTATTGCCCCTCAGCATGCAAATGAGGCTCGAAATGGCGCAGCAAAACGCATTGTGGAGTTGGCTGGCGGAGATTTTGAAAAGGTCTTCTTTACAAATGGTGGAGCCGATGGAATAGAAAACGCGGTACGCATGGCGCGTCTTCATACCGGCAAAGCAAAAATTCTTTCAACATACCGTTCATATCATGGCAACACAGGCTCAGCAATCAATGCGACTGGCGATCCTCGTCGACTGCCCAATGAGTTTGCCCATGGACATGTCCACTTCTGGGGACCATACCTCTACCGATCCTCGTTTTGGGCTACGACAGAACAGGAAGAGTGCGAACGCGCTCTTGCCCATCTCGAGCAAACAATAATTTTTGAAGGTGCACACACAATTGCAGCAGTACTCATCGAGTCAGTACCGGGAACAGCGGGAGTACTTGTTCCGCCAAAGGGCTACTTAGAAGGTTTGCGCGCTCTTTGCGACAAGTACGGCATTCTCTGGATTGCCGATGAAGTGATGGCTGGTTTTGGAAGAACTGGAAAATGGTTTGCATTCGAACATTCGACGGCGCGACCAGATTTGATTGTCTTCGCAAAGGGCGTCAACTCCGGGTACATCCCAATGGGTGGCGTAGTAATTACAAAGCAAATTGCAGCAACTTTTAATGATCGCGTCTTTCCAGGTGGCCTGACTTATTCTGGACATCCCATCGCTTGCGCTGCATCAGTTGCAACGATTGATGCAATGAAAGATGAAAAAATGGTAGAGAACGCAGCGATGATTGGTGAATCAATCATTGGGCCGGCACTTATCGAACTTGCGAAAAAACACCCAATGATTGGCGATGTGCGTGGGCAAGGAGTTTTCTGGAGTTTGGATTTGGTTACTAATCGTGTCACTCGCGAACCGATGGCTCCATACGGTTCTTCCAGTCCAGCCATGAATGAAATAGTTGCCGAATGTAAGAAGCTTGGTTTGATGCCTTTCAACAATTTCAATCGCATTCATCTCAATCCCCCATGCAATGTGAGCGTGGACGATGCGAAATTGGGTCTGGATATTCTTGATCGAGCGCTCACCGCAATGGCCCATCACTATAAGGGTTGATTTGTTACCCTTGCCGGTATGAACAGCCTCCTGGAAGTTTCGGCACTTACCTTTGGCATACAAGCCTTTGTAACGCTTTTCGTGATCTTGGACCCACCAGGGGCTATTCCAATCTTCCTATCTCTGGTGGCCAATAAACAACCAAAGGAAAGAGTAAAACTTGCTTGGCAGGGCGCCACATCATCGCTAATTATCATTGTCGTCTTTGCCCTTTTTGGGCAGATAATTTTGAATTATCTTCACATTTCACTCAATGCCCTTCAAGGTGCAGGCGGATTGCTTCTATTTCTCATTTCAATGGAATTGTTAACGGGTAAAGGCACAGAAGAGAGTGCCACCAAGAATGTGAATGTGGCAATGGTGCCCCTTGGAACTCCTATTTTGGCTGGTCCGGGCGCAATCGTTACAACAATGCTTTATGTTCAATATGCCCACAGTTCATCTGCGAAACTTTCGCTAGCAGGTGCAATTATTGCGGTTCATATTGTCATTGGTTTCACCCTTATGTTCTCCACAAAGATTCTTGGCATCATCAAGGATTCGGGTGTCACTCTTGTAGCCCGAGTTGCTGGCTTACTTGTAGCTGCTATCGCTGTTGAGATGATGGTTCAATCCATTAAAGGATTTTTCAACCTCGCATAGCTAAATAAAGCAGCCCTGCTATAACGGTTCCAATTCCAAACCAGCTGGATACATTTAGCGAGTTTCCAAGGACAACTACCGCTAGAAGCGTTGCAGTAGCCGGTTCTGCTAGGACGAGAGTCGACGCTGTACTTGAATGCACGCGCTTTAGTCCATATGCATAGAGCGTATATCCAAGCCCTGTCGTAAATATTCCAAGCCACAAAATCAGCGAGGCGCCTTTGATAGTAAATATCCAATGAGTACCTGCGACAAAGCAAAATGGAAAGACCGCTATCGCAGCGAGTGAAAATACCGAGCCTGCTAAACGAACGGGTTCCACGCCCGAATTTAGAGCCCGCCTGCTTGTTACATTAAAGAAAGCAAAACCCAGACCCGCTACAAGGGCAAGTAGGACTCCAAATAGATTCACTCCCTTTTCGCTGTGTTGCAGATTTAGAAGCACAATTCCAGCGGTGGTGATCACGGTTGCAATGAACCACACTCGTTTTGGTCTTTCTTTAACCATTATGAATGCGACTATTCCGGTGAATATTGGCGCACTTCCGAGGGCTGTGATTGTCGCGATTGGAACGCCAGTTAACTTCACTGAAGAGAAGAATGAGAGCTGATAAATCGCGATTCCTAAGCCAGAAGTCCAGAGATCACTTCGCGCAATACGCACTCTCTTTTTGGTGGTCGTTAACCGTGCAATCAGTAAAAGAGTTAGCGCCCCCACAAAAAGCCGCGTGCTTGCAACTGCGAGCGGTGAAATACCCTTTGCAAGCAGGGTTTGTGAAGTTCCGGTGGTGCCAAAACAGATTCCTGCGGCCAATATGCCAAGTGAACCGAATTTTTGATGGTCAGATTCACTCACGACTCAAAGGTACCCTAGGGCAGTGATTGCAACCCAGAGCCTCGAACTTCGCGCAGCAGCAAGGCTCCTTGTCAGCAACGTAACCGTGCGAATCAATCATGGAGATCGCGTCGGCTTTGTCGGTAGAAATGGTGCCGGTAAATCAACCCTTTGCAAAGTGCTCGCAGGTGAAACTATGCCAGCGGGAGGTCAGGTAAATCGAACAGGAACTATCGGTTATCTCCCCCAAGATCCTCGGACGGGAGACCAGGAAGATAGTGTCATCAATCGCATCTTGTCGGCTCGTGGATTAGACCAAATTGTTGCTCGCATGCGAAAAGCCGAAGATGCGATGGCTACGGCCACCCCTGAGGAACTTGAGAAAGCACTTGATCGTTATTCCGCAGTGGATGCAGAATTCCAGAGCGCTGGTGGATATACCGCCTCATCAGAAGCTGAATCAATTCTCACAAACCTTGGAATTCCAGAGCGCCTTTTTGAAGAGTCCCTTGAAGCACTTAGCGGCGGTCAACGTCGCCGTGTAGAACTAGCAAGAATTCTCTTTAGCGGAGCGGACACTCTCCTACTCGATGAACCAACTAACCACCTTGACGCTGAATCAATCATCTGGCTTCGTGAGTATTTGATGAAGTACAGCGGCGGACTTGTCATCATCTCTCACGATGTAAATCTCATCGAAACCGTTGTGAACAAGGTTTTCTACATTGATGCCAATAGAAATGTCATTGATGTATACAACATGGGTTGGAAGAAATATTTATTGCAGCGTGAGCAAGATGAACATCGCCGCAAGAAAGAACGCGCAAACGCCGAGAAGAAGGCTGCGATTCTTGCAAAGCAGGGCGAGAAGATGCGCGCTAAAGCTTCCAAAGCTAAAGCGGCGCAAGGAATGCTTCGTCGCGCAGATCAACTTCTTTCAGGTCTTGAAGATGTGCGAGTCAAGGATAAGGTTGCAAAACTTCGCTTCCCAACACCCGCACCATGTGGCAAGACTCCACTTACTGCTGAAGGCCTCAGCAAGTCCTATGGTTCACTTGAAGTCTTCACCGACGTTGATTTGGCAATTGATCGTGGTTCCCGCGTTGTAATTCTCGGTCTCAACGGTGCCGGAAAAACTACGCTTTTGAAAATTCTTGCTGGAGTTGGTGAATCAGATACAGGGACTGTGAACCCTGGTCATGGACTAAAAATTGGTTACTACGCACAGGAACATGAAATGTTAGATTTCGAGAGAACTGTTTTGCAAAATATGATGTCATCTGGCACTGATATCAAAGAGCAGCAAGCCCGACAGGTGCTCGGTTCGTTTCTATTTGTCGGCGATGATGTTGATAAGTTCGTCAAGGTGCTCAGCGGTGGAGAGCGAACCCGTCTCGCCCTGGCCACACTCGTCGTCGGTGAAGCAAATGTATTGATGCTCGATGAGCCTACAAACAACTTGGATCCGGCTTCCCGAGATGAAATTCTCAGTGCGCTTACCGAGTATCAAGGCGCAGTTATTCTTGTAAGCCACGATGAGGGTGCAGTTCGCGCCCTGAAACCAGAGCGCGTTCTACTACTTCCAGATGGCGATGAAGATCTTTGGAACGATGACTATCTCGATCTTATTTCACTTGAATAATTAGGCTCGCAAAGCCTGTGCGAGTTCTCTAAAGTCTTCAACGAGCAAATCAATTTCACGCTGGCCATGAGCCAAGGAAATTAACCACTGCTCATCTAATCCCGGAGGTGTAATTATTCCGCGATTGAGTGACCAGAGCCAAGACAATTCAGCAATTTTGAAATCTGTCGCCTTGTAATCGCGATAGTTGCGAACTGGCTCTACTGACCAGGTAATGCAACCCTTGATACCAAATCCAACTGTATGAGCTGGAAGTTGATACTCATCGATAATTTCAGAAATACGTGTGAGTGCCTGCATGTTGAATGCCTCAGCAGCCGCAAGTGCTTCAGGAGTACAGATTTTATCAATTGCGCGAACTCCGGCCATCGCTAGAGGATTTCCATTGAACGTTCCAAAATGTGGCATCTTGTTATCAACAACAACCTGCATTATTTCGCGCTTTCCGCCAAATGCTGCAAGAGGAAGTCCACCACCGATGGATTTCGCTAGTGAAATCAAATCAGGTTGCACACCAATGCGTTGGGCTGCTCCGTGAGGACCAGCGGTTAAGCCAGTTTTTACTTCGTCAAAAATTAGAACAATTCCAAATTTATCGCAGAGATCTCTTACCCCTTGCAAATATCCTTCATCAGGAAGAACGATTGCAAGATTCTCAAGAACTGGCTCGACGATGAAACAGGCAATCTCAGAACTGTGAGCTTTGAAAATCTGCTCAAGTGAGTCCAGATTATTGAAAGGAACAACATAAACAGTTCCTGGATTAGCGCCCTCAGGCACCACTGCGTTAGGAAAGTCTGCTGGGCCCGCTTTATCCAAAGAAGGTTTTGCTGAAACAGTTAGCGGATCATAGGAACCGTGATATCCACCTTCAACTTTAACAACTGCATCTTTGCCGGTAAAAGCACGAGCGGTACGCACTGCGTACATCGTCGCTTCTGTTCCGGAGTTTGCAAATCGAACAAGATCAATAGAGAAGCGTTTACAAATGCGTTCTGCGGCATCACGTGAAATTGGGGATGGAGTTACGAACAACATTCCAGTCTCCATGGCCTCTTTTGCTTCGGCCACAACCACTGGGTTTAGGTGACCAGCAAGCATCGCGCCGAAACCCATTGATAGGTCAAGGAGTTCGCGGCCATCGACGTCAGTCATCCAGGCGCCCTTAGCGGATACGATCGAAATTGGATATGGATCCCAATGTTGGAAGCTTGAAACAACGCCTAAAGGCAGAGTTTCCTTTGCGATTTCATATTCCAATTCAGATCCAAGCGTGGTGGCCTTAAATTTTTCCCACTCGCTGGCGAGGAGTTCATCGACTCGCTTTTCTGACAATTGGACTGGATTCTTACTGAGTTTTCTAAATGCTTGAGTTTCAAGTTGGCGGAACATTGTTTTGACAACACCGAGAACTTTCAGCGTTTACTGAAATACGATGCCTTCTCCCCTTATAAGTTTGGCGCTAAAGCTCATTACTGCAATAACGTTAAGGTGAAGGTAGCAGAGGCGGCATAGAAAAGCACTTCTCTTGCGAATTCCTCGCATAAACGCCACTCCCGAAGTAGGCGTTTTTGGCTCCTTTTGGACAATTTCCCAATAATAATCAAAAAGATTTTTCACTTCACTTCTTTCTTAGTAGAGTGCGTGCAGGTTATGAGTATCGATATCAAGCCCCGGCTTATCGATCGGCAACCCTCCTCCTTAACAGGAACGCGGCGGGGTGCTCCGGGTGAAGACCTGGCCAGAAAGTCTGGCAAGCGCGTTACACCTTTATGGAAAATGCGTCCTTTGACTGAACTCAAGAAAGAGGATTTTCATGTTAAATTCAAAGAAGCTTTCAATCTTTGCAGCTATTGCCGCAGCAGGAATTGCGACGAGCCTTATTACACCCACTGCAAACGCAGTTCTGCCAAATCTTCCAACGCTTACAGCAGGAGTACTAACGATTGGAACCGATGATCCAGCCTACGGACCATGGTTTGATAGCAACACTCCAGCAAACGGAAGAGGCTTCGAATCTGCAGTTGCATTCGCAGTAGCAAAGCAACTTGGCTACCCAGCCTCCAAAGTCAAATGGGTCAAGGCATCATTTAATAGCGTGATCCAGCCTGGTAAGAAAAACTTTGATTTCGATATCAACCAGATTTCAATCACAGAAGAGCGAAAGAACGTTGTTGATTTCTCAAGTGGTTACTACGACGTTGCACAAGCAGTTGTGAGCGTTAAAGGTTCAAGCATCGCAAAGGCAATTAAGATTTCAGATCTTGCAAAAGTTGCTCTAGGCGCACAAGTCGGAACCACGTCACTAGCCACAATTAATTCAATTGTTAAGCCATCGAAGAAGGTTGCCGTCTATGACTCAAATGATCTTGCTACTGCAGCCCTGACCGCTGGACAGATCAAGGGACTAGTAGTCGATCTTCCAACTGCTTTCTATATCGCAGCAACTGCAAAGAATGCGGTTCTCGTAGGTCAATTCCCCGCTCAGGCTAAATCAGAACAATTTGGTCTTGTGCTCAGCAAGGGAAGCGCACTTACTTCAAAGGTGAGCGCAGCAGTAGATGCTCTCCGCGCAAATGGAACTCTCAAAGCGATTGCTGACAAGTGGTTGGCAAACGTTGGCGGCGCTCCAGTATTTAAGAAGTAAATCAGGTAAATAAGTAGATAGGTAGATAGAGGTCTGATGGCAGTTTCGCCGCACGAGCCTTATCAGGCATCGCCGTTGCGATTGCAACGCGAAGCTTCGCGCGCTCAGGCCTCTCGTCGTTCCACGGCTATCGCTCTAGTCAGCACTTTCGCCGTGGGCGCTGTCGTGGTTTTGGTAGTAACAGGAGCCAAGGGTTTTCAGCTCGTCCGACAATCGTTTTTCAGTTGGCATTACGCAGTTCATTCCTTTCCATCTGTTCTCTCTGGAATTTGGTTGAACCTTCGTGTGATGCTTGTTGCTGAAATTTTCGTCTTAATCTTCGGATTGCTGTTGGCCTTGGCCCGTACTTCCAAAAGCCCGGTTTTATATCCGGCACGGCTTTTCGCAACAATTTATACCGATATTTTCCGTGGCCTTCCACTTCTGCTCGTTCTGCTTCTTGTAGGTTTTGGAATACCTGGCTTACAAATCTCCTGGATCCCAAATTCTGCCGTTCTCTTGGGCACGGTTTCTCTAATACTTACTTACTCGGCATACGTTGCTGAAGTTATTCGTGCCGGAATTGAGGCGGTAAATCCCGCGCAAAGAATGGCCGCTCGGGCTCTTGGACTTACGCAAGCGCAGACACAACGACACGTAGTTTTGCCACAAGCGCTGCGAAAAGTGACTCCCCCACTGTTAAATGATTTAGTTTCACTTCAAAAAGATTCAGGTCTTATCTCAGTTTTGGGCGCCATCGATGCAATTCGAGCTGCAGGAATTGAGACTGCCCAATCTTTTAATTTCACTCCATATTTGGTGGCAGGTGCAATATTTGTTGCCCTCACTATTCCACTCACTCGATTCACTGACTGGCTGACCCGCAAGCAAGACAGAGCACGCCAGCAGCAAGGTCGGTGGTAGAGATGAAGGCTCTAGAACTTCTAAACATTCGCAAGTCTTATGGGGATGATTTGGTCATCTCAGATTTAAATTTAAGCCTCGATAAGCATCAAGTTAAAGTGTTAATCGGTGCCAGTGGATCTGGGAAGAGCACGCTTCTGCGTTGTATCAACCTTCTTGAGGAAATCGATGACGGTCAAATTTTTCTAGCCGGAGAAGATATTTCTGAGTTCGGCGTTAGTCCCGATCTCGTCCGTGCCTCAATCGGATCTGTCTTCCAAGCTTTTAATCTTTTTCCTCACTTAACAGTTCTCCAGAACATCACACTCGCACCAAGATTGGTTCATGGTTTCTCCAAAGAAGAGGCCGAGAACGAGGCGCAACATTTACTGGCTAGATTTGGACTCTCTGATAAAGCAAATCAATACCCAGACCTATTGAGCGGTGGGCAGCAACAACGAGTAGCCATCTTGCGTGCGATTATTTGCAAACCAAAGTTGCTGCTTCTTGATGAAGTGACCAGCGCTCTTGATCCAGTTCTCATCGCAGAAGTCCTTGCACTCATAAGTGAACTCAAAAACGATGGAATGACGATGTTGATTGCAACTCATGAAATGGGATTTGCTAGAAAAGTTGCCGATGAGGTTCTCTTCTTGAAAAATGGAGAGGTTTTGGAATCTGGAACCCCAGCTCAAATGCTGGAAGACCCTCAGCATCTTGCGCTTAAGAACTTCCTTTTCGCATTGGAGCAGGCGGGTCGGCTCTAAAACGCGATGCTTTTGCAGATGCGAATGATTTGCATTAGCCTTCTCTCATGAGTGCTAGCACTAAACCTCGCCTTCGGGAACACCTTCGCTTCGAGCGAGATGAGTTGCCTGGACTATTTGGCGTTCTTGGAACCGTGGCTCTCCTTCACATCATTGGATGGGGACTTTTTATCCATTACAACTCGATGCCGCAGTTTCATGCCATTGCGGATGCTAACCACACACTTATTTATGCCGGCGCGGGAGCCCTCGCCTATTCATTTGGCCTTCGCCATGCTTTTGATGCCGATCATATTTCAGCAATCGATGACACAACTCGCCTCATGCTTGCCAAGGGTAAGAAACCTATGGGCGTCGGACTTTTCTTTTCACTCGGCCACTCAACAATTGTTCTCGCCCTTTCCATAGGAATTGCATTTGCAGCGAAGCAAGCAGTTAAGTTTCAACATAACTTTGCGCAAACCGGTGGAATCATCGGAGCAAGCGTCTCAGCATTTTTCCTTTACTTGGTCGGAATCCTCAACCTCATCATTCTTGTCGGAATTATCAAGGTCTGGCGACAAGCAAAAACAGGAAAGTTTTCTCATGAGCATTTAAATCAACTTCTCAATGAACGCGGTCTTTTCAATCGTATTTTCCGCGGTCTATTTAAAAAAGGATTCGATCATTCTTGGCAGCTTTACCCTATTGGAGTTCTCTTCGGCCTAGGCTTTGATACAGCAACCGAGGTAGGTCTCCTTGGACTCTCAGCAACCGCAGCTATTGGTACAGTCGGTGGAACACTTCCTCCGCTTGCGATCATCGCACTTCCATTTATCTTTGCAGCAGGGATGTCCATGATGGACTCACTGGATGGAATATTTATGACAAAGGCTTACGCGTGGGCTTTTACCTCACCGATGCGCAAGATCTATTACAACCTCACCACAACAGGTATTTCGATCTTTGTGGCTATGGTGATTGGCACGGTTGAATTAGTAGGAGTTCTTGCTGATAAAACAAGCATCGCCAAATACCAGCCATTCACATGGATCGCCAGCATCAAGCTAAATCAAGTTGGATACTGGATCATCTTGAGCTTTGTAGCAACGTGGATCGGATCAGTACTTATTTGGAAATTTGGACGATACGAAGAACGTTATTCCTCCGGTATTTCAGAGACCGAACATACGCATACGGTCTTGGAGATCTAATCTAAATATA
This sequence comes from uncultured Actinomycetes bacterium, assembly GCA_903827945.1. Lineage (GTDB taxonomy): Bacteria > Actinomycetota > Actinomycetes > Nanopelagicales > Nanopelagicaceae > PALSA-747. The sequence continues at coordinate 95,269 of CAIKKN010000029.1, read as the reverse complement.
GGTCCTTGAGAAAATCTGTTGTTCCGGGCACCACTGCGTATTTGTCAAGATCGGTTATTCCTTCTTCCGCCAAGACTTCGTCATCGATAAAGAAATTACCAGTGCATTCACTGGCGGTTCGCATGAAGATAGCGTGCGCAGCATCAGCCATAATTTCCGGCTTTCTACAAAAATTTGTATCCATTCCCGGAATCATTTGAAGTGCAGCGGTATCGATGACAGTTCGTGGCCACAGTGCATTGATGCCGATTCCATCTCGCTTAAATTCTTCAGCGAGGCCCAAGACAGTCATGCTCATCCCGTACTTAGACATTGTGTAGGCCACATGACGTTTGAACCATTTAGCTTGCAAATTGATGGGCGGCGAGAGCGTAAGAATATGAGGATTTGAACTCTCTTTGAGGTGCGGAATTGCTGCTTGCGAAACTAAAAAAGTACCTCGGACGTTAATATCAAACATCAAGTCATAGCGTTTGGCGGGGGTTTGAAGCGTAGGCGTTAAATTAATGGCGCTGGCGTTGTTGACCAAAATATCTAGTCCCCCAAATTGCGCAACAGCTTTGGCGATACTTTCCTCGATTTGTCCTTCGTCGCGAATATCGCATTGAATCGGTAGCGCCACTCCTCCACAATCTTCAATCTCTTTTGCTGCGGTGAATATCGTTCCGGGCAGTTGTGGGTGTGGATCTGTTGTTTTAGCAGCAATAGCTATCAGCGCGCCATCACGAGCAGCTCTCTTGGCAATCTCCAGTCCTATTCCCCTCGAACCGCCGGTTATGAAGATTCTCTTCCCTTTTAACGACATCACTTCGCCTTTCTTGAAAGAAATCGCATAAACGCAGTTTGCGCCTCATCGGATTGAAGGGCCAATCTAAATAACTCACCTTCTGCATTCATGACAACTTCGACTGCCGCGTGGTTACTACTTTTGAGAAGTGCCTTTGTATTAATTACCGCTGTCGGCGGTTGTTCAGCGATGATTTCTGCAACTTTCATTGCCTCATCAAAGGGGGCATCAACAACCTTATTAATTAGACCCATCTCTGCAGCTTCTGCCGCATCAAAAGATCTACCTGTAAGTAAGATTTCTGAGGCGCGAAGATGGCCAATCAGGCGCGGAAGAAGAAAACTTGACCCTGCTTCAGGGACCAAACCAAGAGTCACAAATGGCATGGTGAATCGAGCGCTTTGCGAGGCATAGGCAGCATCACAGTGCAACAACATTGTCGTACCAATGCCAACTGCGCTTCCCGTAACTGCTGCGACAAGGGGTTTTGGAAAATTATGAAGGCTCTTAATAAATTGGAATCCAGGAGCGTTTTCATCCATGGGTAATTCCTCAGTATTTGCAAAATCAAATATGTCATTTCCTGCGGTAAAGGATTCACCAACTCCGGAGATCACCACAACGCGGATTTCAAAATCCTGGGCTGCTTCTACAAGCGCGGTATTGAGCGCGGTGTACATGCCAGTATTGATTGCATTCTTCTTGTCCGGGCGATTGAGCTGGACTGAGAGCACCCCGCCAACCCTGGTAGTTAGGATTTCATTCACGCTCTATCTTCGCATGAAAAACGCCCCTAGATCATATTCTGGGGGCGTTTTGAAGGCCGAAGGATTTACGCAGTAAGAGAAATAAATTCCTCAACTTTTTGATGAGCAACATCATCGGTGTATTGAACAGGCGGTGACTTCATAAAGTAGCTAGAAGGAGAGAGTAGCGCTCCCCCAATTTTGCGATCCAGGCCAATTTTTGCGCAGCGAAGCGCATCAATTATTACACCGGCTGAATTAGGTGAATCCCAAACTTCAAGCTTGTATTCAAGATTGAGTGGGACATCCCCAAAGGCGCGACCTTCTAGGCGAACATAGGCCCACTTTCGATCATCAAGCCACTGGACATAATCCGAGGGCCCAATGTGGACATTGGCTGAACCTAGATCATGACTGAGCTGAGATGTCACTGCTTGCGTCTTTGAAATCTTTTTCGACTCCAAGCGATCGCGTTCGAGCATATTCTTAAAGTCCATGTTTCCACCGACATTGAGTTGATAGGTTCGGTCCAGGTGGACACCACGATCTTGGAAGAGTCTGGCCATAATTCGGTGCGTAATAGTTGCACCTACTTGCGACTTGATATCGTCACCAACGATGGGAAGACCAGCGTCTTCAAATTTCTTAGCCCATATAGGGTCTGAGGCAATGAAAACAGGAAGAGCATTTACAAAGGCACACCCCGCATCGATTGCACATTGCGCATAAAACTTAGCGGCCTGCTCGGAACCAACAGGAAGGTAACAAATGAGCACATCAACTTTCTGCATTTTAAGCGTTTCGACGATATCTACAGGTGAGTCCGAGGACTCCTCTATTGTCTCCCTGTAGTACTTCCCGAGGCCATCTAGTGTGTGACCACGTTGCACCAGTACACCGGTCTTAGAAACATCACTGAATTTGATTGTGTTGTTCTCGCTAGCCCACATCGCATCGACGAGGTCTAGCCCAACTTTCTTTGCATCTACATCAAAGGCTGCAACAAACTTAATGTCGCTAATGTGATAACCGCCAAGCACTGGGTGCATAAGGCCTGGAATCTTTGATTCTGAGTCTGCATCCTTATAATAAGTAACACCTTGTATGAGTGAATTCGCGCAATTACCTACTCCGATTATTGCAACTCGAATTTCTTTGCTGTTGTTAGTCAAGAAGATTTCCCTTCGATTTCTATCATTTCCTCTAGCCAAGCGATCTCTCGCTCAACAGAGTCCAGTGAATGACGGCGCCATTCATGAAGATATTTATCGATTCCATCGGGAAGTTGGCCTGTGTTGGCTGACATGGCAGAGCGAATAAGTGATGCCTTCTCCTTTAGTTTGGAGAGACGGTTCTCTAGGATTGCAATTCGATTTCCCCGAGGGGTTGGGCCGAAAAATGCGAAACGAACCTCAAAGTTCTCATCATCCATAACTTCTGAAATTGATGAGTGGGTTATCTCGTCAAAGCGGCTCTTGCCTTCTTTTGTTACTGCGTACACAATGCGAGATCTCCGAGAGAGACCCGGTGAATCAGAAAGAGACTCTTCTATGAGCCCACCTTCCAACATCCGATGTAGTTGTGGGTACAGCACTGAGAATGAAAGAGCTCGAAATGGGCCATAAATTGCAATCATTCGCTTTCGAAGTTCATAACCGTGGAGAGGGCCTTGCGTGAGTAGCCCAAGTAGAGCAAATTCCAAAGATTCTGCTCGCGAGCGCATCTCACTTCCTCCCTTGGCCATGATTTATCGAATCGATATATCAAGAGGCATTCAAACGGATATATCGAATCGATGCAAACTCTACTAGGAAAATTTGGCTTCTCCTAGCTGTGAGCCTCCTCACTTTTTCACAATCTAGGATTTACCGTTAACCCTGCACGTTCTTTCGACACTGACGTCTACGGAAAGGCAGATGCATGAGCTTATTTTCATGGAAAGTAAATACAACAGGCGGGGTTATTGCCCCTGATGAACGACTGAGCTGGCCTCGCACGATCGGCACAGGCTTACAACATATAGCCGCCATGTTTGGGGCGACCTTCTTGGTTCCAATCCTCACTCACCTGCCTCCCACCACAACAATTTTCTTCTCAGGCGTGGGAACAATCCTCTTCCTGATAATCACTCAAAACAAGCTTCCTAGCTATCTCGGATCCTCCTTCGCCTTTCTAGCCCCAATCGCGGCGGCAGTTACAAAAGGTGGCATGGCGGCGGCACTTGGTGGCGTTGTTGCAACCGGAGTCATCCTCGCACTTGTCGGATTCACCGTTAAGGCGATCGGCATTGGATGGATTGAGAAGATGCTTCCACCAGTTGTCACCGGCTCTATCGTGATGGTCATTGGGCTAAATCTGGCCGGTGCTGCAAAGAATAATTTTGTTACAAAACCTGTTCTCGGAATTGTCACATTGGCTTCCATTGCGCTGGTGTCTGTATTTGCTAAAGGCTTCCTTGCTCGCATTTCAATCTTTGTAGGCATTGTCATTGGCTACGTTTTTGCAATGCTTGATGGCGATGTGAACTTTGATGGAGTTCGCGCAGCCAAGTGGGTTGCCCTCCCACACTTCACTTCGCCTACTTTCAAAATGAGCGCCATCGTTCTCTTCATTCCAGTTGTTCTAGTCCTCATCGCAGAAAACGTTGGACACGTAAAGGCAGTTATGGCGATGACTGGCAAGAACCTTGATGATCAAATGGGTAATGCTCTTGTTGCCGATGGTGTTGCTACAACTCTCGCCGGTTTCGGTGGCGGTTCAGGAACGACGACGTATGCAGAAAACATCGGCGTCATGGCTGCGACAAAGGTTTACTCAACTGCTGCGTACTGGGTGGCTGGTTTTGGTGCCATTGTTCTCTCACTATGCCCTAAGTTCGGAGCAGTCCTAAGCGCTACTCCTGCAGGAGTCCTCGGCGGAGCTGGTGTTGCCCTTTACGGAATGATTGGCATATTAGGTGCTCGTATTTGGATTGAAAGCCGCGTTGATTTCAGCGACTCTACAAATCTCATCATCGCTGCATCTACAGTCATTATCGGAATCTCTGATTTCTCTTGGACAAAGGGAGATTTCACATTCAACGGCATTATCAATGCAACGCTCAACGCAGTCATTGGTTATGCAATATTGCGAGCAATTGCAAACGCCAGGAAATAATTCCTAGCTAAGCGGTACAAAAGGGCGACGGGGATAACCTGTCGCCCTTTATGCTTGTGCCATGAGGATCATCATCCCAAGCCATATTTGGGAATATGTCATCGCCACCACCCTAATTATTTTGGTTCCAGGCCCTAGTGTTCTTTTCACAATTGCTCGTGCTATTGCCTGGGGCCGCATGATTGCTGTTGCCACAGTTCTTGGAAACGGTTTAGGTGTTTATCTCATCTCGATTGCCGTTGCACTTGGCCTGGGGCCGATACTTCAACACTCGGCACTTGCTTACCACGGTGTCCAATGGTTCGGCGGGGCGTATCTGATCTACCTTGGGTACGGGGCGATCAAGGAGAGCGCCGCGCACGCCGAAGATATGCGATCGGTCAGCGAATCTCGACCTTCCATCCCAAAGACAATTCGCCAGGGCTTTATTGTTGGAGTTCTCAATCCAAAGACGGTGGTCTTCTTTGCTGCAATTCTTCCCCAATTTACCGATCGGGAAAAAGGACACCTCTCAGCACAACTGATACTCCTTGGAACTATTTTTGCTGTAATCGCCTTTATCTCCGACAGTTTGTGGGGAATCCTGGCTGGCACCTTCCGTGAATGGCTATCTACCGACGTGAAGCGGCTAATCAGGATGCGTGTTACCGGAGGCGTAATCATGATTTTACTAGGAATCTTTACGATTCTTAATTCATTCCGTTGATTTGTCAGTGCAAGAGGGCACAATTACCCCAATAGAAAATAGGGGAAGCTGGTTACAAAATGGGTGAACGCAGATCAAATATAAGTCCTAGTGATTTAACCTTTTCATGGGATGGCTGTCATCGCTGCCTCTGGTTGTATTACAACCATCAAATTAAAGCACCGATGTTTATGCCCACAGTTGCCGAACTTGCCGATTTGCAAGAGAAATACTTTATTGGCGCGAGTACTTCAGATATGCATCCAGATATGCCCGCAGGAAAAGTCTTTGATCACGGGGGCTGGGTGCAATCAATTCCAATTCAAGTGGATGGAAGTGATTCGCATCTAGCGATTCGCGGAAAATACGATCTCTTACTTGAATTCCCTGATGGAACTTTCGGAATCATTGACTGCAAAATGCAGGCACGTGCTTCAGATAAATCTAGTTTCTACTCCCCTCAATTAGAGGCCTACGCATTTGCTTTGGAAAATCCAGCAAAGGGTGAGCCGAAGAAGATTTCTGCCCTTGGTATTTATTCCTGGTCTCTTGATCGAGCCTCTGGAAATCTTGGAGTTGGATTTGGATATCGAGTAAACGTTGCTTGGTATCCAGTAGCACGCGACCCAATTGCGCTTCAAAAGCGTCTTGGTGACTTTGTAGCTTTAGTTAATGGATCAATCCCTGAATCCAAGCCGAGCTGCGATCAATGTCGCTATATTGCAGAACGAGATTTAATTGTAAGAAATAATTAAATTTCTTCTCCGCGAGCAAGTCGACTCTTCGCTTCTGAAGCGTACATATCTACAAATTCTTGCCCTGAAAGTTGTTGAAGAGTCTTCATAATTCGATCAGTTGCTTCTCGTAGAACTTGCACATTTGTTGAGTCACCCTCAAAATACATAGGCTCTCCAAAAACCATTTCGACTCGTTGCAATTTTGGAACTACTTTGCCGGTCGGTTGAATTTCTGCAGTATTAAACATCGCAACGGGAACTACAGGAGCCCCTGACTCAATTGCCATGCGAGCTATGCCTGTCCGCCCTTTATAGAGGCGACCATCTGGAGAACGCGTGCCCTCTGGGTAAATACCTATGCAAGCGCCTTCTTTTAAAAGTTCCAAACCAGTTAAGAGCGCCGCTTCACTTCTGCGTCCGCCCGCGCGATCTACAGGAACTTGGCCGAGCGCCTTAAAGGTGAGCTTTTTTAACAAGCCTTTAACTCCAGGTGAAGTGAAGTACTCACTCTTTGCGAGGAATGTAACTTTGCGAGGCACGACAAGTGGCATAAAAATTGAATCGCTAAAGGAAAGATGGTTTGAGGCAATGATGACTGGGCCCACCGTTGGAACTTGGCGAAGTCCAGTGACCTTTGGCCGAAAGCCAAGCATAAGAAGGGGGCTGAGGAAGGACTTCAGAGTTGTATAAACCACGGGCTTAATTTACGGCTTATTTAGGGTGAGAGCACCATCCTGTGACACCATCTGAGCGTGGCCTATATCGCAAATCCTCTCGATATCCGGCTTTCGGGCGGGAAAACTGGAATATTGGTGATTCACGGATTCACAGGTACCCCCGAGAGTGTTCGACCTTGGGCGGAAGGTTTTCATGATGCTGGGATGACTGTCATGTGTCCAGCACTTCCGGGTCATGGAACGCGATGGGAAGATTTAAATGACACGACGTGGGGCGATTGGTATGCACGCGTTGAAGAAACTTTTCTTGAGCTCAAAACACAGTGTGATCGAGTTTTTGTTGCAGGCTTTAGTGTCGGCGGCGCACTTGCATTACGAATTGCGCAAATTCGCGGAAGTGAAATAGAGGGCGTCCTCCTTTGTAATGCCTCGATTTTCGATGATAGAAAAATATTGTGGCTACTTCCCGTTGTGAAGCGATTTATAAAATCCTTTAAGAATGGAACGATGGACGTTAATCAAAGTGTTCCGCGGCGAATGAGTTATGAACGAATGCCATTGCGCGCACTTGACTCTCTCCGTAAATTGTGGAAAGTCGTAGAAGAAAATCTTTATTTTGTGGATGTACCTCTTATGGTCAGCTATTCAATAAATGATCATGTAATTCATCCAATTAATAGTGAAACAATTATCGAGAACGTTTATTCTGCAAGTATTCGCGAGATAATTTTTAAGAAATCTTTCCATAACGTCTCTTGGGATTACGATGCTGATTTCCTTATTGCCGAAAGTGTCCAGTTCATTCAAGATGTACTGACTGGGGAAATCGATGAAGCAGAAGATATTGATGAGAGAGATTTAATCAATGCCGAGTTCGAATCCATCGTCTCAACACTTAATTTAGATCAATCAACAGGTACGACATATCTTGATGAACTGGACAAGAGCGCGCACTTCCAAGAACCGCGCCCCAGATCGGCTTCACTTTCTCAATCTTCAAAGCTTTCTCTCTATGCAATTATCGCCAGCGGTGCCTACATTCTTATCGAAGGCTTCACCGGCGGAGATCCTCTTCATATGGGAGGCTGGCCAGCAGTAGCTCTATTTTCTGGCGGAGTTGCTTCCTTTATTTGGCGAACTGCGAAAAAGCGACAAAGCGCAGCTGATGAAGGTAACGGCGATGACGGAGCAGTTATTTAATTTCTAGCAAGGTCAGCAGCGCCAACAACTCCGGCGTCATTTCCAAGTTCTGCTGCAACAACCCGAGGGCTTGGATGTTTACCTTGAAATGGCATATATCTTTCAAGTGCAATACGTGTAGGTGCCAGCAGAATCTCGCCAGCATCGATTACTCCCCCACCGATGACGACGCATGCTGGGTCTAGAAGAACTGAAAGGGAGGCGATACCTGCGCCGAGCCACTGGGCCGTCGTATTAAAAGCGGCCAAAGCCACGACATCGCCATCGCGAGCTGCCTCAGTAATATCTTTCCCACTTAAGCCTTCAAGAGTTCCATTTCCACGCGAAAGTAGATTGTGTGCGGCATCTGGCGCAGCGGCGATAGCTTCTCGAGCATGGCGCATCAGCGCATTTCCTGATGCGTACTGTTCAAAACAACCGCGTGCACCGCATCCGCAGAGATGACCTTCAGGCACCACACGTAGATGTCCAAACTCTCCAGCAATACCAAATGCACCGCGATGAAGCGCCCCGTTCACAACAATTCCACCGCCGATACCAGTACCGATGGTGAGCATCATCATTTGATTTTCATTTTGGCCGGCGCCGTATCGAGCCTCACCCCATGCAGCTGCGTTCGCATCATTCTCAATGACTACAGGAAGACCAACACGGCGTGAAATCTCATGCTCTAAATTGATTCCATTCCACCCTGAAATATTTGGTGTTGCAAGCATTGTTTTGCGATCAGATGAAACAAAGCCTGCTGCAGAAATTCCAACAGCTTCCACTGAGTATTGCTGGGTAAGTTCAGTAATTACATCAGCAATAGTTTGCGTCAGGGCTTCCCCGCCTTGCTTAGGGGTATCTTTTCTATGAGTTGTGAGAATTTTTCCGTGAGCGTCTACAACACCACCCAAGACTTTTGTTCCGCCTATATCAACACCAATGCTCAAATTTTCTTTCATGCGATATTAATTTTCCAATTTACTTTTCAACTCCTGAAGCGCTTTATCAATTGTTTCGCGCTCAGCTTTTCTTCGCATCATATCGGGAACAGGCATTGATAATCCGACGGTAAGAGCGTAGGAGACCGTTACTGTGTCATCGCCATTGTCACTCATTGAATAAGTTCCAGACATTTCAGTCAACATATCTGCTTCATCCAAGGAAAAATGAAGCGCGTCAGGGGCGTCACTCCAGTCATAATCTAATGTGACGTGATCCTTAACCGGTCCCGCCTTGATATTCATATCCACCTTCGTGGGGCGACCTTGCGAATCTGAAGCAAGAACTTTCGCGCTCGTGATTGCCGAAGACCAGGATGGATAATTGGCGGGATCAAAGAGGAGGGCGGTCGCTGCCTCAACATCTGTCTCAATAACAATGGAATTCTTTGAAATTTCGCTCATAGGAAGAGGCTACAGGTAGGCGAAACACTAGAAAACTACCCATCCCGGCGATAGCGTTCGCTCATGGATTTGTTTACAACCCCCGCCATTGTCCCGGCCGCCACCGCTGGCAACCTCACCAATCTCGTTGCCGAGCGTGCATGGTTTGAAGGTGAGAGAGTCATGGTTTCGCGCCCCATGGGCGATGGTTGGCAAGCGGTCACTGCCAGAGAATTTGATGATGAAATACGCGCAACTGCTAAGGGCCTAATTGCCTCTGGGGTTAAAGTTGGCGATCGCGTTGCGATCATGGCTAAGACGCGTTATGAGTGGACAGTCCTAGATTTCGCAATTTGGTATGCAGGCGCAGTGGTTGTTCCGATTTATGAAACTTCAAGTGCGGAGCAGATTGAATGGATTCTTGCTGATTCCCAAGCTGTGGCAATCGTTGTGGAAACACCGGCGCTGGCCGAACTTGCTCGCACAGTCCTTCCCTCTCATTGCAAGAACATGTGGATCATCACAGAGAACGCGCTCGCAACTTTGGCTCTTGGCGGCGCAGACATATCTGATGAAGAAATCAATATCCGTCGCGGGATGTTGACCCCAGATTCTCTTGCCACCTTGATCTATACATCCGGAACAACGGGAAAGCCAAAGGGTGTCCAACTCACGCACGGAAATTTTCTATCAGAATGTGGAAACGTCGTTCAAGGAGCAAGTGATCTCTTTCTAAAGCCAGGTGGATCAACGTTGCTCTTTTTGCCAATTGCTCACGTCTTTGGTCGGATGGTTGAAATCGGCGCAATTAATGCGGGCCTTCACCTGGCACATTGCAGCGACATCACCAGGCTTCAACAAGATCTCGGAACTTTCAAACCGACATTTGTTCTTGCTGTACCAAGGATTTTTGAAAAGGTGTACAACGGAGCAGAGGCTAAAGCCGATGCTGCAGGAAAGGGAAATATCTTTCGTAAAGCAGCTGCTATTGCCATCGCATATTCGGAGGCAACAGACACTGGAAAAATCCCATTAGTCCTGAGGCTTCAACATTCAGTCTTCGATAAGTTGGTCTACGCAAAGATTCGCCATGCTCTCGGCGGTCGCGTTGAAGCAGCTATTTCGGGCGGAGCACCTCTCGGAAAGCGCCTTGGCCATTTTTACCGTGGAGCAGGTGTGAGAATTCTTGAGGGTTACGGTTTAACCGAAACTACAGCCGGAGCAACGTTAAATCTCTCTCTTCATCAAAAAGTTGGATCCGTTGGACGTCCAGTTCCCGGAACGACAATTGCAATCGCAGAAGATGGCGAAGTGCTCATTAAGGGTCCAATTGTCATGCGAGGTTATTGGCAGAACGAGCAAGCCGATAGAGAAGTTTTCACAGAAGATGGCTTCTTCCGTAGTGGAGACCTTGGAACACTTGATAAGGAAGGATTCTTGAGCATAGTCGGGCGCAAGAAAGAATTGATTGTCACATCGGGTGGCAAGAATGTCGCCCCGGCTGTTCTTGAGGATCGGGTTCGCGCTCATCCGCTTGTAAGTCAGTGTGTGGTGCTCGGTGATAATCAACCATTCATTGCAGCTCTGGTCACTTTGGACGCTGATGCGCTCAAGACATGGGCAATTGCAAATAAGAAGACCGGAACTTCAGCAGCCAACCTTTGTCACGATCCAGATCTATTGTCAGTCGTTCAGACTGCAATCGATGATGCAAATAAGGCAGTGAGTCGTGCAGAGTCAATCAGAAAATTTAGCGTCCTCCCCGTTGATTTCACAATTGCCGATGGCCAACTCACAGCAAAAATGTCGGTAAAACGCCACGTAGTCGCAGCAGAATTCTCGAAGGAAATTACAGAGCTATTTAGCTAGTAAAACAAAACAGGACGGAAGTGAGCCTTGAAAAAGGATAGCTACCAAGAGAGAAATCGAATCGCTCGTGAACTCTACGATGCCTTTGCAAAAGATCTCACGGAAGTAAGTTTCCGCATTGACGAAACTATAGGCTTGAATTCAACTAACTCCCGAACACGAGAGTCACTTCGTGTAATAAGGGGTGATGTAAGTACGTTGATTGAAAAATCACGACACCTGCGTGAAGTAAAATATGAACTCACAAATCGAGAAAAAGATGTTCTTGCCGTATTGGCCACTGGAGCATCCGTTAAAGAGATTTGCCAGGAACTTTTTCTCTCCCAGCCAACAGTTAAAACTCACCTTAGCGCTATCTACAAGAAATTGTCCGTTACAAACAGAGTTGCGGCCATCAATAGCGCGCAGAAACTAGGGCTTCTCCCCTAAAAGCATTTGGGTAAATTCACGACCCCAGTGGCTCCAGTTCCATTCTTCGGCCGCCCATTGTCTTCCTCTCACTGACATTCGCTGGCGCACTGGCGCATCATTTAATAATTTGATTATCGAATCCGCAATTGCATCCGTGTTCTTGCCATCCACAACCAATCCGGTTTCTCCTTCAAGTACTGCGTCCGGTGCTCCCCCGGAGGCACCCGCGAGGATGGGTACCCCGCAAGCACTGGCTTCTAAATACACAATTCCCAACCCTTCAACTTCCAAGCCAAAGAATCGCGAACGAGATGGCATTGCAAAGACATCACCAAGTCGAATTACTTCAGGGAGTTTGTCGTAGGAGAGGCGACCAACAATTCGCACAGTTCCTTCTAGATTGTGCTTCGCGACCAACTTTTCTAACACATCCCTACGAGGTCCCTCTCCAACAATGAGAAGCGCAGCGTTTGGAATACTTTTTAAAACTCTCGGCATAGCTTCGATGAGTCGATCCTGACCTTTTCGGTGCACAAGACGGCCAACGCAAAGAACAAGCTCCTTGTTTTCTACTCCAAGCTCTTTTGCTAGGTCCGCAGATTTTGGGCCCGGAGTGAAATGGTCGATAGAAATTCCTGGAGCAATTCGCACCATCTCAGTGCTATCTCCCACCGCCTTCATCATGGCGCGCTTCGTGAACTCTCCCAAATATCCGAGCGCATCAATCTGCCCCGCCATAGTTTTCATCACTAATGAGAATGGCCAGAGTTTGGACCACCAAACTTCATGACCGTGCGTGAGAGCCACAATTCGCTTTGCACCACTCCTGCGCAAATGTCCTGACATCCAGCCAAGTGGAGCCGCTGCGCCAAACCAGATAAAACTTGCATCGTAATCTTTCATCACTTTTGCCACAGATCGATTAATTCGCGGCGTGGGCAATAAAACTTTGGCGCGGTCTCGGATAACAACAACACCAAACTTTTGCGCTAAATCCTTATCAAATTCTTCACTGCCAATTTCGCAGGAGGTATAAATAACTACTTGCGATCCATCCATCTCGCCGAGCAAACCTAAAATAAAAGATTCAATGCCTCCCGTGTGTGGTCCCAAGTCATTAGTGACGAGGAGAATTTTTCGGGATTTCATTACCAAAGGGTAATGGAGTCGGTTAACTGGTGAAGCGAAGTGGTGGAACAAGCCCTCTTGTTGCCAAAACTTCGAGCGCCGCAATCTGGGGGCGCTCTAACTCGGCAGTGGGCGCATCAAGGATGAAGGAGACAACGCAATCGCCACAGGCTAAATCACGCATTTTGCAGGAAGAGCAGTCAATGATCATGGAAAAAATGTACTGCGAGGGACTGACATCACTTAAAGCTCACAATATGTCGGTACCTTTTGGGGGTGGCCCAGCTCGTTATAGCGAATCTGATAACCGGCGCAGATGGCTGTACAACCGTGGAAGGCCGCTCCTTTGGGCTAAGTAGTCCTGAGGATCGTCGACGATTCCACCTTCTTCGAGAACGCGCCGAGAGCATTTTGATCGGTGGAAATACCGCAAGGCAGGAGCCTTATTTAAAAACTCCGCTCCCTCTATATATTCTTTCGCGGGGTGCAATTCCCAGCCAAGTTCTTGCCAACCCAAATGCACACGTGCTGAATAGTCCCTTAAGTGATGCGCTCGGGCTAATTGAAGGAACAGTTTTGATTGAAGCTGGTCCTTCGCTAGTGAGAGAAGGGCTGGTGAATACGTTAATAGATGAGTTCCACCTTACTGTCACAAAACAGCGCTCAGGGGAAAACTGTGTAGATATTGCTGAGTTGATCGGCGGTTACTATGAAAAAAGAAGAGAAGTGATCGGAGATGACACTTTTATCGTTTATGAAGTACTAGCCAAGTGAAATAAGGGACACCCCTGCTACAGCAAAAATGATTCCCACATATTGCAATTTATGAAGACGTTCGTGAGAGAACTTAAATGCCCAAACGGATGTCACGAGTGGATATAAAGAGGCCATCACCACGGCCGATGATACTAAGCCCAGGGTTGAAGCTTGGCCCAATGTAATGTTTGCTAGAAAGTCGAACGCTCCTGCAACAAACAAAAATTGAAAATCCTTGATCGAGAATGAATTACGTGGACGAAATCGAAGGATCAAAATAGATAACACCGTAACCACCGCAAGTCTCATGGAGACTGCTGTAAGCAAAACATTTGATTTAGAGCCAAAGGTCAAGAGGAGAACAGATCCACCAAAACAAAGTGCTGCTAACGCTCCGAAAAGAAGAGGCTTCAAGCCAAGTCCTCCACGAATTTCAGGTCCACTCCCAAAGAATGCGCCAAGTATCGCGATTACCATTCCAACGATGGCAAGAGATGAAGGACGCTCGCCATGGACAAGGGAATACAGAACGGGAATCATTACAGAAAGAGAGGAGATTGGGGACACAACTCCCATACGACCAGTGGCAAGTCCTGCAAAGAATGCATTAAGGCCAATAAAACCAATAAGCCCAGCGCACACACCAGGTAGAAAATAACCGCTCCAGGAAAGTGTTGGCGCAATCCATGTGCCCGTGATCAAGAGAAGAGCTAAGCCAATTATCAGCCCAATCACTTGGATCGCTCCAGTGACCGCCATGGTCTTGTGTTTTTTGCTGAGATGTCCTCCGATGTAATCGCCGGTTCCAAACATCAGGCTTGAACATAACGCGAGAAGTGCACTCATAGGCAAAGGTTACAGGCCGTGGCACTCGCGCCTAACTCATATCCAGGGCATAACAATTTATTATTCATTAGTGGCCATTAACGAAATATCCTTCGAGCGAATAATCGATGAAATTCGTGCCATCGTTCCACGCGCCGAAATTGTTTTAGATGAGGTTCCAGCGCCCCAAAAATTGGCGCCATTTTCAATAGCACTCACCGCAGATGTATTGGAAGATGCAGCAACTGGAAGATTCGTTCTCTTGCATGACCCAAAAGGCCAAGAAGGTTGGTCGGGAGAATATCGATGTGTGACATTCGTGCGAGCTGCAATTGATCAATCCATGGCAGCCGATCCCATGCTTTCGGATGTTGGCTGGAGTTGGTTAACCGAAGCGTTGAAAAAATATGACTGTGAATATGAAGCACCGAGTGGAACTGTTACAAGAGTCGCGTCAGTTTCCTATGGAATGCTAGAAGGTCGCGACGAAGACTCAGAACTCGAAGTACGTGCATCTTGGACGCCGCTTTCGGGAATTGGAATTGCTAGTCACGTTCGGGCTTGGCTCGACCTCCTCGCACTTTCTGCAGCACTTGAACCAATTCCAGATGGAGTAACACAATTAACTCCCAATCGCCGGTAAACAAAAGCACTTCAGAAGCAGTGGATGAAAGTGCCGAAGAACTTTCGGAAAATCTTGCTGAGCCTCTTCTTTATCCCCGACACGGGATGCCTGAATTAGTTGTAACAGATGAAGGTCTTGCTGCAGTTATCAAAGAACTGCAATCTGGCAATGGTCCAATCGCAATCGATGCCGAACGGGCATCAGGATACAAATACAGCCAACGCGCTTACCTCATCCAAATTTTCCGCCGAGGCGGCGGCTTGCACCTCATTGATCCAATCACTGCAAATTCAAGGGAGTTATGGGCCAAACTCAGTGAAACATTTGCAGACGAAGAATGGATTATTCACGCAAGCACACAAGATTTGCCTTGCTTAAATGAATTGGGCCTCTACCCGAAGATTTTATTTGATACTGAATTAGGTGCACGAATTGCTGGGTGCCCAAGAGTCGGTTTGGGTCCACTCACTGAAGCTCTCTTAAATTATTCTCTTGCAAAAGAACATAGCGCCGTTGATTGGTCCAAACGCCCATTGAGCCCTGACTGGCTTATCTATGCAGCGCTGGATGTTGACATACTTGTTGATTTGCGTGATGAGGTTCATGCCTTACTTACAGAAAAGAATAAATTGTCATGGGCGAATGAGGATTTCGCGCAGATTTTGGCTAATCACTCTCCTGGTGTTGAAAAGGCTCCAAAGAAAGATCCTTGGCGCCGCACATCTGGAATGCATAAAGTGCGCGACCGCAGAACACTGGCAATCATTAAGGCTCTGTGGGAAGCTCGTGACCAATATGGGGAGAGAATTGATGTCGCACCCGGACGCATCTTCAACGATGAAGCCCTCGTCGCTGCAGCTGTTGCTAAGCCCACGACTCTAGATGCAGTTCGCAAGCTATTAACGCGCCGATCTAGAATTCAAAATCCGCCTCTCACTGATTGGTTTCAAGCAATTCGCACCGCAGTGGAACTCCCTGTGGATCAACTTCCAGAACTTCGAACGCCCTCTACATCCCTTCCTCCCCCAAAGCTTTGGAAAGATCGAAATCCATTGGGATATGCCAGGCTTACTCATGCCCGCGCAGCAGTGATTGCTCGAGCCCAAGAATTAGAAATTCCAGTTGAGAACTTGATTTCACCAGATGCCCTGCGCAAACTCGTATGGCACAACCCTCCAGCCGCATCGGATTCAGAGCTTCAGGCTTATGCAAGCTCCACCCTCCTTGCTGCCTCAGCGCGTCCTTGGCAGGCCAAACAGGTCGCCGGCTTGCTTGTCGAGGCTCTCAAAGCTACGGAGCCACTTGCCGTGCCCGAGCCAGCCGAGCCAGCCGAGCAAGCCGAGCCAGAACAAGCGGACCTTTAGGCCCTGTGAAAAGTGACGAATTTCGCAACATAAAAGTTGCGTAATTCAGTAGTTAAGTTCTAGGCTCCTCATGTGTTGAACACCTTTCTGATCGCTATTCGCGAAGGGCTCGAAGCCTCGCTGATTGTCGGAATATTGCTTGCCTATGTAGCCAAGACCGGCCGACGTTCGGCCCTGCCTTCTATTTGGACCGGTGTTGGTCTAGCTCTTTTGTTAAGCCTCGGCTTTGGCGCATTTCTTTCCTTTACCTCTCGCGAACTTTCACCATCGGGTGAAGAACTTTTTGCCGGTGTTACATCAATCGCAGCCGTCACGCTGGTGACATGGATGGTTTTCTGGATGAAGAAAACGGCTCGAAATATCAGCAAAGAACTGCATTCAAAAATGGATCAAGCGGTTGCATTGGGCACATTTGGCTTGATTTCAACTGCTTTTTTGAGCGTTGCTCGCGAAGGACTTGAAACGTCAATTTTTCTTTATGCAAGTTTTAAAACAGTCGGAACAAATCTAGCTCCAACCATTGGCTTGATAGCAGGACTTGCGTTCTCAGTGACTTTAGGAATTTTAATTTACAAGCGATCTGTTCGCTTAAACCTCGGTAAATTCTTTACTTATAGCGGCATCGCACTCATCGTCGTTGCCAGCAGCGTTCTTCACAAAGGCTTACTTGACCTGCAATCTTTCGGGCTGGTTCCCCGCGGACTATGGCTAAATTGGTGCGTAGTTCTGGGTTACCTAATTCTCACATTGAGGCCATTTACGCACTCATTGCGCCACAAAACTCCGGTCTCTCAGTAATTCCCTTTTTCATTACTCACGAGTAACCTTCTAGCAACTTCATACGGAAGGTGTTCAGATGTCCCGCTCTCACATGCAATCACTCGGAGATAGCCAGCCAGTCCTTGTCGATGCCGTACGTTCGCCATTTGGTAAATCTGGTGGCCTCTACGTAAACACTCGAGCCGACGACATCATGGTTCGAGTTCTGCGCGGCTTATTGGAACGAAATCCAAGACTCTCCCCCTCTCTCATTGATGATGTTGCCATCGCTGCCGCAACACAAACTGGTGACCAAGGAATGAACCTTGGACGAAGCGCTTCATTGCTCGCAGGAATTCCAAATTCCGTACCTGGCTATTCAGTTGACCGCTGGTGCGCAGGCGCCATGACATCGGTGACAACACTTGCAAGTGCAATTGCAGCTGGTGCATACGATGTGGCCGTTGCAGGCGGTGTAGAACATATGGGTAACCACCCGATTGGTGATGGGGTAGATCCAAACCCTCGATTCCTGGCAGAGAAGCTCGTAGACCAGGATGCTTTAGCGATGGGTTCTACTGCAGAAAGACTCCACGACAAATTCCCTCACTTAACAAAAGAGCGTGCGGATAAATATGCGCTCTCCTCGCAACAAAAGACAGCAGCCGCTTATGAAAAGGGCGAAATCCAAAAAGATTTAATTCCCGTAGCAGTGCGCAACATTGAATTAGGTTATGGAATTGCAACAGTCGATGAGCCTCCTAGGCCTACAACAACAATGGAAGGCCTCGCTGGACTCAAGACTCCATTCCGCGCTGCAGGTCGCGTAACGGCTGGAAATTCCTCTGGCATCAATGACGGCGCCACTGCTGCAATCATCGCAAGGCTGGAAAAGCAAAAGAACTCGGACTCACTGTAAAAGCAAAAATGGTTTCATTTGCTTTTGCAGGAGTCGAACCAGAGATTATGGGTTATGGACCCGTTCCCAGCACAATTAAAGCACTCGACAAAGCCGGGCTAAAGATTGAGGATATTGGGCTTTTTGAAGTGAATGAAGCCTTTGCAGTTCAAGTACTTTCATTTTTGGATCACTTCGGAATTGCAGATGACGATAGTCGCGTCAACATTTTTGGCGGAGCAATTTCTGTAGGACATCCATTGGCTTCTTCTGGCATTCGCCTCATGCTCAACTTGGCTCGTGGGTTTGAACTTCACCCAGAAGTTCAATATGGAATAACCACTATGTGCATCGGATTGGGAATGGGTGGAACTGTTATCTGGGAGAACCCGCATTTTTCTCAAGGTAAGGAAGGTTCCAAATAATGGTAAACATCACCAACCCCGATGAAGTTGTTACGCAAGCACTCCTTCGCCTTGTCGACCTCACGCCTTTTGGCCATAAGGGCTCACTTGCCCTCATAACTCTTGATAACGGCTTAGATCACACGCGTCCAAATACATTTGGACCCACATCTCTTGAAAAACTCAACGAGGCGATTACTGCAGCGCAAGACAGCGCGGCAGAAGCAATTGCAATTACAGGAAAGCCATTTATCTTTGCTGCCGGCGCAGATTTATCCGCACTCTCCATGCTCAGTCAGCGTGAACAAGCCCTCGCTGTTGGAAAGCTTGGGCACGATGTTTTCCGCCGTCTTGGAGAGAGCCGGAAACCAACTTTTGCATTCATCAACGGTCTTGCCCTTGGCGGTGGCTTAGAAGTTGGACTCCACTGTCATTACAGAACTCTTTCAGCAACTGCTTTCACAGGATTGCCAGAGGTTTTCCTCGGCCTTGTTCCTGGCTGGGGTGGGGCAACCATTCTTCCAAAGCTCATCGGTCCAACGAACGCCGTGCAAGTCATTATGTTAAACGCACTAAACAACAACACAATGATGAAATCAAAAGACGCTCTCTCACTCGGTGTTGTTGATGCTGTGTTTGCCCCTTCAGATTTTCTTGAAAATTCGATGGCCTTTGCGGCGCAGGTACTTTCCGGTAAGAAAATAGTCGAAAGAAAAGATTTCACCAAAGAATCCGAATCGTGGAACAGCGCCATTGCAACTGGCCGAGCAGCAATGGTCAAGAAATATGGCGGCGCAGAATTACCTTCTCCTATGAAGGCTTTAGACCTCATCGCGGCGGCCCAGACAAATTCTCTGAGTCAAGGCTTCGATGCAGAAGATCAAGCTCTTGCAGATCTCACTATGAGCAACGCTCTTCGTGCATCTCTTTACTCCTTCAATCTGATTGCGAAAAAGCGAAAGAAAGTCGAGGGCGCTCCAAAACCCGCACTTGCTCGTAAAGTTACAAAGGTTGGAGTTGTGGGTGCTGGGCTTATGGCTTCCCAACTTGCTCTCATTATTTTGAGAAACCTTAAAGTCCCCGTCGTAATTACTGATTTAGATCAAGAACGCGTGGATAAGGGAATCGCATACATCCATTCAGAGATCAATAAGATGGTAGAAAAGCGCCGACTCACGGAAGAAGCAGCAGCGCGACTCGTTTCCTTGGTTAGTGGCTCGACATCAAAGTCTGCCTACGCGGATTGCAATTTCATCATTGAAGCTATCTTTGAAGAACTTTCACTCAAGCAGAAACTCTTTGCTGAACTTGAAGGAATCGTTTCAGAAGAATGCGTCCTCGCCACTAACACTTCCTCCCTTTCAGTGGAGAAAATGTCGACTGGCTTAAAGCATCCCGAGCGCGTGATTGGGTTCCATTTCTTCAATCCAGTGGCGCTCATGCCACTTCTTGAAGTTGCTCGCACTCCCCAGACAGATGATGCAACGACTGCAACTGCAATTTCGATTGGAAAAGAATTGAAAAAGACGATGGTAATCGTGAAGGATGCACCCGCTTTCGTCGTGAATAGATTGCTGACCCGATTTATGGGAGAAATTACAGACGCCATCGACGAAGGCACGCCGTACGACGTTGCTGATATCGCAATGAAGCCACTGGGGCTTCCCATGACTTCACTAGAACTTCTTGGGCTTGTCGGTCCGGGAGTAGCGCTTCATGTGGCAGAAACGCTCCACCATAACCTGGGTGAGCGTTATCGCATCTCCCCCACGATGAAACGATTTGTCGAAAAAGGTGTGCGAACTTTCTACATCAAGGATTCAGATGGAAAACGAATTCCAAATCCAGACGCACTTGCTCTCGTTGAAAAAGGATCCACCCCATCTACAGCCGAAGAAGTCCGTATCCGTGCTCTTAAAGCTCTCGCACAAGAGGCTCGCATGATGTTGGATGAAGGAGTTGTATCAACGCCCGCAGAAATTGATATCTGCATGCTTCTTGGTTCGGGATGGCCAATGCACCTTGGTGGAATATTGCCTTACCTAGACCGTGAGGGATTAAGCGAAGAAGTTACCGGTCAACGTTTTCATCCTGCTGGAGTTGCTTCACTTCCTCAAACTTAGCCGAGCTGCTCCAACCAACAAGTGATCGCGCAATATTTTGAACGGTGATTCCCAAGTCATTTAGAATCTCTTGACGTTTGCTGTGCTCAATAAATTCAAGTGGTACCCCGATGGAATGAACTGGTAAATCAATCCCCTCTTGAGTCAAGAGTTCGGAAATCGAACTTGCGATACCGCCGTGTTTAATTCCGTCTTCAATAACAACAACGGATGTGTAACGCTGCGCCATTGTGGCGAGTGATCGCGGAAGTGGCTTTACCCAACGAGGATCGATAACAGTGACTCCAACTCCTTCGCGATAAGCCTGCGAAGCTGCCTCGACGGCGATGGTTGCCATTGCTCCAACGCTAATTAAAAGAACATCTGCGCTCTCACCTCGGTAGAGCACATCAATCCCGTCGCGACGTTCAAATGCAGGAATATCGGAGGTGACTGGACCTTTAGGGAAGCGAACCATTGATGGTGCATTTGAAATCTCTACCGCTTCATTCAACACTTCCTTAAGCCGCGCACCGTCTCGTGGCGCAGCTACATGCATTCCCGGAACCAAGCCGGTAAGCGCTAAATCCCAAATTCCGTGATGGGAAGGTCCGTCATCACCAGTGACCCCGGCGCGGTCAAGTACAAAAGTAACTCCTGCTTTATGCAACGCAACGTCGAGGAGCATCTGATCAAAGGCTCTGTTCAAAAATGTCGAGTAAACAGCAACGACGGGATGCAAGCCTGCATAAGCCATGCCGGCGGCGGAGGTAACTGCGTGCTGTTCTGCAATTCCAACATCGAAAGTTCTCTCGGGAAATTCTTTCTGAAATTGATCCAATCCAGTTGGCCCAAGCATCGCCGCAGTTATGGCGACGATATCCTTTCGAGACTTTCCAATCTCCACGAGCTCTTTAGCGAAGACATTTGTCCAGCTTGTTGCTGACTTTGAGAGCGGAGCGCCAGTCTCGGGATCGACCACACCAACTGCATGGAACTTTTCAGCTTCATCTTGGATTGCTGGCGCATGGCCGCGCCCCTTCTCGGTGATAACGTGAACCAAAACGGGATGTCCAAAAGTTTTAGCATGGTTGAGAGCCTCTTCGACTGCTGCGATGTTGTGTCCATCGATAGGCCCAAGATATTTCAAACCTAGATCTTCAAACATGCCTTGCGGTGCAACAATGTCTTTAATTCCCTTTTTAACTCCATGCAAAGTCTCATAAATTGGTTGCCCCACAAGCGGCGTGCGTTCTAAAACGCCTTTGCCCCAGTCAAGGAATTTTTCGTATCCACTCGTGGTGCGAAGAGTTGAGAGGTAGGTGGAAATTCCACCAATTGTTGGAGAGTATGAACGTTCGTTGTCATTTACAACAATTACAAGTGGCAAGTTCTCACTCGCCGCAATGTTGTTGAGAGCCTCCCAGGCCATTCCACCAGTCAGCGAACCATCGCCGACTAAGCAAACAACTTTTCGATCACTCTCACCTTTTATGGTGAATGCCTTTGCGATTCCATCCGCCCATGAAAGAGCGCCTGAGGCGTGTGAGTTTTCTATGACATCGTGGTCGCTCTCGCGACGATTTGGGTAACCCGAAATTCCTCCACGTTGGCGAAGTTTGTCGAATTCCCCTGCACGGCCTGTCAGAATTTTATGTACGTAGGATTGATGGCCAGTATCGAAAAGTAAAACATCCCGAGGTGAGTTGAATACTCGATGCATGGCGATTGTTAACTCAACGACTCCAAGATTTGGGCCAAGGTGACCACCAGTTTTCGAGACTTTCTGAACAAGGAATTCTCGAATTTCAGCAGCGAGAGAATCCAGCTGAGCATGGCTTAGACCCTGGAGATCGCTAGCGCTGCGGATTGATTCAAGCATTTGTGAATTCTAGAGCAGGTTACGCAAAACGTATTGCATGATTCCACCGTGACGGTAGTAATCCGCTTCACCAGGTGTATCAATGCGTACGCGAGCTTGGAATGTTTTGGTCCCGGTGCTCACGGTTACGGTTTTTGGCGTAGATCCGCCATTGAGTTCAGTAATTCCAGAAATTGAAAATACTTCTTCACCGCTTAGACCAAGGGTTGAAGCGCTTTCTCCATCAAGGAATTGAAGAGGCAGAACGCCCATTCCAATAAGATTTGAACGGTGAATGCGTTCGAATGATTCTGCAATTACTGCGCGAACTCCGAGAAGCGCTGTGCCCTTTGCAGCCCAGTCACGAGAAGATCCTGATCCGTATTCTTTTCCAGCAAGAATCATCAGAGGAACACCATGTGCTTGATAATTCATGGATGCGTCATAGATGGTCGATTGTTCTCCGTTGTTTAGGAAGTCACGTGTGAATCCTCCCGAAACGTCGTTCAACAAAAGATTCTTCAAGCGAATATTTGCAAAAGTTCCACGAATCATCACTTCATGATTACCACGTCGAGAACCATAGGAGTTGAAATCGATACGTTCGATTCCGTGTTCTGCCAAATATTTACCAGCTGGTGAATCAGCCTTAATGTTTCCAGCAGGAGAAATGTGGTCTGTAGTAATTGAGTCGCCAAGTACTGCAAGTACGCGAGCTCCAGAGATATCGACGACGTCCTTTGGCTGACGAGGCATTCCTTCAAAGTATGGAGGTTTGCGAACGTAGGTGGACTTTGGATCCCATTCAAAAGTCTTGCCTGTTGGGGTATCAAGGGACTTCCAACGAAGATCGCCATCAAAGACAGTTGCATAATCTTTTTTGAACATCTCAGAAGAAATCGATGATGCGACTACTGCATCAATCTCTTCACTCGTTGGCCAAATATCCTTGAGGAAAACATCATTTCCATTTTGATCTTTACCAAGCGCGTCCGTATCAAAATCATGATTCATGGATCCAGCAATTGCGTAGGCAACAACTAGCGGAGGCGAGGCCAAATAGTTCATTTTGATATCTGGGCTAATGCGCCCCTCAAAGTTTCGATTTCCAGAAAGAACTGCAGTAACTGCCAAGTCATTTTCGTTAATCGCTTTTGAAATTTCTGCAGGAAGTGGCCCTGAGTTTCCGATGCATGTTACGCAGCCATAGCCAACTAAGTTGAAGCCAAGTTGCTCCATATACGTTGTGAGCCCGGCCTTGTCGTAATAGTCCGTGACGACTTTTGATCCCGGAGCAAGGGTTGTCTTTACCCAAGGCTTTGCTTTTAAGCCCTTTTCCACCGCTTTCTTGGCAAGGAGCGCTGCACCTAGCATTACAGAAGGGTTTGAAGTGTTTGTGCAAGAAGTTATGGATGCAATTACAACAGCGCCATTTGCGACACTTGTCTCAGAACCCCGAACAGAAACTGGAACCGCACTTTTATTAGTCTTATCTGAATAATAAGTCGGAACAATCGTCTGGTAGGCGCTCTTTGCTTTGTTAAGGGAAATGCGATCTTGAGGACGTTTTGGTCCCGAGATTGAAGGAACAACCGTAGCTAGATCTAGCTCCACATATTCAGAGAAACGTGGCTCAATAGACGGGTCATGCCACAAACCGTTTCGCTTTGAATATTGTTCAACGAGATCAATTTGCTCTTGGGTGCGGCCAGTTAATTCAAGATATTTCAGAGTTTCTTCGTCAATTGGGAATATTGCGCATGTTGATCCATATTCAGGAGACATATTTCCAATTGCAGAACGATTAGCCATTGGAAGAGCAGATACACCTTCACCGTAAAACTCGACAAATTTTCCGACTACTCCATGTTTGCGAAGTGATTCGGTAATTGTTAGAACAAGATCAGTAGCAGTGGTGCCACTTGGGAGGGAGCCCTTCAATTTGAATCCAACAACGCGAGGAATCAGCATGGAAACAGGTTGCCCGAGAAGAGCAGCTTCAGCTTCGATACCACCCACTCCCCAACCAAGAACTCCAAGTCCGTTAACCATTGTTGTGTGAGAGTCTGTACCAACGACAGTATCTGGATAAGCGCGAAGAACGCCATCAACCATACGCGTCATTACAACTCTAGCGAGAAATTCAATATTTACCTGATGAACAATTCCTGTCCCAGGCGGAACCACTTTGAATTCATCAAATGCGGTTTGTCCCCAACGCAAGAAACGATAGCGCTCACGGTTTCGTTGATACTCAATGTCAGTGTTTTCTTCAAAAGCCGTCTTTGTGCCAAATACATCGGCGATCACCGAGTGGTCGATCACTAGTTCAGCTGGAGCAAGAGGATTAACCTTTGTTGGGTCTCCCCCAAGATCAGCAATTGCTTCACGCATTGTCGCAAGATCTACGATGCAAGGCACTCCGGTGAAATCCTGCATTATTACGCGCGCTGGAGTGAATTGGATTTCCGTGTCTGGCTCAACAGTTGGATCCCACTGCGCAAGTGCTTGAATTTGAGATGCGGTGATATTCGCGCCGTCTTCAGTGCGAAGTAAATTTTCGAGTAAGACTTTCAGGCTAAATGGAAGGTTTTGTGAACCTTCAACCCCGGTAATATCGAAGATTTCATAATTCTTGCCGTGAACTTCGATGTTGGATTTTGCGTTGAAGGAATTCTTGCTCATGCCCCAATCTTAGTCTGACGACTCAGCCTCGAGTAAATTGCACGACACATTCGACGTGGGCTGTCATGGGAAATAGGTCAAATCCCGCGAGATGAGTGATGGCATAGCCGCCCTCTGTGAGGTATTTCGCATCTCTGGCTAGGGTGCCTGGGTCACACGAAACATAAACGATGGTCCGAGGAGAGATTCGCAGCATCTCATCCACTACCGCTTTTCCTGCCCCAGTCCGCGGAGGGTCGAGTAGTAATACATCGGCCTTGGAAACTTTTCGAATCTCATTTTCTACACTGCCAACGTGCACAGAGACGTTCTTTGTC
The DNA here is from genome assembly GCA_903827945.1 of uncultured Actinomycetes bacterium. Classification (GTDB taxonomy): domain Bacteria; phylum Actinomycetota; class Actinomycetes; order Nanopelagicales; family Nanopelagicaceae; genus PALSA-747. The sequence continues at coordinate 69,907 of CAIKKN010000029.1, read as the reverse complement.
AGAGCAAAACCTTTCGATGCATCTGCAGTAGCGTGGCGATCAAGCTCGATCAAATGTACTTTTCCAGTCGCGCCGACTCTTTTCGACATTGCTGCAGCAAAGAGGCCAGCACCACCATAAAGATCACAAACTACATCCCCATCGCGCAGACCCAGCAGCGACATGGTTTCTGCAACAAGAGTTGACGGAGCTTTCACGTGACTCTGCCAAAATGATTGCGCAGAAACTTTATAGCTCAAACCATTTACTTCTTCCTTTAATTCAGTCGGACCAGAAATACTTCGACCAGCTCGGGAAATATTGACCTGTCCCGTACTTGACGCTGCTATTTCTAGGCGTTCTGAACCATTCCACTTTCTTGCTGCTATTTGCGAAACCTGCATATTTTCAATTGCAAGTAGGCAATCAGAAATTTCAACTACTTCATTACTTCTATTTCCATATAGACCAAGGTGCCCGCTCTTTGAGACTGCAAAATCCATGCGCGTTCGCCAATGCAATCCGTTAAGTGGTTCGACACCTGCAACATCGAGGTCGACTTCAAGGCCGCCCAAACGAGAGAACTGCTCGACAACTACTCGCCTTTTAAGCTCGCGCTGAAAGGCAAGATCTATATGCTGGAAATCGCATCCGCCACAACCGTTCGCGTGTGCGAATTTACATGGGGGCTGAACGCGGGCCGGCGAGGCTTCGATGACCTCGATGACATCTGCGCGGACAACTTTTGAACTCGTACCCGTAATTTCAATGATGGCTTTTTCGCCAGTAATGCCATGCCGGACAAAAATAACTTGTCCGTTGTGGCGAGCGATGAAATGTCCCCCGTGGGCAATTCCGCCAATCTCTACGGTGACTCGATCTCCGACTGCTAGTTTCTCTGCGCTTGTATCCACAGGGTAGAGCCTAAAGCGTGTAAGGTCTCCCTGTGCACGTAGTGATTATGGGTTGTGGTCGCGTTGGCTCTGCCCTCGCCATTGAACTCGAGAATTTAGGTCATTCAGTTTCTGTAATTGACCAAAACCGCGAAGCCTTTAGACGCCTCGGCCCCGATTTCAAGGGTCGCACCATCGCAGGCATGGGTTTTGATCGCGATACGCTCCTTGAAGCAGGGATCGAATCTGCGCAAGCATTCGCTGCCGTTTCCAATGGAGATAATTCAAATATTTTGGCAGCTCGCGTTGCTCGCGAAAGTTATGGCGTTAAAAATGTTGTTGCACGTATCTACGATCCCGGCCGCGCCGAGATATATCAGCGCCTTGGCATTCCAACAGTTGCCACAGTCTTGTGGGCAACTGACCAAATTCTTCGCAAGCTTGCCCCAGCTGGTTCTCGCTCAGAGTGGCGTGATCAAACTGCAACTGTAGAACTTTGTGAAGTTGTATTGCATAACGATTGGTATGGCGAACCAGCCTCACTCATTGATCAATCCACGCCTGCTCGAGTTGCATTCATTACTCGAATTGGCGAAGGCCTGATTCCAACCGAGCACACCGTCATCCAAGAAGGCGATTTGATTCACGTTATCGTCGCTGAAAAGGATCGCGCAGTGACAGATGAGATTTTGGCCAAGTCACCAGATGAGTTAGGTAAATAATGAGAGTAGCTATTGCTGGAGCTGGAAACGTTGGGCGCTCGATTGCTCGCGAACTCTTGGAAAATGGCCATCACGTCCTGCTTATAGATCGCGATCCAAAAGCGCTAAAGATGGAGAGCGTTCCTGCGGCAGAATGGTTGCTAGCCGACGCTTGTGAGATTACTTCCCTAGACAAAGCCCAACTTTCAAATTGTCATGTTTTGGTCGCAGCAACAGGTGATGACAAGGTAAATCTAGTTGCATCGCTCTTGGCTAAAACTGAGTATGGAGTCCCACGCGTTGTTGCTCGTATTAACCACCCAAAAAATGAATGGCTCTTTGATTCTTCGTGGGGCGTAGATGTTTCAGTATCCACTCCTCGCATTATTAGCGCCCTTGTTGAGGAAGCGGTGAGCGTTGGAGACGTTGTTCGACTCTTCTCACTTCGTCGCGGTGAGGCTAACCTCGTTGAAATGACTCTTCCAGATAATGCCAGATGCGTAGGAAAGACTGTTGAAGAAGTTGAACTTCCAGACGATGTCTCTTTCGCTGCAATTGTTAGAGATGGGCATGTAATTACTCCACAGCCACATATGACTTTAATTGCGGGAGATGAACTTCTCTTTGTTGCAACCGCTGAAGCGGAAGGCAAGCTTCACGAATGCTTGCTCGGTAATTAGCTTTAGTTCTCCTCGATTTTAACGCTTGGCACTTTCTTAAGTATCTGCCATGTAAGCCATCCCGCAAGAATAAAGAGCGGGTAACCCATAACAAGCCGGGCAGTACCAAGTGCGGTTAAATTATCTGCTTTGTAAAGTGGATACTGAATAATCAAGCGAGAAACAAAAAGCGCAACCCAAACCCATCCAGCCCGCACATACGCCTTCTTTCGTGCAGGAACTTTTCGCCAGGCAAGATTCTCACCAAGAATTGGCCCGAGCATCAACCCAAGAATTGGCCAACCAGCAATATTTGCAACCGAATAGGCGATTCCATATCCAACATTTGTCCATAAACCAGGCAGATAGAAATCCTGCGCCTTACCCGTGTGACGAGCAAGGAGCGCACAGATACCAATTCCAACAAAGCCTGAAATCGCGTGCTGGAGCGTATCTCTTGTGACTAGACGGACAATTGAAAGAACTGCCGATAGCGCAAGTGAACTTATTACGGCTGTATTTAGATTATGAGTGAGGTTGAATGCAACAAGAAAAAGAATTGAAGGAACGCCACTATCGATAAGGCCCCTAGTGCCTCCAAATGCTTCCATAACCTTGGCGCGATCATGGTGATGATCTTCCATTCCACTCATTTCACTGCCTCCATTCACTTCCCTGTTGAACCAAATCCACCATCACTCCGATGCGTACCGGGAAGTGAATCTACTTCAACAAATTCTGCGCGTTCTACTTTTTGAATGACAAGCTGGGCAATGCGGTCACCTTTTTTGATTTCAAAAGGTTCATGAAGATCGTGATTGATAAGGATTATTTGAAGTTCACCGCGAAAGGCAGCGTCCACTGTTCCAGGTGTGTTCACCATCGATATTCCATGCTTTATCGCTAGTCCCGAACGTGGGTGAACGAGTGCAACATATCCATGTGGAAGAGCTACAGATATCCCAGTTGGGATAAGAGCGCGCTCACCTGGTTGAAGAATGAAATCAATTCTGGAACATAAATCTGCGCCGGCATCCCCCGGTTTTGCATACGCCGGGAGCGGCACGCCGGGGTCCAAACGTGTAATGAGAATTTCGACGGTCATGGATTTATCTCAAAAGTTGGATCAACAAAGGCCATCAGCTCTGGAGTCTTTGCAATGACCTCCAAATATTCCTTGGGGGCATTTTCCAAGAAATGCTTCATCGGGACTATTACAAAGAGTGAGGATGATTTCACGGCAACTGGCCCATCCAAAGAATTGAGGTGCCCCTGCGCATATGTGTAAACCTTGCGGCCCTTTTGCCCAGTGATGTTCGCGCGAATATGTAAAACACTTCCGATTGGGACCGGCATAAGAAAATCAGTTTCCAAATGTGCCGTTACGGCTGGTGAACGAAGCAACCACATTAATTTTCCATGCGCTTCATCAAATGCAAGGCTCAGTAATCCACCATGCGCAAGTCCAGGCGCTCCTTGGTGATTCTCGGTAACAGTGAATTCGGCAGTCAGGTCGAGACCTTCTCCTGCGTGGGCGACGATGTGTAAACCAGTTGGATGAAGAGCTCCGCAGCCAAAACAATGACCGAAGTGAGAAGGAATTCGCTCTCCAGGTTTCGGTGATTGTGGATGGCGCTCAGGAAGCGTTGTGCCTTCAGGAACGGTCTTCACGCTCGCGATTCTAGCCCATTACTTATTAGGTAAGGTTGCGGATATGAATGAGCCGCTCATGTGGAGAGATCGCTGGACCATCTGGCTTTGGGCTTTTCTCCTCTTTATGAACTTCTCTTTTGCTCTGGCAATCTGGGCAGCTTTTGATACTCGCTCCGCCTTTATTGATTTTCTCCTAACGCTGCTTCTCACAATTTATCTCTCAATAAAGACGCCACTTCGAATTTCAGTCGAGGATGGTTGGCTTTACATTGGCAAAGCTAAAATTGAATTGAAGTACATCGGATCGGCGGATGCTCTTGGCAAAGAAGCAATGGCTTTGGCAAGAACCAGAGAAGCTAATCCGAACGCATATCTAGCGTTGCGATTTTGGGTACCACGTGGCGTTAAAATCGAAATAAAGGATTTACGCGATTACACGCCTTATTGGTTAATAAGCACAAATAAGGCTGATGAGATTGTAAAAAAGATTAAAAATTAATCGCAGTCTTTGCAAACAGCTTTAGCGCCTTCACCTTTTGCTAGTTGTGTAATGTGATGAACTAGGAAGCACCTTGAGCATGTGAATTCATCTTCTTGCTTAGGTACAACTCGAACCGTAAGTTCCTCGCCAGATAAATCCGCGCCAGGTAATTCAAGACTTTCCGCAGCTTCTTCTTCATCAACATCGACCTGACCTGATTGAGCGTCAGCGCGACGAGCTTTGAGTTCCTCTAATGACTCCTCATGTAGCTCTTCATCCGTTTTTCTCGGTGTGTCATAATCAGTAGCCATAGCACCCCCCTTTAATTTCTCGTAGGTAGTTCAACTTGCGTAACAGGCGGATAGTGCCGTGTATTTCACCCAATGCCTAATTAACACCCGGCGTGTCGGGATTATTCCCGGCTTTTAGTCCTTTTCACTGCCTCTGCCTCGCGGTAAGCCTTAATAGCGCCATGATTGCCAGAGAGTAAGACCTCTGGAACAGAGAGATCTCTCCATGAAGCAGGCTTTGTGTAACTGGGATACTCGACGATTGATTCTCCATCAACGATAAGAGTGTGCGATTCCTCAACCAAAGAATCTGGATTTCCCAGGACGCCAGGAATCAAGCGAATTATCGCTTCAAGCATGACCAGGGTCGCAACTTCTCCACCATTTAGAACATAGTCCCCAATCGAAACTTCATGAACGCGAAAATTAGATTGCGCCATATAAAACTGCGTTACCCGATGATCAATGCCTTCGTATCGCCCGCAAGCAAAGATCAGATGTTCGCACTCAGAGAGCTCCTGCGCCATTTTCTGATTAAATTTTTTCCCAGCAGGAGTCAACACAACTAAGTCATGGAGTTGCGAGGATTGGGAAAGTTGATCAATCCCTCTTCCCCACGGCTCGGGCGACATCACCATTCCAGCGCCGCCTCCATAAGGGGTGTCATCAACACTCTTGTGGACGCCTTCGGCATGGTCGCGCAAATCATGGACGGCAATATCTACAAGGCCCGCTGCTCGCGCCTTGCCAACAAGAGAGATATCCAGGGCAGCAAAATAATCGGGGAATATCGAGATGATGTCATAACGTGGCATCTCTTTCGCCCTCCGCTTCTTCTTTCGCGCCTAAATTCAAGAGCCCATCTGGAGGGTCAATCGTAATAATTCTATTTTTAATATCAACGGTTGGAACAATCTCAAGGACGAAGGGAATCAACACTTCACCATTGGCGCTCGCAACGGCGAGTAAATCTTGGCCAGGTAAATTGATAACGTCGGTGAGCGTCCCAACATCCACGCCATCGATTGTTATTACCTTAGAACCCAGTAGTTGTTGCACATGGAAATCATCTTCGTTATCGAACTCTTCTTCGACATTCACTTCCGCCATCAAGAGGACATCACGCAACTTCTCAATAGAAGTTCTATCTTTGATTTGAATGAATTTGAGAAGCAGCACGCCGTTATGACCGCGTGCTGACTCAATAGTTAATGGTCCAAATTTCTCCGGATCAGTTTTTAACACTGCGCCGGAATAAAAGCGTTCTTCCGGAAGATCTGTGCGAACTTCAACTGTAGCCTCGCCAAGAACTCCATGTGCGCGGCCTATGCGACCAACGACTAGGAGCACTATTAACGAGCCTCGTCAGCCTCGATGAGATCAACGCGTACAGAACGTCCAGCAATTGCGCTGACGACTGTGCGAAGTGCGCGAGCAGTGCGACCGTTACGTCCGATCACTTTGCCAATATCTTCTGGGTGAACACGCACTTCTAAAGTTGTTCCACGACGGTGAGTCTTTTCGGTAATGACGACTTCTTCTGGGTTGTCGACGATTCCCTTAACGAGATGCTCGAGAGCCTCATCAATCATGGTTATTCGGCTGCCGCTTCTGGAGTTGCCTCTTGCGCTACTGGCTCCGACACTTCTGCAACTTCTGCAACTTCTGCTACTTCTGCAACTTCTGCAACTTCTGCAACTTCTGCAACTTCTACTACTTCTTCGACGGCAGGCGCTGCTTTAGCAGCAAGCTTCTCAGCAGCCTTCTTCTTCAAAGTTGTAGCGCCTTCGGCAGGCTCAGCCATTGCTTCTTTAACAGCAGCTTCGTATGCAACACGCTTGTGTGGCTTTTCAGCGGCAACGCGAAGTGTTCCTTCAGCGCCAGGTAGACCCTTTGCTTTCTGCCAATCGCCAGTAATTTTCAAAATTGCCTCTACAGCTTCGGTTGGTTGTGCACCAACACCAAGCCAGTACTGAACACGATCAGACTTCACAGAGATGAATGATGGTTCTGCAACTGGTGAATAACGACCGATCTCTTCAATCTGCTTTGAGTTACGAGCAGAGCGAGCATCAGCAACAACAATTCGGTAATGAGGTGTGCGAATCTTTCCAAGACGCATCAACTTAATCTTTACAGCCACGTTACTCCTATTAAAAAATTCGGTATTTCATGTTTCGACAGTGGGAGCGTCGATTCAATCGATATCCATATTGGTTGAAATTTGGATTTTGTGCTGGGGGTAGAGGGCCCCGGTACAGGGTGGTAATTCTGCCAGCAAGGCGACTCATACCCAAATCACGTTCTAGCCTTCTTCGGCGGCTCGTTTAGCTGGATTTCCGGAGCGTGACTTCTTCTTGGCCGGGGTCTGGCCAGGCTTTTGTGCAGGCAGACCCATCCCAGCCGGCAGTCCCATGCCTTTTGGCGCTCCAGGTATTCCGCCTCCATTGCGCATCTGTTTCATCATTTTTTGCGCCTGCGCGAAGCGATCGACCAGGTTATTGACCTCTGAAACCTGACGGCCACTTCCCTTTGCAATTCGCGCACGACGAGAACCATTCAAAACTTTTGGATCGTGGCGCTCAAGAGGAGTCATGGATTGCACAATTGATTGCGTCCGTACTAGTTCGTTATCGTCGATGCTTTCAAGCTGCTTTTTCATCGCACCAGAATTTGCACCTGGCAACATTCCAAGAAGCTTGGACATCGATCCCATCTTTTTCATAGCCTCTAATTGAGAGAGGAAGTCATCGAGAGTGAAATCTTCTCCGCTTGCAAACTTTTTCTCTAGCTTGTCTGTCGTTTGTGAATCCATTGCGCTTTTTGCCTGTTCAGCAAGCGTCTGGATATCACCGAGTCCAAGAATTCGAGAGGCCATCCGGTCTGGATAGAAAAGATCAAAATCTTCACTCTTTTCACCAGTGGAAGCAAACATAATTGGTCGTTCTGTCTTAGCTACGATAGAAAGTGCTGCGCCACCACGTGCATCGCCATCTAGTTTTGTTAGCACTATTCCGTCGAAGCCAACTCCGTCGAGAAATGCTTGCGCAGTTCGAACGGCATCTTGGCCAATCATTGCATCTACGACAAAGAGAATTTCATCTGGGTTTACTGCATCACGAATTCGCATTGCTTCTTGCATCAAATCTTGATCAACACCAAGTCGTCCGGCGGTATCGACAATAACTATGTTGTACATCTTTTCGATTGCAAACTTGATTCCAGCCTTTGCCACAGCGACAGGATCTCCAACCCCATTACCTGGTTGCGGAGCAAAGACTGGAACATTTACTCCTGCTCCAACCTGTTGAAGTTGAGTCACTGCATTTGGGCGCTGTAAATCTGAGGCTACAAGAAGTGGAGTGTTTCCTTGCTTCTTTAAATATAAAGCAAGTTTTGCGGCAAGAGTTGTCTTACCTGCTCCTTGAAGTCCGGCAAGCATAATGACCGTCGGGGGCTTCTTCGCGAGTCGGATTCGTCGGGCACTTCCCCCGAGAATAGTTGTCAGCTCTTCATTGATGATGTTGAAAATTGCTTGTGAAGGGTTGATTCCCTTATTAACTTCTTCAAGTTTCCCTAATGAGCGATCTTTAATCTTGTCGATAAAACTTTCAACAACTTCAAGTGCCACATCTGAATCCAGAAGAGCGAGCCTGATTTCCTCAGTTACTTCATCGATATCCCCACTTTTGATACGACCTTTTGATCGAAGGCCCGAAAATGCCTTGGAGAATTTCGATGAGAGTGAGTCAAACACGGCGCTAGCGTACACACATCAAAATCATAAAGTCAGCAAGTAATTTTCGACTTGATTTGCAAGGATTTTTGCCTTCTCTTCACTCAGAGCGTTCCCCTGCAAATCCGTAACGTAGAGAGTGTCGAATGCCTCGGCACCAAGTGTCGCAACAATAGCCGCACGAATATCTACTCCAAATTTCGAAATCGTTCGGGATACATTGAAGAGTACTCCTGGCTTATCGTGAGTTCTCACTTCAACAACAGTTGCATTCGTTGCCAGATCATTTGTCGCGATTACAACAGGAGGAGCTGTTGGAATACCTGGGTATTTACGATAATTATTGATTCTCTCTTCAATTCGTTTATTGATGTCAATCTCACGGTCAAGGGCCTTTGACAGGAGTGAATGAAGGCCTTCCTGAGTTGGCTCGGGCGCATAAGCATCGAGAGCGACCAACCAGGTCATCACAGCAGAACTTCCGATCGTTCTTGTCCGCGCCGATCTGACATCTAACCTTGATATTGAAAGAACGGCTGCGACCATTGATAACAACCCTGTGCGATCTGGCGAAATTATTTCAATGACGAAATTTTCATCACGTTTTGTTAAGAGAACCCGCAGCTCTCCACTTTCAGCCATCTCCACTTGCTCTGGAGTTAACTCAAGTTGTGGCGCAGGAGCGATACCTGACATCGCGGCAAGGCATCGATTGACTAAATCTTGGACGAGTCCTGCCTTCCATTTGCTCCACGCTGTGGTGCCGGTAGCCTCACCATCGGCGATACTCAAGGCATGAAGAAGTTCAAGGGTTTGTGCATCTTTGATAAACGCAAGAACAAAGGCAATCGTCTGCGGATCATCTAGATCCCGGCGTGTGGCTACAGCAGATAGAAGTAAATGGTGCTTCACCATCAGAGCCAAGGTTTCTACATCTTCCTCATCGAAACCCATTCTGCGCGCTAATGGTTGAATTAACACTTCACCGTAATCTGAATGATCCTTATTAGGAAAACCTTTTCCAATGTCATGAAATAGCGCTGCGATGAGCAATAAGTCAGGGCGGTGTACTTTTCGAGTAAGGGCTACTGCCCGAAAAGCAGTCTCGAGCATATGTCTGTCGACAGTGTGGCGATGAAGAACATTTCGTTGAGGTAAGAAACGAACATGGGACCATTCAGGTATCCACCGTGCGATGAGTCCTTCTTGGTCTAGAGCTTCGAATGTTTCAATCATATGTTCGCCGGCGCCAATGAGTGTGACTAAGTCTTCGCGACTTTGGCGTGGCCAAGGAGTTGGCAAATCACTTAACTGAGAGGCCATATCAACACAGGCATCCACCGTTAGGTGCAATCCTCGCTGTGCTGCAATTGCTGCAGCACGCAAACCTAAAGCTGGATCAGATTCAATTTCATATGCTTCATCAATTGCGAGCTCGCCATCGAAAGCCACTAACCCTTTTGCAACACCGACGGGTCGCGATCTTTTAAAGATTGAACGCCTTTCAAGCCTTTCAAGCCTGTCGATGCGATCCCAGGTGCGCGAAGCTGTGTAATCGACGGCGCGAGCCGACTTTGCGACTTCTAGCATTAAGACATCTGCATCTGCATAATTAAGAAGAGCGGCCACTTTATCTTGCTCGGTAAAAAGCAACTGATCTCGCTCTCGCTGACTTGTTTCGTGAAGCGCATCGCGCACATTCATGAGAATTGATTCTGCCGCCGCTACCCGATCCAAAGCCACCTCAATGACATCGAGTCTGGCAAGTGCTCTCAGCGAATTGATATCCCGGAGTCCTCCACGAGCCTCTTTAAGATCTGGCTCAAGCAGGTAGGCAAGCTCTCCTGCCCGCTCATGTCTCTCTTCTAAAGATGTACGAAGTTTTGGCAAATTCTTCTTGTACTCCTTCTGCCATTGTTCTAGCGCAGAAGCAGCCACATCGTCGGTCAAATTTGCGTTTCCACATATATGCCTGATGTCCAACAAACCAAGCGCTACTTTTATGTCATCCTGCGCTGCAGTGAGAGTTTCAGACTTTGTGCGAAGTGAATAATCAACTTTCCGATTTGTTGACCACAGTGGGTACAAAAACGCGTTGACAAATTCCTTAAGTTTTTCAGGTGATAAACCCGCGTGCAATAAGAGAATATCTAGATCTGAGCCTGGCGATAACTCGCCTCTTCCGTATCCCCCGACAGCAGTAAGTGCAATATTATTTTCTGTAATATCAAGACGAGAAAGAGCGTCGTGAAAGAGAGTGATTAGTTCTCCATCGATCTGGTCAGATCGCTCACGACGCTCTCGTGTTCCCATATGGGTACTTTACCTAGATTGCATCAACTCCACGTTCGCCAGTGCGAACTCTGACGATGTGATCTACCGTTGTTGCCCAAACCTTGCCATCTCCGATTGAACCAGTGGAAGCGGCCCTGACGATTGTCTCAATCACCGAGTCAACGTCAGCGCTATCAACCAAAACTTCAAGACGTACTTTTGGAACTAAGTCGACTGTGTATTCCGCACCGCGATAAACCTCGGTGTGCCCACGCTGGCGACCAAAACCACTTGCTTCAGAGACTGTCATGCCAGTGATGCCAGCTGCGTTTAGCGCAGTCTTGACATCATCCAACTTGAAAGGCTTGATGATTGCTGTAATGAGTTTCATCTTCTTTATCTCCCTTTCTAGTGAGGATTTCTGACTTATTGTTTTGCGAAATTAGATGTGAATCGTGAACCATCGCTATATGAAGCTGTCTCATATGCAGTTTCTGCGTGTTGAGAAAGATCAAGCCCGACGCTCTCGTCGTCTTCTGAAACACGAAGACCGATGGTCTTATCCAGAATTTGAGCCAAGATGTAGGTAACGATGAATGAGTAGGCAACAACCGCGAGAACCGCGACTGCCTGATGGCCCATAAGAGTCCATCCGCCTTTATAGAAGAAGCCATTTGTACCAGCTGAATTTGTCATTTTTGTTGCAAAGAGCCCGATTGAAAGTGCTCCGAGGATACCTCCAACTAAGTGAACTCCTACAACATCCAGCGCGTCGTCATACCCGAACTTATGCTTCAATCCGACAGCGAGTGCACAAATAACACCTGCACCGAAACCGATTGCGATTGAGCCCATAGGACTTACGAAGCCGCAAGCTGGAGTGATCGCAACGAGACCAGCCACAGCGCCAGAAGCAGCGCCTAGGGTTGTTGCATGACCATCACGAATTTTTTCAGTTAGCATCCATGCGAGAAGTGCTGCGCCTGTTGCGGTATTTGTATTGACAAATGCAAAAGCTGAAGTGGTATTTGCTGCAAGCGCGGACCCTGCGTTAAATCCGAACCAACCAAACCAAAGTAGCCCAGTTCCTAATAGAACGAAGGGAACATTGTGTGGACGCATGCGCTCTTTTGGCCAACCCTTGCGCTTGCCAATTACGAGAATGACTGCAAGAGCAGCGGCGCCAGCATTGGCATGAACAACAGTTCCGCCAGCGAAGTCGAGCGCTCCAAGTTTGAAGAGCCATCCGCTAGGTGAGAACACCCAGTGCGCAACTGGAGCATAAACAATTACCAACCAAATTCCGCTGAAAAGTGTCCATGCGCCGAACTTCAAACGATCTGCTGTCGCTCCTGTAATAAGCGCAGGTGTAATAATTGCGAACATCAATTGGAATGCACAAAAGACCAGAGGCGGGATTGTTAAGGTTTCAAATCCTGTTCCCTGCTGCCAAATATGATTGAGACCGAACTGATGAAAATCACCAATCCACTTTCCTTTACCGCTAAATGCCAAGCTATAAACACCAGTAATCCAAAGGACGCTTACTACGCCCATCGTTACATAGTTTTGAGCGAGCATGCCCAATACATTTTTGCCGCGAACCATTCCGCCGTAAAAAAATGCTAGACCCGGTGTCATGAGAAGCACCATGGCTGCAGCGACAATGATCCAAGCGGTATCGCCTGAGTTGTAATTCATTTTCACTCCCGATGTGTAAAAGAGGAGCTCGCCGTTGAGTTCTTGCCCGAAGAATGCGTTAGTTTCGTTACGGAAAAGGGTGCTGGTGTGTTACAGAATTGTTAAAAATCCCTGGAAACGCTACAAATTCTCTGAAATGAGCCCTTTGAGGAAACTTTCCGCGTCAAAAGGCTCAAAATCGCCAATCGACTCTCCCGTCCCGATGTATTTAATAGGGACTCCGGTGCCCGATTCAATAGCCAGCGCAACTCCCCCTTTGGCCGAGCCATCCATTTTCGTCAAGATGAGGCCTGTAACAGATACCGCTTCTAGAAAAGTATTTGCTTGCGAAATCCCATTTTGACCTGTGGTCGCGTCGATAACTAGGAGCACTTCATCAACTGGTGTTAATTTCTCAATAACGCGACGTATCTTCCCAAGTTCATCCATGAGTCCTTGCTTTGTGTGCAAGCGCCCTGCGGTATCCACGATAAAAAAATCCGTTTTCTCCAAAACCGCGCGAGTTGCACCGTCAAAAGCGACGGATGCGGGATCGCCATTCGGCTTGCCAACCACAACGTCAATTCCCAACCTTTCTCCCCAGGTTTGAATCTGCTCCGTTGCCGCCGCTCGAAAGGTATCTGCAGCAGCTATCAAGACTTCAGACCCATCGCTTTTAAAAGAGTTCGCTAACTTCGCTGTAGAAGTTGTCTTGCCGGTCCCGTTTACTCCCACAACCAAAATAGTTGTTGGGCGTCCATCCCTCTTTGAAATCGTGCGTTCGGATGTTGAAAGAGCGCCACGAAGAGTGGTCAGAACTGACTCCTCTGCCGATCCACTCTCCTTGCGCGCCGCTTCTAATACTTTTGCCGTCAATGCTGCGCCTAAATCCGATTCAAGAAGTGATGTTTCAAGTTCTTTCCAATCGGCGGAGGATAAATTTGCGCCGCCGCGAAGTTTGTTGAAAAGTTTGCTAAAAAGCGCCATCGATAGAACTCTTAGGCGTTTTCGGATTCACGCAAACGCTGAGAAATGACTTCTGAGACACCATCTCCGCGCATAGTTACGCCATAAAGTGCATCTGCAATTTCCATTGTGCGCTTTTGGTGAGTAATAACAATCAATTGTGATTTCTCGCGAAGTTCCTCGAAAATTCCAAGTAATCTGCCCAAGTTTGTATCATCAAGAGCAGCTTCAACTTCATCCATCACATAGAACGGACTTGGGCGTGCTTTGAAGATTGCGACAAGCATTGCGACGGCAACGAGTGAACGCTCTCCACCTGAAAGAAGTGAAAGACGCTTGACACGCTTTCCTGGAGGGCGAGCTTCGACATCCACTCCGGTCGACATCATGTCGTGAGGATTTGTCAGAACTAATCGACCTTCTCCACCAGGGAATAGACGCGCAAAAATGCCAACGAATTCTCTCTCGGTATCGTGGTAGGCCTGAGTAAATATTTCTACAACTTTGTCATCAACTTCTTTAATGATGTCAAGCAAATCGCGCTTTGTCTTCTTCAAATCTTCGAGTTGCTCAGCCAAATAACGTAGGCGCTCTTCGAGGGCAGAATATTCTTCAAGAGCAAGAGGATTTATTTTTCCGAGGGTAACCAATGACTTCTCTGCTTGCGCCAGGCGCTTTTCTTGCTGATCTCGGCGATATGGAATGAGGTCGCCTGGAACAAAGTTTCCTTCCGCGTCCTCTACAAATGTTGGAACATCATTTATTGGTCCATACTCGCTCACGAGTGTTGTTACATCCACGCCAAGTTCTTCGACCGCACGAGTTTCCAATTGTTCAATGCGCATACGTTGCTCTGCGCGAACAATTTCATCTCTGTGAACTGAAGAGGTGAGTTGTTCAAGTTCTGAAGTTAGTTCTCGACTCTTGCCGCGAACAGTAAGAATCTCACCATCTCGGTCGGTTCGCCCTGCTTCAAGTCGTTGACGTTCTGAGAGAGCTTTTTGAATCGAGATTTCAATCTGTATGAGAGCTTCGTATGCCGTATCGGCAGTTGCTTGGGCAGTCATTGCTGCAACCGCTCTCGCCTCTCTGCGAGTGATAGCGCGCTCGGCGCCCTCTCGTTCACTGCGCGCAGCATCTTCAAGAGCCGAAGCACGAGCCGATAGCGCGGTGATGCGCTCCTCCTGTGTGCGAAGTTCTAAGCGAGCCTCAACTTCAGCTGTGCGAGCAACCGAAACCTTCTCACGAAGATCTTCTAGAGCCGTAACATCTGGCTCCATTGGTGCTTGATGAGATTGGAATTGGGATTGAGCGGCGGCTAAATCTGATTCATCAGATGTACGTTGCTCGGTCGCTTCTGAAAGTGAAACACTCAAGCGCTCTACTTCTGCTTGTGCGCTTTTCACATTCTGTCCTGCTACTGCCATTTGTTCTGCAAGACCTGACATGCGAGCATCGGAGTCATTGAGTTTTGAAAGTGTTGAGTCGTAAGAGCTTGTCTTGTTCTCTACTTCTGCTTTCAACCTTGCGAGTTCGAATGCAAGCTTCTCACAGCGGGCGCTCTTCTCTGAAAGTGATTCACGCGTACGTTCGATGAGAACGTTAATTTCTATGGCGCTATTACCGCCGGCTGACCCACCCTTAACGCGAGTTCTACTGACGACATCGCCATCTTGGGTAACGGCAATAAGCGTTGGATCAGATGCTAAGACAGATTGAGCCGCATCTAAATCTCTTACAGCTACGTAGCGCGAAAGGAGTTGAGAAAGAGCGCCTTCTAAACCCTCCCCGCGAATCAGTGAGGCCAGCGGCGTTGCTCCGTTTGGAGTTGTAAATGAGGATGCAACTAAATTTCCATCGATAACAAGTAATTCCGACTGGCCAGCAGATTCACTCTTGAGAAGAGTTAAGGCGCTCACTGCAGAGCGCATATCAGCTACAACTATTGAATCAGCTAGCGGTCCGAGGGCCGCTCCGACAGCAGCTTCCCATCCTGAGTCAACTGTAATCAAAGATGAGAGACGGCCACGTACCTGCGCGCCACTTCGTCCAGACATGATTGCTTCTCCGCCATCGCGATGAAGTAAGGACTCCTCAAGGGCGGCAAGACGCGCAGTAAGTCCAGAGCGTTCGCGTTGTGCTGCTTGCTCAGTTTCTTGGGCACTTTCAAATTCAGAGATAGCAACTTGCATCGCTTGCTTAGAGCGTTCGTGTTGCGCATCCAAATCTGGTTCGGATGCATCTAACCCAGCAATTTCACTTTCAAGAAGGGCAAAGTCGGATTTGAATTGCTGTAGACGAGATAGCGCTTCATCTCTCGCCGATGTCAAACGCGTAATTTCTGCATTTGTTGCATCGATTCGTGAACGAAGAGCGTTTATGTGACCTTCTTGGCGAGCGGTGCCTTCGCGTTGATCTGCGATTGCTCGAAGTGCTGCAGAAACTTTATTTTCCTCATCAGCAAGTGAGGCTTCATAACGGCGAAGCTCTTCAGTCACAGCGGCGAGGAATGATTGATGTACTTGAAGCTTGGAATGAAGTTCACCCTGTTGCGCCCTGAGAGTTTCGGCTTCTTGATCCATGGCTATTGGATCTCGCCCACTAGCTCTTGCCTCATCAATTTCCTCGGAAAGGAAACGTGAGCGCTCGGAAGCAAGTGATTGCACGCCGCGGAATTTCTCCCGCTGGGCAGTAAGTTTGTAATAATTTTCTTGCGCCTGAACAAGTAGTGGATTTTCAGAAGCGCTAATTCGGTCCAACTCTTCTTCTCGCTCACGAGACTCCCGAAGAAGTCTTTCAACTTCATCACGTCTTGTGCGCAGCGTTGTCTCGTCGGCAACTTCCATGTCAAATTGTGATTTCAATTGAATCAAATCATCAGCCAAGAGGCGCAACCTTGAATCGCGAACATCAGATTGAATTGTGGAAGCTCTGCGAGCAACTTCTGCTTGCTTGCCGAGTGGTTTGAGTTGGCGACGAAGTTCGACGGTAAGGTCTTGAATACGTGCCAGGTTCGCCTGCATTGAATCAAGCTTGCGAAGCGCTTTCTCTTTACGCTTTCTATGCTTGAGTACGCCTGCTGCTTCCTCGATAAATGCTCTACGCTCTTCAGGGTTGGCAAGAAGGATGGCATCGAGTTGACCTTGCCCCACGATGACGTGCATCTCTCGACCAATACCGCTGTCGCTAAGAAGCTCTTGAATATCTAACAACCTGGATGTTGAACCATTTATTTGATACTCACTTGTGCCGTTTCTAAAAAGTATTCTTGTGATGGTCACTTCAGCAAATTCGATGGGAAGAGTTCCATCTGCATTATCAATCGTTACGGAAACTTCAGCACGACCGAGCGGAGCTCGACCACTTGTGCCGGCAAAGATAACGTCTTCCATTTTTCCGCCGCGCAAAGTTTTAGCGCCTTGCTCTCCCATAACCCACGAGAGGGCATCCACTACGTTTGATTTTCCAGATCCGTTTGGCCCAACAACGCAAGTAATCCCTCGCTCGAAATTAAGCTGGGTGCTCGAGGCGAAGGATTTGAAGCCTTTGAGGGTTACGCTCTTCAAATACACGGGGAAAACCTATCGGCTTAGACCTAACATTCCCGCCATTTCAGGTCACCTTTGAAGGAGAGAAGCCTGCAGTTAAGGTCGAGAGTTTATTTCTTCGTATGCCAACTTTGCGGCGACTTGTTCGGCTTCTCGCTTACTCTTTCCGTGTCCAACTGCGAATTTTTCGCCACCGATTATTGCTGCTGCGCTAAAACTTTTATCGTGATCAGGACCGGACTCTTCAATCTCATACTCAGGTGATGTAAGGCCGCGTGAAGCTGCGATTTCCTGAAGCGCTGTTTTTCCATCAAGTGTTGCGCCAGCTTTGCTTGCTTCATCAATCATCGTTTCGAACCATTTCAAAACTACTTCAGAAGTTTTTTCAAAGCCGTATTGGACATAAATAACTCCAACGAGGGCTTCAAGGGCATCAGCAAGAATTGAATTCTTATCTCGACCACCTGTGGCCTCTTCGCCTTTTCCAATTCTTAAAAATGGTGCAATCTCTAATGAGCGAGCAATATTTGCAAGCGCGCGTGTATTTACAACACCTGAGCGAATGGGCGAAAGTTTGCTCTCATCAAAATCTGGAAATTGCGTGTAAAGCTCTTCTGTGATGAGTAATCCAAGGACACTATCGCCCAAGAATTCAAGGCGTTCGTTTGTTGGAATTCCCCCGCTCTCATAAGCATACGAGCGATGCGTAAAAGCGAGTTGGAGTAAATCTGGTTGAACGGATATACCGAGCGCTCCGGTGAGGGTCTCGTACATATCAAATCTGCGATCAGACAGCTAAAACCTGACGACGGTTATAAGTACCGCAGGTTGGGCAAGCTGTGTGCTGCAACTTAGGCTGTTGGCACTGACCACAATTTGCAAGGGCAGCAGGAGTTGTTTTCCATGCGCTACGGCGTGAGCGGGTACGCGAACGAGACATCTTCCGCTTTGGTACTGGCATGGTCTTCCCCTTTTATCAAAACGTCACTGAGACGTTGTTAAACCTCAATTACCCTGAATTACCTTTAATAAGGATGGCGCAATTATGGCCGAAAGGGCTGAAATAGGGAAATCGCCTTACTTCGGGCTTTCTTCCCCGCTCCAGCCCTCAAGGCCAGCCCAGCGAATATCGTGGTTTTCGTGGAAATGATCCTCCGGCAAGTCAGCCATTCGTACTCCACAATCCGGGCAGAGGCCCTCGCAATCTGGGGAGCACAGAGGATTAATAGGAAGGTCGAGCAACAAGGCATCGCGCACGGCGAACTCCAAATCAATGAAATCCCCATCCATGTGAAGGTCTTCATCCTCATCAAGAACTTCAATTTCTTTCGCCTTTTTATGGCTCTTCTTCTCCGACTCATAGCGATAGAGCTCGGTAAATGTCTGCTCCACATCAAGCTCGATTGCCGTCAGGCATCGAGTGCAATCCCCAGTAACGGTTGCGATGACGGTTCCAGAGGCAAGAACGCCTTCGCTCACTGATTGGATACGAAGATCAACATCAATCGGCTCATCGCTCTCCACTCCAAGTACGGGAGTTCCGACGCGTTCATGAGTATCAAAAGTTAATTCATACTCTTTCATTTCACCTGCGCGACGAGGTAAATCTATGCAATTAAAGTAGAACGGGCCGTGATGGGAATTCATACTCATTCACTCAATTCAGAAAGTACGTGCTTGTCTTCAACGCCCTGCAGCTTATCGCGCCCTCGTTGCACAACATCAAGTGTCTTATTGAGGATGACTTCAAGAGTTGCAAGCCGTGAATCTATGTAAGCCTCTATCTCTTCGCGCTCGCTTTTTGCTTCAGCTTCAACTTCGGCCATAATCTTCGCAGCTTCCTTGTGGGCTGCTGCCACTATTTGGGTCTGCTCAACAAGTTCTGCCACTTCTTCGCGCGCAAGAATGATTAATTGATCGGCAGTTGCCTGCGCTTCTTCGATGATGGAATCTCGTGTCAGCAGAATTTGATGTGCACTCTGTAAATCTGATGGGAGTGCAACGCGAGCTTGGTCCAATATCTCCAAGAGTTCCCCACGGTGAACAACACAACTTGCTGATAGCGGAACGCCACGGGCTTCCTCCACCATAGTGATTGCACTTTGTACGCGTTCTGTAACTATAAATTGATTCTCTTCGCTCATCTGATCCTCTTTGCTTTATTTGTTAAGGTTGTTAAGCGCATTTTTAACGCGCTCGACGAGTTGGGCAGGTACATATCCTGAAATATCTCCGTCGTAGGCTGCAATTTCTTTCACCAAGGAAGAGGAAAGAAAAGAGTAAGCAGGAGCCGTGGACATAAAGAGGGTCTCTACTCCCTTTAGTTGTAAATTCATTTGGGACATTTGAAGTTCATAATCAAAGTCGGTTACGGCTCTTAACCCTTTTACGATTGCTTGAATATCATTTGCTTCGCAGTAATCCACCAAAAGCCCCGACCAGGAAGCCACTGTGACATTCTGATATTCACTTGTGACTTCACGAATCATTTCCATTCGCTCATCGACTGTGAATAAGGACTTCTTTGTTTTGTTCACAAGTACTGCCACGACAACTTCATCAAAAAGTGAACTAGCGCGCTTGATGATATCGAGATGCCCGAAAGTTATGGGATCAAAGGATCCGGGGGAAACTACTTTCTTCACGGTAAAACGCTAGCAGAGTAACCGCCATAGAACATGCTTCCCTGCCCATATGAGCGTACTTTTTCACAACTCATGCCTTGCGGCCAGTCAAAGGGCTTATTTTTTGACCTGCGTTCAATCGTGATCATTCCTCGTGGCTGAATCAATTTTCTCTCGTTGATAATCATGAGCAACTCAGTTATATCTTCATTTGAAATTTCATATGGAGGATCCATGAAAATTATGTCATAGCAAAGCGCATGATCTGACTCAAGAAATCTTTTAGCTTGATTTTTGTACACTGAAAATTTTCCAACCGCGTTTGTAACCAGCTCGAAATTGCGCGAAGCCAAATCGCCTACCTCTGCCTCGACAGAATGCACTACTTCAGCCCCGCGCGAGAGCGCTTCCACCCCTACTGCGCCTGTTCCCGCAAAGAGATCGAGAAAAAATAGTTTGGAAAAATCTCCAAATGCAGATTCCAGCGAGGAGAAAAGCCCTTCGCGTGCTCGATCCGATGTTGGTCGGACTCGATCATCGTCAGGTGAAAAAAGCTTCTTCCCTTTAGCACTTCCAGAAATTATTCTCATTAAACCTATCCCTTATCAAGAAAAGCGGCAGCTTCTTCTTCGCGAAGTGCTTTCACTTCAAGCGCTAAGTGTGGTGAATTCTTTAGTTCGGGGTCAACTTCAATCATTGCAGTTGCAACTTCCCTTGCCTCGATAATGAGTGGCTCATCCCTGAGCACTCTCAATAGCCGAAGTTGGGACTTTGTACCGGATTGAGCTTTTCCTAAGATGTCACCTTCACTTCTCTGCTCTAAATCAATGCGCGACAGTTCAAAGCCATCCAATGTATTAGTTACGGCAGTGAGTCTCTCAATTGCCTTTGATTCCTCTGGGGCCTCAGTAACAAATAGACAAAGTCCAGGAACTTTTCCACGTCCTACTCGCCCGCGAAGTTGATGAAGTTGTGAGACGCCAAATCGATCAGCATTCATGATAACCATCACAGAGGCGTTAGGAACGTCGACGCCAACTTCAATAACGGTTGTGCTCACAAGAACATCAATTTTTCCATCCGAGAAAGCTCGCATCGTTTCATCTTTTAATTCAGAGCTTTGTCGTCCATGAAGTGGCGCAACTTTCAACCCTTTAAGCGCTCCAAGTGCTAATTGCGGTGTCAACTCCTCAACCGCTGCCATCGTCTTTGGATCGGCCGGCTCTTCTAACAAAACCCCCATTGCAGCAGCAACTTCTCTATCGCGGGCAGTAATTACATTAGCTCCTTCCTCAATCTCTGTCGAAGAGATTCGGGGCGCCACTACATATGCCTGGTGACCTTTCGCCACTTCTTCGCGAATACGTTCCCAAGCTCGCTCAAGAAAGTGTGGCTTATCTAGAGCGGGAACTAAATGTGAAGTGATAACTGGTCTTCCAGAGGGAAGCTGTCGCAGAGTTGAGACATCAAGGTCTCCGAACACTGTCATTGCAACCGTTCTGGGAATTGGAGTCGCTGTCATTACAAGTAGATGAGGAGGCTGATTTGCTTTTGCTTTTGCCCGCAATGAATCGCGCTGTTCAACTCCGAATCGATGTTGCTCATCTACTACAACAAGTCCCAGATCATTAAATTCGACACCTTGGCTCAAAAGAGCATGAGTTCCGATAACAATTCCGGCGCTTCCTGAGGCAATCTCCGCAAGTACTTCTCTTTTTGTTGCCGCGCTCATGGAACCAGTGAGCAAAGCAACGCGCGTTCCATTTTCACTTCCGCCGAGTGTTCCAGCAGATGCAAGTGGACCAAGTATTCGATTGATAGTAGAGAAATGTTGAATTGCAAGAACTTCAGTTGGGGCAAGAAGCGCGGCTTGTCCGCCGGTATCTACTGTCGCCAGCATCGCGCGAAGAGCCACGACTGTTTTTCCTGAACCAACTTCACCTTGAAGTAAGCGATGCATCGGGTGGGTTTGATTCATGTCTGCTTCTATTTCGGCAGAGACTTCCTTTTGCCCATCGGTGTATGTGAAGGGCAAGCGCGCTTCGAATTCGCTGACAAGTCCGCCTTGCCTTACTGGGCGAGCAACGGTTGGAAGCGAGCGCAGTTCAGCTTTTCGCTGCGCTAGTAACAGTTGTAACAAAAGTGCTTCATCGAAAGTCAGACGAACCCGAGCAACGTCAGCCTCATCTCGCGTAGAAGGTTGATGAATGGAATGAAAGGCTTGAGCCAGAGTTGGGTAGTGAAACTTTTCCAATATCTCCGGCGGAATCGGATCAGCGAGCTCGTCAATCGAATGAAGCGCCACTTCTATTGACTGAGCAATTTTCCACGATGGCAATTTAGAAGTAGCTGGGTAAAGCGGGAGGGCCTTGCCGGCAAATGCCGCTGTGGCTTCCTCTTCATCTCCACCCTCTGGCAATATTTCATAATCTGGGTGAGACAACTGGCGCTTGTTATTAAAGACTCCTACTTTTCCAGCGAACATTCCGCGCATTCCAACTTTGAGTTGTTTCTCGCGCCAAGCCTGATTAAAGAAGGTGAGTGACATTTCGGCGACGCCATCGGTGATGATGACTTCCAAAATAACTCGCCCTGTGGCTCTTCGCAGGTTTACCTTCTTGATATCAGCAATAACCGTAGCTTCATCACCCTCTTTGAGCTCGGTGATATCGGTTAGCTCACCGCGCATGACATAGCGGCGGGGGTAGTGACGCAAGAGGTCACCTGCGCTGGTATAGCCAAAGGCCTTTTCAAAGACGGCAGCGGTCCTATCCCCGATTACCCCTTTGAGGGGCTTATCAAGCGGAGAGCTCTGGCTATTCATGGGAGCAGTCTGCCCGAATTCGCCTATCCGAGCGCCTTTCGGTAACCTACGGGGTCTAGTTTTTTATCGGTTTTCGTTTTATTTGATGAAGGAGTTCCACGTGGCATCCACATGCGATCTATGCGGCAAGGGCCCAAGCTTTGGCAATAACGTTTCGCACTCAATGCGTAAGACACGTCGTCGCTGGAACCCAAATATCCAGAGCATCCGTACATTCATTGGCGGAGTCTCCAAGCGTCAGAACGTCTGCACCTCGTGCATGAAGGCTGGTAAAGCAGTCCGCTAAAACGGCTGTTCTGCTCCTCCGAGGCAACTGTGAGCATCTCGCGAATATTTGCACATCGCGGTTCCCACGCAATACATCCTGAATCATCAGAAGCTGCATACCGCGCTGCCATCACCGATGGCGCCGATGGCTTTGAATGCGACATTCGTTTAACTTCCGATTTTCATCTCGTTATTTGGCATGACTCCACCATGGAGCGGATTGCTGGTAACCCTGCTCGGATCTCATCATCAACGCTCGAAGAACTTCGAGCAATCTGGCCGGTGATGACTTTGGATGCGTTGTTGGACTTATCAATAAGCGCCAAGAAGGATCTGGCAATTGAAACGAAACATCCCGCGCGATACGGGCGAAGAGTAGAACGTGAATTAGCAAAACTTCTCAAATCAAAGCGAAGTGAGATACTGGCATCTGGAATCGAAATCTTCTTAATGTCATTTTCATGGTGGGCAACAAGCTATAACTCACAAGCTCCCTACATAGGTACATATTTAGTGCACTCCCGTCACAATTTACCATTTGCTAGGTTTGCCACAGCGGGGCTAAATATCGAAATTATTCGAAATGGGTATGTCCCAAGAAATCCATCTAATACCCTAGTGTGGACTGTTAACGAAGCAAATGAAATAAAATTGTGCAAGGAACTGGGAGTTAGAGTGATTATCACTAACGATGTTCCACTCGCTAGAAGTGTGTAAATCCTTGATGGGTAATTACTTCACCGTCTAAGCGCACCGAGTTTCCAAAAACAACTTTCCCAATTTCAATCCATCCATCGGGTGCCTGCGTAAAGGTTCCGACAAAAACATGATCCTCCCCGCCGTGTAGGACGTGGAGATCCCTTTTAAGATGCTCAGAGGAGAGCTCAATGCCGACTTCTGAAAGCCGGGCGATACTCGAAAGTTCTTCCACTAGTCCATCGCTGACATCGGTAAGTGAGTGAACAAATGCTCGGTTGAGCTTGGCGACCTTTTCATACTCAACCTGAGGATACTTGTGGGCAGCGCTGCGTTCATCGTTTATCCCCGCTTGCAACAATTCAAGGCCGCGAGCGGAATCTCCGGGAAGTGAAGAAAGAGCCACCACATCGCCAATGTGCGCGCCAGAACGAAGTATTGGGTTTTCAACATCTCCGTAAACGCTAATGGCAATTGTGAGGAGAGGTGATCTTGTTAAGTCTCCCCCAACGACGAAAGCGCCAACCTTTGCTGCTTCATCGCGAATGCCTTCGGCAACGTTGATTAAATCTTGAATCGAAAATTCTTGCGGAATTGCAGCTGCAACGAGTAAGAATTTTGGCCTACCGCCCATCGCAAAAATATCGGCAAGATTCGCCGCACAAATTTTGGCCCCAATTTCATACAGGCTCGACCAGGCGCGATTGAAGTGCGTTCCCTCCACTGCCATGTCAGTTGAGAGTGCAAGCGCTCTTTTCTGGGGCGAAATAACCGCTGCATCATCGCCGATTCCAACAACTACCTCCGGCGAGCGGGAATTAAAGGTTTTTTCAAGGGCAGAAAGAAATTGAGCTTCAGTTGTCATCAGTCTCCAATCTCCCTCTTTTTCAAGCTGCCGCTCACGAGGTAGCCTATGACACTAGTTGCATAATTAAGGAAATACCGGACTTCAGGGGGAATCATGTCAGTGCAGGCCTACATTTTAATTCAAACTGAAGTTGGCAAAGCCGCTGGTGTAGCGAAAGTGATTTCATCAATTCCCGGAGTCACCCTGTCTGAAGGCGTCACCGGTCCTTATGACGTAATTATGAGAGCAGAAGCGACCAGCATGGAAGAGTTTGGTCGCGTCATTCTCTCGAAGGTTCAAGCCGTGAGCGGAATTACTCGTACTCTCACATGCCCTGTCACAAGTTCTGATTACTAAATTACAAAGCAGAGCTAATTAATCGAGAGATTAACTCGGTATAACTTACTCCCGCTTGCTGCCATAGTTTTGGAAATACTGAAGTAGAAGTGAAGCCAGGCATTGTGTTGAGTTCATTGATCACAATTTCGCCATCAGAAAGAAAGAAATCTACACGCGCGAGACTCTTGCAACCCAATGCTTCAAAAGCTGCGACGGCAGAATCCTGGATTGCTTTATATGTTTGCGCAGGCAAGTCATCTGGATGCACCACTTGGGTCGATCCATCTAGGTACTTTGCCTCAAAGTCATAGAACTCGTGGTTTCCTACAATCACGATTTCAGCAAGCGGTGACGCTGTTGCAACCCCGTCGATGTCTAATACAGCGCATTCAATCTCGCGACCTAAAACGGCGCTTTCAATCAATACCTTAGAGTCGTATTCCAGTGCTTCTTCTATCGCACTTTGAAGAGAAGAAGGATCTTTAACTTTTGTTGTACCGCGGCTTGAACCACCACGAGCGGGTTTTACGAAGAGAGGATATTTAAGATGCGATGCATCGACACCTTTTGCTGAATTAACAACAATGCCGGCTGCCACGCTTAATCCAACGGATGAAAAAATAGATTTCGCAAAAGATTTATCCATAGCAACCGCGCTTGCTAGGACTCCCGATCCAACATAAGAAATGCCAAGCATCTCGCAGAGTCCTTGAAAGGTGCCATCTTCACCGTATGGACCGTGCAAAATTGGAAAGAGCACGTCTAGACCTTCAATTGCCTCTTCGGCATGTTTCTCTAATCCACCAACGATTTCAGGCAGAACGCCATTTTCAATCGCCAATTTTTGGTTATCTGGTGGAATGACCCATTGCCCAGATTTTGTAATTCCAATTAGTACAGGTTCGTAGCGCTCACGATCGATTGCTGCCAAGACTCCTCCGGCCGAGATGCACGAAATTTCATGTTCGCTGCTTTGACCTCCAGCAACTATTCCTACTCGTATCTTTTTACTCACTGACATTAAATTTCACCTTCAAGTGGAACTGTCATCAAGCGATCGAGTGCTTGCCTTGGAGTTATGTTGCCGTTTACAACATCTGCCACGGCTTCGATGATTGGGACTTCGACTCCAACGCGATGAGCTAGTTCCAAGATGGCTGGCGCAGATGCAACTCCTTCAACGGTTTTTGCAACGGTTGCGCGTGTTTGTGAAATTGATCCAGTGCGACCAAGCACTTCACCAAAAGTTCTATTTCTGGAAAGTCCAGAGCCACAGCTAGCAACTAGGTCACCCATGCCGGCAAGACCAAGGTTTGTCAGCGGGTCTGCTCCATATGCTTGTCCAAAACGAGCCACTTCACTGAGTCCACGAGTGATGATCATTGATTGAGTATTTTCGCCAAGGTCAAGGCCTACTGCCATTCCCACTGCTAGAGCAATCACGCTCTTTGTTGCGCCGGCCAATTCACATCCCACCAAGTCATGCGATGGATAGACGCGAAAATACGGAGTTGTAAAAAGATGAATAATTAATTCGGAAATTGAAGGGCTTATAGATGCCGCTACCGCCCCCGCTGGTTGGCGAAGTATCATTTCAGCGGCGAGATTAGGACCAGTAATCAGCCCAATATTCTCAAGTGAAGCGCCTAATTCGTTAACGACAATTTCAGTCATACGAGAGTGAGTATCTGCTTCAATTCCTTTTAACGTACTAATAATTGGCTTCCGAAGAGGAAATTGGCCCTTCCACGCTACGAGATTTTCTCTCAAACTCTGAGCTGGGATTGCCAAAACAAGTGCGTCGCCAAATTCGAATGCTTCTGCAACATTTGTGATGGCTTTTATTGACGATGGAAGTTGAGCTCCTGGCAAGAATGAATGATTTGTATGGTCATCATTAATTTCCTTAATTACCTTTTCGTTTCTACCCCACACTAAAACTTCTTGTCCGGCGTCAGCCAGGACTTGGGCGAGAGTTGTTCCCCATGCTCCGGAACCTAAAACACTTACTCTGCTCATTTCTTTGCTCGCTTCACTTTCTTATAGTTGCCAGTTCTCGGTAAATCTGAATTATGTGGATCAAATATTTCTGCGGGTGCTGATTCTCCCCTAATTTGCTCCAAGAGACGAGTCAAAGCGCTCATTACATACTCCGTTGCTTCGGCAAGCGCGCCAGGATCTTCCTCCTTGCCCTTCCATTTGCTGAACTCAAGGGGCTCGCCGGCCCAGATTGAAACTTTTGTCCGCCTCCAGAACCTCGGTAATTTTCCATAGCGCGGCCAGACATTTTGCGCTCCAAATTGCGCACATGGCACTACAGGCACTTGCGTGATAATTGCTAGGCGAGCAATCCCAGTCTTTGCACGCATAGGCCAAAAGTTTTCATCCCGAGTCAGAGTTCCTTCTGGATAAACACCTAGGCAGTGGCCAGCTTGTACGACTGCGATTGCGTTCTGCAAAGCTAGGCGCGCGCTATCACTCTCTCGCTCTACAGGAATCTGTCCCGAGCCAGCAATAATTCTTCCAATAATTGGAATTCTAAAAACAGCAGCTTTCCCAAGATATCTTGGCGCTCTTCCGTTTTTGTAGAGGAAATGTGAAAACACAAGGGCATCGGCATACGAAATATGATTGCCTACGACAATTACTGGTCCAGACTTTGGAATATTCTCCATTCCGCGCCAATCTCTCTTTGTTATGAGTGAGAGAATTGGAATCAGAACTCCAGCTCCAAATTTGAAATACCCATTTGTACCTAGCGGCTTGCCAGATGGTGGTTGGTAATTGATATCTGCCGCCTTCATGCAATTAGCCTAATGAAAAAAGAAAAAGAGGGGACCATTTAAGGTCCCCTCCTTATAAAAAGTATTACTACTTCTTCTTTGCAACTTTCTTAACAGCCTTCTTGACAACCTTCTTGACAGCCTTCTTCGCTGCTGGCTTCTTAGCCGCTGCCTTCTTCGCTGCTGGCTTCTTAGCCACTGCCTTCTTCGCTGCTGGCTTCTTAGCCACTGCCTTTACTACTGGCTTTGCAACAACCTTTACAGGTGGCTTTGGAGCAGCTTCAAGCTTACGAGCTCCTGAGATAACTTCCTTGAGAGCCTTTGCAGGAAG
The DNA here is from genome assembly GCA_903827945.1 of uncultured Actinomycetes bacterium. Classification (GTDB taxonomy): domain Bacteria; phylum Actinomycetota; class Actinomycetes; order Nanopelagicales; family Nanopelagicaceae; genus PALSA-747. The sequence goes on along the minus strand of CAIKKN010000029.1, from coordinate 42,336 downwards.
GAAGCGAACTTTCTTGCTTGCCTTGATCTGAATGGTCTCACCAGTGAAAGGATTGCGACCTTTACGAGCAGCGCGATCAACCTTCTTGAACTTACCGAAATCATTGATCATGACATCTTCGCCCTTTGAAATGTTGCGAACGATGCTGTCGAAAACGATATCAATAGCGCGAGCTGCTTCCTTCTTTGAATCACCAAAGTGCGGCGCCAAATAGGCGATGAACTGGGCTTTGTTCATTTATTTTCCCCTTAAATACGTGTGTTTGTTAAGCAGTTGCTTAACATGAATGAAAATCTACGCATAAATAAAGGGTTTTTGCGCATGCAGTGCGGTGTGTCGCAAAAAAATAAAAGTGCGCCTCTCTCCAGGTACAGAGAAAAACGCACTTTTTACGCGTAAAAAACTCTCAATTAGTGATTGAGAGTTACGCTCAATTATCTTGCAGGAAGTGTTTTAGGTTTAAAAGAGGGCCTTTTAGCCTCAAAAGCATCAACATCTGCGATGTTATTGAGCGTCAAACCGATGTCGTCCAAACCTTCCATCAGGCGCCAGCGCGTGTAGTCATCAATTTCAAAGGGAATTACTTCATCTCCGTAGCGAACGCTCCTGCCATCGAGATCCACAGTTACTTGCAGAGATGGATTTTCTTCCACTGCAGCCCAGATTGATTCGATCTTTTCTTGCGGAATAAGGACGGTAAGAAGTCCAGCCTTTTGTGAGTTTCCGCGGAAGATATCTGCAAAGCGACTTGATAGAACTGCTTTGAAGCCATAATTTTGAAGTGCCCAAACGGCATGCTCGCGAGAAGAACCGGTTCCAAAATCAGCACCAGCCACCAAAATTGTTGCGCCTTTGTGTTCGGCTTTATTCATAACAAATTCTGGGTCATTGCGCCAAGCAGAGAAAAGCCCGTCTTCAAAGCCGCTCTTCGTAACACGCTTCAAGTAAACAGCAGGAATAATTTGATCGGTGTCCACGTTTGTGCGACGTAATGGCAAAACTGTGCCTGTATGTGAAACGAATTTATCCATGGTGATGTCCTTCCCTTACAAATCTGCCGGTGATGAGAGTGTTCCGCGAATAGCAGTTGCAGCAGCAACGAGTGGACTAACAAGGTGGGTACGTCCACCCTTTCCTTGACGTCCTTCAAAATTTCTATTGCTGGTCGACGCCGAACGCTCTCCCACTGCAAGTTGATCCGGATTCATACCAAGACACATTGAACAACCGGCTTGACGCCATTCAGCTCCAAAATCAAGAAAGACTTTATCGAGTCCTTCTGCTTCAGCCGCCAACCGAACACGAGCAGATCCAGGGACTACGAGCATGCGAGTCTTTGGAGCAATCTTCTGTCCCTTTAATATTTCAGCTGCAGAACGCAAATCTTCAATGCGCCCATTTGTGCATGAGCCTAGGAAGACCGTATCAATCTTGATCTCTCTAAATGGAGTGCCTGCTTTTAGCCCCATATATTCAATTGCTCGTTCAGCAGCGGAACGATCTTCCAGGTCTGCAATGTCTGCAGGGTTTGGGACTGAACCATCGAGAGGAGCGCCTTGGCCAGGGTTGGTACCCCACGTGATGAATGGGGAAATATCTTCAGCTTTTAGCGTGATTTCATGGTCAAATTGTGCATCCGCATCCGATTGCAAAGTTTTCCAGTACTCAACGGCGGCCTCCCAATCAGCTCCCGCAGGTGCGTGTGGCTTGTTCTTGAGGTATTCAAAAGTCTTTTCATCGGGAGCGATTAATCCAGCTCGCGCTCCAGCTTCAATCGACATGTTGCAAACAGTCATGCGGCTTTCCATCGAGAGTGCGCGAATCGCACTTCCACGATATTCAATCACGTATCCCTGACCGCCGCCTGTGCCGATTTGTGCAATGATCGCAAGAATGATGTCTTTGGAAGTAACGCCGTGCTTAAGTGTTCCCTCAACATTTATCGCCATAGTCTTTGGCTTGGACTGTGGAAGTGTTTGTGTTGCTAGAACGTGTTCAACTTGAGATGTTCCAATTCCAAAAGCAAGGGCTCCAAAAGCTCCGTGCGTTGAGGTATGTGAATCCCCGCAAACGATTGTCATTCCAGGTTGTGTGATTCCAAGCTGGGGTCCAACAACGTGCACGATTCCTTGATCGATATCACCAAGGGAGTGAATGCGAATTCCAAATTCTTTTGCGTTATTTCGCAATGTATCAATTTGAAGTTTTGATACAGGATCAGCAATTGGCTGATCAATATTGAGTGTTGGGGTGTTGTGATCTTCTGTAGCAATGGTGAGATCTGGACGACGGACCTTGCGACCAGCAAGACGAAGTCCATCGAACGCCTGTGGGCTCGTTACTTCATGAATGAGATGAAGGTCGATGTATAGAAGATCAGGTTCTCCTGCTGCGCTGCGCACGACATGGTCTGCCCAAATCTTCTCCGATAGCGTCTTTCCCATTTTCTAGCCTTTCGTTCTACCCGCCGAATTCAGTGAAAAACTTGCTTCTCACTGATTGAGATGGCAATATTAGATTGTGGACAAGAAGAATAGCGGAGTCGGCGTTTTAGATAAAGCCGTAAAGATCCTTGCGACGCTAGAAAGCGGTCCTCACTCCCTTTCTGAGTTGGTGGCTGCCACGGGCATAGCCCGTCCAACAGCCCACCGCTTAGCAGTAGCTCTGGAATTCCATCGCCTTGTTTCGCGTGACCTTATGGGTCGCTTTGTCCTCGGGGCACGCTCATCTGAACTTGCAGCAGCTGCGGGTGAAGACAGACTGCTTGCCGTCGCAGCACCCGCCCTAGCAGCCCTCAGGGATGCAACAAGTGAAAGTGCTCAGCTCTACCGTCGACAGGGTGATCAACGCATCTGCGTAGCGACGGCCGAACGTATGAGCGGATTGCGCGATTCTGTACCTGTTGGAACTGTTCTATCGATGCTTGCTGGTTCCGGCGCCCAGATTCTGCTCGCATGGGAAGAGCCAGACAAACTTCATCGTGGACTTGTGAATGCGAAATTTAACGCCGCTTCCCTTTCTGCAGTTCGCAGACGTGGGTGGGCACAATCAATTGGTGAGCGCGAAGCAGGAGTTGCTTCAGTTTCAGCACCCGTTCGTGGACCAAATAATAAAATTATTGCGGCCGTTGGAATTAGCGGACCAATCGAGCGATTAGGTCGCCAACCAGGTCGGCTGCATGCGGCGCAAGTTGTTGCGACAGCTGCAAGACTCACAGAATATTTAGCTCAATCCAAATAAAAAAGGCTACGCACTTTTTATAGTGCGCAGCTGTTCTTTACCATTACTGGTAGCCCCGAAGGGATTCGAACCCTCGTAGCTGACTTGAGAAGCCAGAGTCCTAGGCCGCTAGACGACGGGGCCCTAGTACGTTTTCTTTCTTTTTGATCAATCCATTTCTGGATTTATCGCTGGGGTACCAGGACTCGAACCTAGACAGGCTGAACCAGAATCAGCAGGGCTGCCAATTACCCCATACCCCATTACTTCAATTTCGGCTGGCAAAGAATACCTTGTGAAGGCCTTCCCTACTAAATCGAATTATTTAGGCGTAAAAGTGAGCTTTCTCGGCCAAGGAGCTCCATTGATTCAAATAGTGGCGGTGAAATATGGCTTCCAGTTACAGCAATTCGCACCGCACTAAATGCAATGCGAGGCTTAAGACCCATTTCTTCAATGAGAGCCGTGCGAAGTACGGCTTCAATTCCCTCGTGGTTCCACTGCGAAAGGGACTGTAACCGCTCATATGCAACCTGAAGAAGCTTCTTAGAATCAGCATCGCTGATCTTGGAAAGTGACTCGGCTTCCACTTCAAAGTTGGTCACAAATAAGAATTTCAACATGGCAGGAACTTCTGCAAGCGTTGCTACGCGCTCTTGAATAATTGGTAGGGCCCGCTTTAGAAGTGCGATTTCTTCCGGAGTTCCAGTAACTACATTGCCTTCCTTCAAGAATGGCAATGAGCGATTTAAGAACTCATCCGGTGAAAGCGCGCGAATTTTGTCGCCATTGATAGCTTCCAATTTCTTCATATCAAATCGCGCTGGACTTGAATGCACCCGCTCTACGGTGAAGAGCTCGGTGAGTTCGCTCATCGAAACATCTTCTCGGTCCTCCCCGGGCGACCAACCAAGTAGTGCCAGGTAATTACAAATAGCTTCAGGTAAGAATCCTCGCTCGCGATACCAAGCAATAGAGACTTCACCATTTCGCTTGGAAAGCTTTGCATTGTCTTGTCCCATAACAAATGGAAGATGCGCAAAGAGTGGGTAATCTGCTTCAGCCACACCCATTGCTTGATAGACGCGGATTTGGCGCGGTGTTGAAGAAAGTAAGTCTTCGCCACGAAGTACATGTGTCACCTTCATCATGACATCATCCACCGCGACGGCGAGTGTATAAAGCGGTGAACCATCAGCTCGTACAAGAACAAAATCTGGAACGAAGTTGTGATCAAAAGTAACTTCCCCACGAATCAAATCAGTGAATGTCGTAGATCCATCAGGCATCCTCATGCGAACAACCGGCTTGCGACCGTCAGCCACAAATGCTGCTATTTGTTCCGTTGAAAGAGATCGACAGTGGCCGTTATAACCGGGGGCAACATTTGCTTTTCGTTGCGCTTCGCGAACCGCTTCAAGTTCATCAGCGCTGCAATAGCAGTGATACGCAAAACCATCATCGAGAAACTTCTTTGCCCAATCGGCATAAATATCCATGCGTTGTGATTGCAGGTAGGGGCCATTTGGGCCACCAACTTCAGGGCCCTCATCCCAAGTAAGACCCAACCATTTAAGGGTGTCGATTGCTGCCTGAATATATTCGTCAGTCACGCGATCTTTATCGGTATCTTCTATGCGGAATATGAAGGTTCCGCCGGTATGGCGCGCGTATGCCCAATCAAATAGGGCCGTTCTAATATTTCCTACGTGTAAGTCACCTGTTGGAGATGGCGCAAAACGTACGCGGACTGGGCGGGTATCTACTGCGCTATTTGGCACGATTGCTGACCTTATTCGTTAATGTGCCGAGTCCTTCAATAGAAACAGAGACTTCAGCACCTTCTGGCATTGGACCGATTCCGGAGGGAGTTCCCGTGATGATGACATCTCCTGGCAGGAGTGTCATAACTGAGGAGACAAAATTAATAATGCGCGGTACGTTAAAAATCATCTGATCAAGTGTGGAGGATTGCTTTACTTCCCCATTGACTCTTGCTTCAATTTTTTGAGTCCCAGGAATGAAATCTGTTTCAATCCATGGCCCAAGTGGGCAGAATGTGTCAAAGCTTTTTGCTCTGGTCCATTGCCCATCTTTTGTCTGCAAATCTCGGGCAGTAACATCGTTTGCAATGGTGTATCCGAATATGACATCGCTGGCGCGAGCTTCTGGGACGTCTTTACAAATACGAGAAATAACAATGGCCAGCTCAACCTCATGGTCGACGCGCTCACTCATTCGCGGCCACTGAATCACATCATCTGGACCAACAACAGATGTGTTTGGCTTTAAAAATATGATGGGTTCTTCCGGAACTGCAGAATTCATCTCCGCAGCATGATCGGCATAATTCTTTCCAACGCAAACGACTTTGCTGCGCGGGAGAACTGGCGCAAGAAGACGTACATCGGAGAGTGCAACTTTGCTTTCACTTGGGACTATTCCTGCGAAAAGCGGGTCGCCCTTGAGAACCAAAATTTGATCATTGTCATTCACAACGCCATAGTGTGGGTCGGTGCCAAAACCGGCATCCGTGAGGGCAGAAAAACGAACAATGCGCATGAGCGGAGTCTATCTTCTCTTTAAAGGTGTGATTCTTGAGTAACTTCTTCAGTTACACGCACAGCCAATACCGTCCCGATGCGATGTCGGCGTCCAACTGGACGTTCGGCAGTAAATTTCCAGCCAGCCACAACAATTGAACTTCCAGGGATTGGAACCCTTCCAAGTGTCTTAGCAATCAAGCCGCCCACTGAATCCACATCTTCTCGCTCCTGCGCTGAAATCTTTATATCGGCCAATTCTTCGAAATCTTCCACGTGAAGACGAGCAGAAACTCGGACTGTGTTCGCATCAAGCCATTCAGCTTCAGCATCCTCATTGTCGTATTCATCGGCAATTTCTCCGACAATTTCTTCAAGAATATCTTCGATGGTAATCAAACCAGCAGTACCGCCATACTCATCAATCACAACCGCCATGTGAATCTGATCGCGTTGCATCTCCTTGAGCAATTCCGCCGCAGTCTTTGTCTCGGGTACAAAAGTTGCAGCCCTAATGATTTCCACTACGTTTTCGGTATTTTCTGCATCTCGATTTTCATGCACTCGGCGAGCCAAATCTTTTACATATGCAATACCGATGACGTTGTCAAGATTTTCATCAATCACTGGAATGCGAGTGAAACCCGATCGAAGTGCAAGTGAAAGTCCTTGACGAAGAGTCTTATTTCCTTCTATATAAACCATATCAATTCGAGGAACCATGAGTTCTCTCACTAAGGTTTCTCCAAGATCAAAAACAGAGTGGATCATCTCTCTTTCAGACTCTTCCACTAGCCCGCTTTCACGCGCTTGGTCCACAAGATCTCGCAGCTCAGCTTCTGAAGTAAATGGGCCTTGTTTAAAACCACGCCCAGGCGTTAATGCATTTCCAATCGCAATCAAAAGTCGCGTGAGGGGCCCAAGAGTTCGAGCCAAGAAATCTGCAGCAATCGTCGCCGCAGGGGCCCATTTCATAGCATTCTGCTTGCCCAAAGTACGTGGACCTACACCTACAACAACATAAGAGAGCACAACCATCGTCGCAATTGTGATTGTTACCTGAGCAATATGATTTCCAGATGGTGTAATCACCGATTCGGCTACCAAAACTGTGGCAGTTAATTCACATGCCTTGCGAACTAAGAGCATCACATTCGTATATTTTGATGGCTGAGCCAAAATCTTGCTCAGACGTTGTGCAAGCTTTGGCTTGCGCTCCCCTAAGTCATCGACCCAAACGCGTGAAATTGAATTAAGCGCAGACTCACTTCCGGCAAGGAATCCGGCCAAGAGCAAGAGGACAACAATGAGAAATATGCCAAATGGTGTCATGAGAGTGAAGCCCGCCATTCCTTCAAGCACTCTTCCTGTAGCGCAAACATTGCAGTTTCTTCCTCTTTCTCGGCATGGTCATATCCCAGACAATGCAGGACACCATGAACAGTGAGCAGAGCTAACTCTGCATCAAGTCCATCCTTTGCTTGCTTTAAAGCGAACTCTGGACATAAAACGATATCTCCAACAATGCCCGGTCCATCCCCAGAGGAGAAGGGTTTTAATTCATCCATCGGAAATGAAAGAACATCAGTGGGTCCTGGAAGATCCATCCATTGAATGTGCAACTCTTCAATACGTTTTTCATCAACCAAAGTTATTGATAAATCTGATTCTGGATGAATACCCATTTTTTCCATTGCAAATGCAGCGACGGAGGCGAGTGCCTCCTCATTACATGCTGACTTAGATTCGTTTAAGAGTTCTATGGCCATTGTTTCCAGCCCCTTTTTCATCCCAATTGCCATATGCGGTGACAATGTCACCCACAAGACGATTGCGAACAACATCTTCCGCGCTCAACGTTAAAAAGCAAATATCATCAACACCCTCGAGAATTTCCTGCACAATCTTCAAGCCCGATTGAGTCCCATGAGGCAAATCCACCTGCGTGACATCGCCGGTAATGACCATTTTTGAGCCAAAGCCAAGGCGAGTCAGAAACATTTTCATCTGTTCAGCCGATGTGTTCTGTGCTTCATCTAAAATAACAAAAGCGTCGTTTAAAGTTCTACCGCGCATATAAGCAAGTGGCGCGATCTCGATAATTCCAGATGCCATCAAGCGAGGAATTGAATCTTGATCAATCATGTCGTGGAGCGCGTCAAAAAGTGGACGCAAATATGGATCAATCTTCTCTTGAAGGGTTCCAGGTAGAAAGCCAAGGCGCTCCCCTGCCTCAACTGCTGGGCGAGTCAAAATAATTCGATTCACTTCTTTTGCTTGAAGAGCCTGAATTGCTTTTGCCATTGCAAGATATGTCTTACCTGTTCCTGCTGGTCCGAGGCCAAAAGTAATTGTGTTCTCTGTTATCGCTTCGACATACTTCTTCTGATTCGCAGTCTTTGGTCGAATTGTCTTGCCACGGTTGCTCAAGATATTTAGAGAAAGAACTTCAGCAGGATGATCGGCAGGAGTTCGAGTCATCATTGCTAAAGATTGACGAACTGAGTCAGAAGTAAGGGATTGCCCAGCGCGAAGAATCACAAGTAGCTCGCGAACTAGACTTACAAATTTTTCAGATTGCTCGATATCGCCACCAACAAATATTTCATTTCCGCGAACAGTTACAGAAATAAGTGGAAAGGCACTTTCAATCTCACGCAAATAGGCATCTTGTGGTCCAACAAGTGCAACCATGGGAATGGCTACTGGGACGGTAATCGCTGCAGGGTGATCCATATGGCTTAAATACTACTTTTAACCGGGTGGCCAAGCGAATGGGCGCCCACCAAGTAGATGAAGATGAGCGTGAAAAACCGATTGCCCGGCGCTCTCACCAGTGTTAAATGCGAGGCGATAGCCATCTAAATCACGAGTTTTGGCAATCTGGTCTGCGACGGTGAAGAGTTCGGCAAGCGTCGCTGGCGCCATGGCGGCTAAATCAGCAGCTGTCTCATGATGCCATTTTGGAATCACTAGAACATGGGTGGGTGCCTGCGGAGTGATGTCATTGAAGGCAAGAACGCCAATGCTTTCAAAAACAATATCGGCAGGAATTTCCTTCGCCACAATCTTGCAGAAGATGCACATACTTAAATACTAGCCATTACCAGCGCTTGATGAGGACTTGAACTGCCGAAAGCGCTGCAAACCCGGCATGAGCTGAGCGCAATACTTCTTGACCCAACCGCACCTGTTCGCCAGAAAGTTGGGAAAGTTCAGATTCGGTAATGCCGCCTTCAGGTCCTACGACAATTACGACCGGGTCGGTTTGAACAAATTTAAGATCAGATAACTTAGATGCGGCAGCCTCGTGCAAGACAATTAATTTTCCACCAAATCGCTCCACTATTTGATTTGTTGTGAGCGCGCTTTCAATAATAGGAAACCGAAGACGCCTAGATTGTTTACAGGCCGCTTCTGCTACTGCCTTCCACTTCTCAATCAAATTTTCTTTTTCTTGAGCAATCGAACGTTCTGCTTTCCAAGGAATGATTCGATCAACGCCTGCAACAGTAAGCAGCTCGATAGTTTCGCGCATCCGATCGGATTTAGTGAGAGCCTGAATCACAATTAACTCCGGAGCGTGCGGTTCTTCAAAACCACGACGTGAAAGGGAGATTTCAAAACTCTTCTTATGCACTGAACTGACTAAACCTTGGGCCCAGTGACCAGCGCCGTCGGTGACAACTATTTCCTCACCCACATTTAAACGCATTACCTTTATTGCATGATGCGCCTCGCTACCATCCACCATCAAGGTGTCAGCGGTAGTTATTTCAGGTACGAGAAAGACCGAGAGCATTAACGGCCAAACGCATCTCTAAAGCCCGCAAAGAAACCGTGTTCTTTTTCATCGCGCTTATGGACGCTCACCGTCTCACCGGTCTCACCTCTGAGGGAGGCTAACTTTCGCAGGAGTTCTTCTTCGTCCTTCTTGATCTTGGTAGGCGTTGTGACATCTACGTGAACTACAAGATCACCTCTGCCACCACCACGAAGGTGGGTAACACCAAGGTTTTTAAGGATCACCGTTCCACCACTTTGAGTTCCAGGCTTAATAACGACTTTTTGCTCTCCATCAAGAGTTGAGATGGCCACTTCTCCGCCAAGAGCCGCCGATGTGAATGGAACTGATATTGATGCATGAAGGGTATTTCCATCGCGCACTAGGAAATCATGGTGACGTTCTAGAATTTCGATATACAAATCTCCAGCTGGTCCACCTCCAGGGCCGACCTCGCCTTGTCCACTCATCTGAATGCGATTGCCGTTTTCAACGCCAGCAGGAATTTTTACGGAAATATTTCTCTTGGCACGCACGCGGCCATCTCCTGCACATTCAGCGCATGGGTTGGAAATTACAGAGCCGAAACCTTGGCAGTTATTGCATGGACGACTTGTCATCACTTGGCCAATGAAAGAGCGCGTAACTTGTTGAACTTCTCCGCGGCCTTTACAAATTTGGCAGGTCGCTGGCTTGGCCCCGTGCGCACAACCAGTTCCGCCACAGACTTCACAAAGAACTGCAGTCTCGACACTTATTTCACGTTCAGTTCCAAAACAAGCTTCTTCTAAAGAAACTTCTACGCGAAGGAGAGCATCCTGTCCGGCTCGAAGACGTGGTCTTGGACCTCTTCCGCCGCCACCTGATCCCCCGAAGAAGGCATCCATGATGTCTCCAAAACCGAAGTTTTGTCCGTTAAATCCGCCTTGGGAAAATGGGTCGCCGCCTAAATCAAAGCGCTGACGCTTATCTGGATCACTCAATACTTCGTATGCAGTTGTAATTTCCTTGAACTTTTCAGAATGTTCGGGATCCGGATTTACATCAGGATGGTATTCACGGGCTAGTTTTCGATAGGCCTTCTTTATGTCGTCAAAAGAAGCGTCGCGATCGACACCTAGTACGTTGTAATGATCAGCCATTAATTACCTTCCGAAATAAAACGTCTTACATAATGTGCAACGGCATGAACTGCTGCCATTGAATTCGCGTAATCCATTCGCGTGGGCCCAAGAACTCCGATTGCGCCTTGTCCATATCCCATACTTACCGAGCTTGTTGCCTGTAAACCTTGATCACGTTGCTCATCGCCAATCGTCACATTGATTAAACCTTCTGCGCTCGACAGAAGTCTAAGCAGTACGACTTGTTCTTCAAGTGATTCCAGAATTGGATGCAAGGCCGAAGCATTGTCATGAATAGATAAAGCCAAGTTTGCTGTTCCGGCGACGACAACTCGGTCTTCGTGCGGCATGCGAATCATTGCCACTTGATTTGTGAGTTGAGCTAATAAACGAGCAGTACGTTGGAGCAACTCATCTAAATCATGAGAATTTACAAGGAAGTTTTCGATTGCTCGTCGCTCTGGCACGGAAAGTGGCTTTACTTCCTCAATCTTGTCAACGAAAAGTCTGTACCCAGTGTTTGTTGGGATGCGCCCAGCACTCGTGTGCGGCTGCGTAATTAAACCTTGCTCTTCAAGAGCGGCCATATCATTTCTAATTGTCGCTGGAGAGACACCTAATTGATGGCGCGCAGCAATGATCTTGGAACCGACCGGTTCTTCAGTCGACACGTACTCCTCAACGATTGCCCGGAGGACTTCAAGTTGGCGCTCATGCATGGTCATACAAGTTTATAGCAGGCTCTCGGTGAGAGCGTCCCGGACTATCTTGTCCGCTAAAAGTCGGCCATTTTGCGTAAGAGTGACCTGTCCTGCCTCCCAAAGCTCCTTCGACAAGTGTCCACTTTCAACGAATGGCAGGAGTTTTGCCAATTGCTCTGCGTTTAAAGAAGCGCGTTGGATCCCGCGAGGAAGGCGAATATTAAGGAGCAAGCGTTCTTCTTCCCTCTCTATCGCGGAGAGAATTTCACTATCTTGTGTCGGATCGCCAGTCGAAAGAATCTTCTCTTTATAGGTTGCCGGATGTTTTACATTCCACCAACGTCGACCATTGATATGAGAATGCGCACCTGGCCCAGCTCCCCACCAATTTTCGCCATACCAATAGAAAAGATTATGTTTACATTCAGAGCCAGGCTTGCTCCAATTACTTAATTCATACCAATCTAAACCTGCACTTCGAAATTTGTTGTCAGCGAGAATATATTTATCAGCAGTTTCATCGTCATCAGGAATAACAATCTCCCCTCGCTTCACACGTGCAGCAAGTTTTGTTCCATCCTCCACAATTAAGGCGTACGCAGAGATATGTGTTACAGGGAGGGCTAACGCCGTATCAAGAGTTAGCTCCCAATCCTCCATCGATTCGCCAGGAGTGCCATAAATAAGATCAACACTTACTTCCTTAAATCCTGCAGAACGAGCGGCGAGTACAGCTTTCTCAACATTGTCGGGATTATGCGTTCTATCTAAGACAGCTAGAACATGTGGGAGGGCAGATTGCATTCCAAATGAAATACGGTTAAATCCAACTTCAAGAAGTTGGGAAAGCATTGCCAGTGAAACCGTGTCAGGGTTTGCTTCAATAGTGATTTCACAATCGTCCGTTAGCGTGTAGTGGCTCTTGATTGCAGCAATTACCCGACCAAGGTCTGATGGCTGCATCAAAGTAGGGGTTCCTCCCCCAAAAAATATACTCGGCACAAATTTTGCTTCAGAAACCTCGGCAGATTTTGTAATTTCCTGAACGAGAAGATCAATATAGTCATTGGAAATAACTTCAAGGGAAGACTGAATCTGAAGTTCGGCAGGGGTGTAAGTATTAAAGTCGCAGTACCCACAACGCTTTACGCAGTAAGGAATGTGGATGTAGAACGCGAGATGATCTGCGCGCGCCTCCATAGTTACTTCTTCTTATCCTTCTCGTCCGAGCTTTCTTCGCCCGTGGAGAGTGCCGCAATAAATGCTTCTTGAGGAACTTCTACTCGTCCCACCATCTTCATGCGCTTCTTACCCTCTTTTTGCTTTTCAAGAAGTTTGCGCTTACGAGAGATATCTCCGCCATAACACTTGGCAAGTACGTCCTTACGGATGGCGCGGATTGTTTCGCGAGCAATAATCTTGCCGCCAATCGCCGCCTGAATAGGAACTTCAAATTGTTGTCTTGGGATGAGCTCGCGTAGTTTCACCGTCATCGACATTCCATAGGCATAGGCCTTGTCACGGTGGACGATGGCGCTAAATGCATCGACTTTTTCGCTCTGAAGTAAAATATCAACTTTGACGAGATCGCCAGCTTCTTCACCAATTGGTTCATAATCAAGAGAGGCATACCCTCGTGTACGAGATTTCAGTTGATCAAAGAAGTCGAAAACAATTTCAGCAAGTGGAAGTGTGTAGCGAATTTCCACGCGATCTTCCGACAAATAATCCATTCCAAGCAATGTTCCGCGTCGTTGTTGGCAGAGTTCCATAATTGTTCCAATGAATTCACTTGGAGCCAAGATGGTTGCTCGAACAATCGGCTCTTTTACTTCCATGATCTTTCCTTCAGGAAATTCGCTCGGGTTCGTCACGACAAGCTCTTTTCCATCGCCATCGGTTACCGAATACACAACTGAAGGAGCTGTTGAAATAAGTGAAAGTCCTGCTTCGCGTTCTAAACGTTCTCGAACAATTTCCATGTGGAGAAGACCAAGGAATCCGCAACGGAACCCAAAACCAAGAGCTGCAGATGATTCTGGCTCGTATACGAGCGCTGCATCATTGAGCTGCAATTTATCCAGCGCTTCACGAAGAAGTGGGTAGTCAGAACCTTCAAGAGGAAATAACCCTGAATAAACCATTGGTCGCGGATCTTTATATCCAGAAAGTTGTTGAGTCGCTGGGCGATGATAATTTGTAACGGTGTCGCCGACACGAGATTGGCGAACATCTTTCACGCCAGTAATGAGATAACCCACTTCGCCAACCCCAAGGCCCTTGCTTGGAACAGGCTCTGGAGAAATCACTCCGACTTCCAACATCTCGTGGCGCACGCCAGTCGACATCATTTGAATTTGATCACGGGTCGATAGATGACCGTCAACAACTCGAACGTAGGTAACAACGCCTCGGTATGAGTCGTACACCGAATCAAAAATCAGCGCGCGTGCAGGAGCCGCGGGGTCCCCGACGGGGTGTGGAATCTGCTTAACAATTTCGTTTAAGAGTACTTCAACTCCCATGCCAGTTTTGCCCGAAACACGAAGGCAGTCTTCTGGTTGGCAGCCAATTAACTTGGCGAGTTCTTCAGCAAATTTTTCTGGTTGAGCGGCGGGTAAATCAATCTTATTTAAAACTGGAATGATGGTGAGATTGTTCTCCATTGCCAAATAAAGATTGGCGAGTGTCTGTGCCTCGATACCTTGCGCGCAATCGACGAGCAGGACGGCACCTTCACATGCTGCAAGGGAACGTGAAACTTCATATGTGAAGTCAACGTGTCCTGGAGTATCGATCATATTCAGGATGTATTCCTGATTGTCGTAAGCCGAACGCCATGGGAGGCGAACCGCCTGGGATTTAATTGTTATGCCGCGCTCACGCTCAATATCCATGCGATCTAAATACTGCGCACGCATATTGCGTGAATCCACCACTTCGGTAATTTGAAGCATGCGGTCGGCAAGAGTTGATTTGCCGTGATCAATATGGGCGATGATACAAAAGTTTCGAATCTGCGCAGGGTCGGTGAACGAAGGCTGCGGAGCTTTCGAGAGTTCAATCGCAGGCATTTATCGCTCGCCTCTTAAGATTGTGTGATTGAGAAAAAGAATTTAGCGCTTGCCAGCTGCGTTGGCTGCTTTAGCCATAGCTGACTTTTTGTTCGCTGCATTGTTTGAGTGAAGAACACCCTTTGACACTGCTTCGTCCAACTTCTTTGAAGCTGCTACGAGTTCAACGTTAATCTTGGAAGTATCACCAGTTGCAATGGCGTCACGGAAATGGCGGATCGCAGTCTTGATTGAAGAACGCTCGCCCTTGTTACGCGCCTGCGCCTTGTTGTTGGTGCGAATACGCTTGATCTGCGACTTGATGTTTGCCACTGAAACCCCTTAAAAACTTAATAATGCGATAGTTGAACGCCGTAGGTTATCAGCCAAGCGGGAGCGTGCTCAAATTGAGCCGGAATGTGAGCGTGAAATAGCCAGGACAGTCCGCTCTAAAGCGTAAATCGGGTCGGCCGAAGCGCCCTTAATGTCAGAATCGCAGTCAGCCAAGGCTATGACCGCGCTGCTCAATGAGGTGGGAGTCCAGCCTGCAAGTTGGCGGCGAGCTTTATCTATCTGCCATGGCGGAAGACCCAGGGAGGAAGCTGCCTGATATGAATTAGCGTTACGAGGTAAAGATGAGACTTTTGCCATCGTTCGTATTGAGGCGGCGAGGGCGGAGACAATCAGAATGGGATCCACTCCAGTCGAAAGAGCTTGGCGCAGCGAAATCAGCGCAGTTTCAACTTTGCCTTCCAACACGGCATCAGCAACATCATAACCAGTCGTCTCAATTCGACCCTGTTGAAATTTTTCAACATCTTTTTCACTAATTGTCTTACTTGCTTCGACATCAGCAGAAAGTTGTGAACATGCACCAGCTAATTCGCGCATATCACTTCCAAGTGAATCAATGAGGGCCTGGACCGCGCCAGCAGAAACCTTACGGCCATGGCGCGCAAATTCGTTCTTTACAAATTCTGCTTTGTCGCCATCTTTTTTAATTGCCTCAGCGCTAATTATTTCAGGTGATGACTTTTTTACCTTATCAAGGAGCGCCTTGCCTTTAACTCCGCCCTTATGCCAGAGGACAAGATGAACGCCATCATCGGAATTCTCCAAGTAAGAAGATATTTCCTCGGACTCATCTTGCGTCAATTCTTGAATTTCACGTATAACTACTACACGGGCATCACCAAACAGAGATGGTGCTAGCGAATCAGTGATGACGCCAAGTTCAATTTCATTGCAATCCAATTGCGTGATGACAGCGCCAGGCGCCTTTGCAAGAATTTGCGAAATCGCACGATCGGCCAAGACGGACTCTGCGCCTTGAATCAGTGTGAGAGCCATACCGGAATCTTACTTGCCAACTACGTACTTCAAATAACCTTGATACCAATTAGTCGCAAAGATTGATTGCGCCGCCTGGAGCGTGATTTTGTGCGCACAGACCATCACATGCATCTTGCTTTCTAAGACATCCTTCTTTCGCGCACCGGTTGCACCTGTGTCGCCCCACGGCTCTGGCCACAAATTCTTAGGATCGCGAGGGGAGCCTCCCACCGCTAATGGAATGAGATGATCTTCTTCAAAGAGTTTCATATTCGTAGAGCCGTAACGGCTATATGAACCTGATAGCTGCTTGAACTTAAGAGCGTTTGTATAAGAAACGGGCGGGCGGACAGTTTTCGTGTAGCCGATCACGCAAATGGTCGAAGCAATGTTCTCTTGATTTACCGCCGGATCAATAGCGCCGGGCGTTATTGCATGTATCGGAAGTGTGAATGAAGTTGCGAAAGCGTTTGGTGCTAAGAAGATAAGAGCTGCTGCTAGAAGAAGTGGAGTCCGGCGCATAACCACAGACTACTCAACCAAAGGTGATCAACTCCTTTTTACGAGTATGAACTGACTGGTCTGCATCAAATTCAAGGGCTCCATCCAGATCTGTGCGATATACCTTCACTCCCCTGTCCTCCAAAGCTCTCACCGTGGAAGGAGCAGGGTGGCCATATGTATTTCCTCTCCCAACGCTAATGAAAGCGACTTTAGGATGTAGCGCATCTAGAAGTGGCAAAAATTGATAGGCAGATCCATGATGTGAAACTTTCATGATGTCTACTGGGTGAATCAATCCGCTCGCCAAAATTCCTTCCTGCGCAGGTGGTTCGACATCACCAGCGCTAAAGAATGTAACTCCCGCAATATCTATCAAAAGGGCGATGCTGGTGTTATTGATTGAAGAACCATCACCTGGAACCGCATCGTAGATCGCATGTGGATCCTTAGGCCAAAGAACGTGAATTTCTATATGTCCGATGGGGGCTTCAAATGAAATGTGCTCTCCTTGTAATGCGCTGCGCCATATTTTCCCTACCTCTCGTCCTTTGATTGCGCCAGAAAAGCCTCCATTGTGATCGGCGTGATTATGAGTAATTACCAATAGTGGAATCCTCTTTATTCGAAGTGCCTTCAAGCATGCATCCATAAGCACCGGGTCTGGACCAGTATCAATTACTATCCCCTCGTGATTTCCTAAATTAATAACTTCGCCATCGCCTTGCCCTACATCACAATTTACAATTCTCCAGTTAGGCCCCGGCCAGGTGAAAGATTGATGGAAGAAGAAAGTGGCCGTAATTGCGATTATTGCAATTCCAATTTTCCACAACTTTCGAAAGAGGATGAACAAGAGGAGCACGGCAATAGCGGCCCCCAGAAAACTTTTTGGAAGAGAGATCAGCGGAAAACTCGAAGCCTGGTGTGCGACAAAAGCAATCCACTGTGAAAATGGCAGCACAGCAACAGTTGTGAGAAATGAAAGTTGTGGAGCAAGCGGTGAAATCAGCGCGGCAATTAAGCCGGCAACAGTTATTGGAGCGACAGCAATTGAAACCAAGAGATTTGCCGGAATAGATACGAGTGATAGTTGTCCAGAAATGGCGATGATAATCGGTGTGCAAAAGAGCGTTGCAGCAATCGGTATTGCAACTGGCTCAGGCATATGTTTTTTCAAGATTGGGACTAAGAGGAGAATCCCTGCGGTGGCGCCGACTGATAACGCAAAGCCCGGATCAATGGCTTGAAATGGGTCGATCAAAATGAGGACAGTAACGGCAAGGCCCAAGGATGGGAGCGCGGCCGATCTCTCCCCTCTCGCCCGAGCGAAGAGGAGGGCGGCAGTCATCACTGAAGCTCGCAGCACTGAGGGAGTTGGCCTCACAAGATAAATGAATCCCACAAGTGCGAAACTGGTGATGATGATTCACGTTCTGAGTTTCTTAATAATCCACTGCATCATCCATAAGATGAAGGCGGAAATAATTGCAAAATTCTCTCCACTGACGGCTGTTAAATGCGTCAGACCAGATCGCCTCATTTCAACAATAAATGAGGGAGTTTCAAGGGATGTATCCCCTAAAACTAAGCCTGGGATAAGCCAGGCGCCATCTCCAGAAAGCCGAGAAACTTGTTCTTTAAATGATCTGCGGATCTGCGAAGTCACTCTTCCAATAGCACTGGGACCATGAACTGTCTTAAAACTTCCCCTTGCTACAACGAGCGCCGCGACCGCCTTCTCCTGAGTCGCATACACGATTGCGTTAAATTCGATGACTGTTCCTGGAACAAAAGAGACGCGGCTAGGAGTGGTGATGCGAAGGGGTAATCGAACTTTTCCTCCATTGATTCTTATTGATGCAGCAAGGAAGGAAGTTGAGGCAGGTCTAAGTGTTGAACCAACGACTTTTGACGCTCCGAGTTTTGGGTCGGTCTTAACCTGAACAACAAGTGTAATTTCAGATTTGTTCTCCATGAATGGACGCAAAGCATTATGTGATAAGGCAATCTGGTGAAGTCCAATATTAAATGAACCGACGAGTGCAACAATCAAGATAAAGGAACCAAATTTCTTACCAATAAGAAAGAAGATAGGAAGAGCAAAGATGAGCCAATAGGAATGCAGAAGTCCCTTGCTTGCTGCTCCTATCCACAACGCGCCACCTATCGAAAGAAGTTTGAGGTCGACGCCTTCGCTCACAAGCGCAGCTGTGCCTGAATAGCGTTAAATCTCGCAGCTCCCATCCCTGCTGCCTTTTTGAAGTCAGATACCGTGAGAAACTTTCCATTCACCTTCCGGTAGGCAATTATCTTTTGGGCGCTCACGGGGCCAATCCCTTTAAGAACCTGCAATTGCGATTCAGTTGCTGTATTAATGTGGACCAGCGTCTTTCCATTTTTCACATTCTTAGCGAGACCAGCGCTCTTACTTTTACTCGAACTTGCCGCCATTTTTGGGGCCCCAACAACTATTTGCTGACCGTCACTCACAATTTCTGCCAAATTGATATCAGTCAAAGCGATTCCCTTTAACTGACCACCGGCTGCCTTGATTGCATCGATTGCCCGAGATCCCTGCGGGAGGGTGTAAACACCTGGATGCAATACCTTCCCTGCTACATCCACCACAAGGGAAGGTGAAACAGAAGGCTTTGCTTCTATTGGGGGAAGGGAGACCATTGGCTTTGGCGCCGAAGCCTTGCCTTGTGAAAGTGTCACAAAAAGCGATCCAATTGCAATCGAGGAAGCTAAAACAATATAAATCGCTCGCTTTTGAACATCAGTAAATTCGGGACGTTGAAACATGAACGCATATTAAGTTGGGATTAGAAAGTGCGCGCCTAGAAAGATAGGCGCTGTTAATTAAATAACGATGTTGACAAGTTTTGGAGCGCGCACGATTGACTTCTTGATTTCTGCACCAGCTATTGCCGCGAGCATCTTCTCATTGGCTAGTCCCAAATTTTCAAGTTCTGCATCTGTAATGTTCGGTGAAATATCGATGCGATCAACAATCTTTCCGTTAACTTGAAGGATTGCCACGACAGAATCTTCCTCAAGGAGAGCGGGGTCAACAGTTGGCCATCCGGCAAGTGCAATTCCAGGTTTGTGACCAAGGTTTGCCCACATCTCTTCTGAAGTAAAAGGCGCCATAAGTGAGAGGGAGATCGCAATTGCCTGGGCGGCTTCGCGAACTGCTGGATCTGAAGGTCCGCATCCTGAATCGATTGCTTTACGGGTGTGGTTGACCAATTCCATAATGCGCGCAACCGCTACGTTGAAGCGGAAAGTTTCCACTGCGTAGCTAATGTCTTGAACTGCCCTATGCGTAATTTTGCGTAGTGAGATGTCGCCCTTTGAGAAATCCGCAGTGGTATCACTTGTGATGTCACAGGAAATGCGCCAAGCACGGTTTAAGAACTTTACAGAGGCAGAAGGTGAAACATCTCCCCAGTCAATGTCATCTTCCGGAGGTCCAGCAAAAATCATCGACAATCGAACTGCGTCTACACCATGGCGATCGAGTTCTTCAGAAAGTTTGACGAGGTTTCCGCGGCTCTTGGACATCGCAGACCCGTCCATCAAAACCATTCCTTGATTGAGCAAACGCGTGAATGGTTCGGTGAAATTCAGATAGCCAAGGTCATGCAATACTTTTGTGAAAAAGCGCGAATACAACAGGTGCAAAATTGCGTGTGTAACTCCGCCAACATATTGGTCAACTGGCATCCACTCTTCAATCTTCTTTGGATCAAAGGCTTGCGTTGCATCATTTGGATCGATGTAGCGAAGGAAATACCACGAAGAATCCACAAATGTATCCATCGTGTCGGAATCACGTTGGGCGTCTTCTCCGCACTGTGGACATTTCACATTCACCCAGTCGTGCGCTGAACCAAGAGGAGATGTTCCCTTTGGCTTTAAATCCAGACCCTTTGCGCTTGGTAATTCAACTGGCAATTGATCCTGTGGGACAGGGACTTCCCCACATTTCGGGCAATGAATAATTGGAATAGGCGTTCCCCAGAATCGTTGACGTGAAATCAACCAATCGCGGAGGCGATAATTTTTAGCAAGCTTGCCAAGTTTCTTCTCTGAAAGTTCCGCAATTACTTTCGATATGGCCTCATCTTTACCTAGCCCGTTGAGCGAACCTGAATTCACCATTAGGCCATCACCGGCAGTTGCAACACCCGTGATGTTTGGATCCTCTTCGCCGGTATCGACAACAGTTCGGATATCTAATTTCATTGCTCGTGCAAAATCTAAGTCTCGTTGATCGTGAGCAGGGACGGCCATAATTGCGCCAGTTCCATAATCGGCAAGCACATAATCTGAAGCCCAAATCGGAAGTCTCTCGCCATTAACTGGATTGATCGCATAACGTTCTAAGAAGATTCCGCTCTTTTTGCGATCAGTTGCTAAACGGTCAATATCTGATGAAGCCTTTACTTCCTCAAGATAGCTCTTAAATTTCGCTTCAACAGCTCCGCCGGCGGCTAGTTCTGCTGCAAGTTCAGAATCGACGGCGACGACCATAAATGTTGCACCGTATAAAGTGTCTGGACGAGTTGTGTAAATTGTAATTGGCTTTTCGCGACCTTCGATTTCAAAGATGACTTCTGCGCCATGTGAACGTCCAATCCAATTTCGTTGCATCTGCAAGACTTTTTCTGGCCATTTACCTTCAAGTTGATCCATGTCATCCAAGAGGCGGTCAGCATAATCAGTAATTTTGAAATACCACTGTGACAATTTCTTTTTCGTAACTGCTGAATCGCAACGCTCGCAGAGTCCAGCTACAACTTGTTCGTTCGCAAGAACGGTTTGGCATCCTGGGCACCAGTTAACTGGTGAAAACTTCTTGTACGCCAAGCCTTTCTTGTACATCTCCAAGAAAATCCATTGATTCCATTTGTAATATTCAGGGTCACTTGTGTGAAGTACTCGATCCCAGTCAAAAGAACATGCATAGCGTCGCATCGAAGCCTTTTGAACCGCAATATTTTCATATGTCCAGTCGCGAGGATCTCCCCCACGTTTGATTGCTGCGTTCTCTGCAGGAAGTCCAAAAGAATCCCACCCGATTGGGTGCATAACATTGAACCCTTTTTGTATCCAATAACGCGCGATGACATCGCCCATTGCGTAAGCCTCTGCGTGGCCCATGTGAAGATCACCAGATGGATAAGGAAACATGTCCAAGACATACTTCTTTGGACGAGGATCATCTGGGCGTCCAGAACGGAAAGGAGCTAGTTCATCCCAAACCGGGAGCCACTTCTCCTGAACTCCGTGGATGTCATAAGCCTCATGCATGAGCGGAATTCTCCCACGAGACTCCAGTTAGTTCTTCACTTACTTGCCACAGATTAGAGGCGAGAGTTTGGTCATAAGCCATAGCTTTTGCGTGCACAACCATCGGAGTTCCGCGCATTTCAAAGGATTTTCGAGGGCCGTAGTAGGTCGCGCCTTTAATTCCAGGCATTGAAGCTGCGTAAAGCATCGGCAGGGCTCCATCGTGTGCTGATTGCGCAACGAGTTCTGTCATCGCCCCCATCCAGCGCTCTTTGATCGGTTGTCCTGCCATTGCAGGACCAACGCGAGTCAATCGCGTATTCGCAAATCCTGGATGTACTGCAAGTGGAGTGAATGAATATCCATGTTGCAATCGGCGCCGTTCGAGTTCATTAATAAAAAGTAAGTTAGCAAGTTTGCTTGCTCCGTATGCTTTCCATGGAGAGTATGCCCCTTCGCCCATACATTTCTTGCGAATTGATGTAACAGTTCCCGGACCGAAATTTCCAATTCGGTGCGCAACGCTCGCAACTGAAATAAGCCGCTCTTTAATCTTGTTGTGTATCAAGCCAGCAAATGCAAAATGTCCTAAGTGATTTGTACCCATTTGCAATTCAAATCCATCTTTTGTAAATCTGAAGGGAGTTACCATCACTCCTGCATTACAGATCAGAACATCAATATCTTCAGTAATTTCTGCCGCTGCAGTCCGAACGGATTCCAAATTTGCCAAATCCAGAGAGAGAACTCTTTGCGCACCGCTCAGGGATTGCGCCTGAAGACCCTTGGCTTCTTTTCGCGCCGTGATTGTGACATGCGCGCCTTTTGCAACCAAAGCCTTTGCCGCCTCTAAACCAAGACCACTTGTTCCACCCGTAATGAGATATTTCTTGCCAGTTAGATCTGGCATAAATGAGGACGTCCAGCCTTCTTCAATCACGGGGTTGGCTATGTATTTCATAAGTGGAGATAAGGGGATTTGAACCCCTGACCCCTTGCATGCCATGCAAGTGCGCTACCAGCTGCGCCATATCCCCGTTTGGATTCCTAAATCTTATTCAATTCACCGCTTCGTTGCCAAACACAGGCTCAGGAATCGATCCTGCGTTGTGCTCAGCCAGAGTCCAGCGATTCAAATACTTAGAAAAATCGAGCACTGACCATTGAGCATTGGAAAGTCCACCGAGAGCGCCCCAATCTGAAAATTCAAGGTCAAGTAATTTTCCAAGCAAACAACGGGCCGTTCCGCCGTGAGTCACAAGAACGACTGTTCCTTGAGCCTTTTCTAAAATCTCAAGTACTGCCGCATGTGCGCGATTGGCTACTTCAGATCGGCGTTCCCCAATTTCACCCGCAGGGCCATCATCGCCACTTATCCAACCGATAAATCGGGCCGAATCATTTGCTCGATTTTCAGTGCCTGTCTTACCTTCCCAATTTCCGCCATTTGTCTCTCGAAGGCGAGGATCTGTTTGGATTGGTAGACCAACTCGCGTTGCAAGTTTCTCTGCAGTTTGCTGCGCGCGAATGAGGTCACTTACAACAATCTGAGTTGGCTTCATCGCTTCAAGAATTTTTGCAGCATGTTCTGCTTGGTAATGACCGACAGAATTGAGCGGGATATCTGAGTGGCCTTGAAAACGATTCTCGATGTTCCAGTCAGTCTGACCATGACGCCAAATAACTAAGCGAACGCTGGTTTCATTCATTACCGCGTTAGGTCCAGTCGCAAGTCAAGACGAGCACAGTCATTCCACAAGTGGTCAAGCATGTAGTACTGGCGTAATTCTTTACTTTGAATATGCACAACTAAATCCGAATAATCCAGCAAAATCCATTGGCCACTACCTTCCTTGCGAATTGGCTTTTCACCTATTGCAGCGAGCTTCTCGAAAACAGCATCGGCAATACCATCGACTTGTCGTTCATTTTGAGCCGTTGCGATCAGAAAAACTTCAGAAAGAATCATTTGCTCGGTCATATCTAGCGCGACAATATCTTCGCCCAGCTTCTCGTTAATTGCCTCTGCCGCAAGTTGCGCCAGTTCAGTCACTTTCTTACTTGCTGCCATAAAGCTTGTGCTCCTTGATGTAAGTGAGAACTGTTGGAGAGATTATCTCTGCAACTGATTTCTTGTTTTCAAAAGCTTCGCGAATTTGCGTCGCAGATATGTCGAGCGCCTTTATTGAGACTTCTTCAAAACCTGATTTCAACGCCGCCTCCCCTGGGCGAGTAACTACCAAAATTTCGACGATCTTGCGCAGCGCCTCTGATCGATACCACTGATCAAACTTTGCTGCAGCATCACTTCCAAGGATCAGCGTGAATGTGTCACGAGGATTAAATGCGCGCAATTGATTGACGGTTTCGATTGCATACGTTGGACCCTTGCGACGGATTTCTAAATCATTTACAACGACTTTTTCTTGCAATTCTCCAGGGAGATCATCGAGGGCGCTGATACACATTTCTAAACGATCCACGCCACTAGCCGATGGCTTATCCAGACGAAGACGAGGTTCTCCCGATGGGATTACCATCAATTGATCAAATTTTGGCGCGAGTGATTTCAGAATATGGAGATGTCCGAGGTGGATGGGGTCAAAAGTCCCGCCCAAAATGCCTACATGTGCGATGGTGTAAACCTGTTCTTAATCTTTGTCGAGGCGAAGTACGAGGTACAAGAAGAGACTCAATACGCCAAAGGTAAATATGCCAAAGAAAATCGGTGGGGCCGGTAGGTGTCGAACAGCGCCTTCAGCAAAGAACAAATGTTTCATGGTTGAACTTTATCGCACGGATTATGGCTTCTTGCCACTTAGAAGAGCCTTGAAGCCCGCTTCGTCCAAAATCTGCACCCCGAGTTCTTCTGCTTTTGCAGCTTTTGACCCAGGAGCATCTCCTACGACGACAAAATCAGTCTTCTTCGATACCGACGATGCAGCTTTTCCGCCATGGGCAGCAATTACTTCACTCACTCCATCGCGCGTGAAATCTACAAGGGAACCGGTAACTACAAGTGTTAAGCCAGCCAGAGTTTGTGGTGCTGTATTTTCTTTTGGAATATCAACAAGTGAAACTCCAGCACTTCCCCATTCGCTGATAATTGCTTTGTGCCAATCTATTGAGAACCATTCGATTACTGACTCAGCGATTATTCCGCCAACTCCGTCAACCTCGGCAAGTGCTTCAAGTGGCGCTTCTTGAATCTTTGCAAGGGATCCAAAGTTTTTTGCAAGCGCTTGGGCAGCCGTAGGACCAACATGACGTATCGAAAGAGCGACGATTATTCGCCACAGGGGTTGGGTTTTAGCCGATTCAAGTGCTGCCAAGAATTTCTCGGCATTAGCTCCAAGAGTTCCATCTTTCTTTCTAAAGAATTCTGAGCGAGATAAATCTTTTGCCGTTAACGTGAATAACCCAGATTCATCATGAAGCAATCCATCTGTAAGCATTGCTGTTGCGGCTTCATAACCTAATACGTCGATATCCAGGGCAGCTCGAGAGCCTATGTAATAAATGCGCTCCCGCAACTGTGCTGGGCAACTTTGTGAATTTGGACAACGCAGATCTACATCACCCTGCGACATTGCTCGCAGAGCGCTCCCGCAATCAGGGCACTTTGCTGGCATCACAAATTTCTTCTCTTTGCCCGTACGGCGCTCAATCACAGGTCCAAGCACCTCAGGGATTACATCGCCGGCCTTTCGAATGACGACGATATCGCCAATAAGAATTCCTTTGCGCTCTACTTCCTCCTGATTGTGAAGAGTTGCATTTGTAACCGTTGATCCGGCAACGACGACCGGTTCCATAAACGCGAAAGGCGTAATTCTCCCCGTGCGGCCAACACTTACTTTGATATCTAAAAGTCTGGTTGTCACTTCCTCTGGCGGATACTTAAATGCGATTGCCCATTTTGGGGCACGCGAGGTGAAACCAAGTTCTTCCTGCACTGAAATTTCATTGACTTTGACAACGGCTCCATCAATTTCATGTTCGACATCATGGCGATGCTTCTCGTAATAATTGATAAAGTCGATGACTTCTTCTCGGCTCTTTACAACTTTAAATCGTTTACTCGTAGGCAAACCCCAAGATTCCAGCAGGGCGTATGCATCACTTTGTGAGGTGAAGGAAACCCCGCTTGATGCTCCGATTCCATGTACAACCATCGAGAGAGGACGTGACGCCGTTACACGCGGATCCTTCTGGCGAAGGGAACCTGCAGCAGCATTCCGGGGATTGGCAAAACGTTGCTTTCCTTCTTCTTCAAGACCATCGTTAAATTCGTTGAATGCTTCGACAGGAAAGAAAACTTCGCCGCGAACTTCAAGAAGGTCGGGGATACTCTTTCCGGAAAGTTCGTGCGGGATTGCTGAGATGGTTTTAATGTTGAGCGTTACATCTTCGCCTGTTGTTCCATTTCCGCGAGTCAAAGCGCGAACAAGCTTGCCCTTCTCATACAGCAAATTAATTGCAAGTCCATCCACTTTGACTTCGCAGAGCCATGTATTTGTTGCACCAGATTTGCCGATGCGATCAAACCATGAGTTGAGCTCATCGACTCCAAAAACGTTGTCCAAGCTCATCATCTTCTCAATGTGGTCATGTTGGGTGAAGTGCGTAGCGAATCCCCCACCGACTAATTCACTAGGAGAATTTGCATCTTTGAACTCAGGATATTTACTTTCCAAGAGTTGCAATTTCTTCAATAGAGAATCAAATTCTCCATCAGAAATAATTGGCTTATCCAGCACGTAATAACGAAATTGGTGATCACGGATTTCCTCCGTTAATTCAGCAATCTCGCGCCGTGCTTCCGAATTCGTCGCCATAATAAGTAAAGGTTATTCAGTCGCGCTGACAGTGGCAGACCCAACCACGCGATCACCGTCATAAATTACAAGTCCCTGACCTGTTGCTAGTCCAAGAAGTGGCTCATCCAAATCGGCGACGATGCTCGCGCCATCGCTTCGATAATCACATGGAAGCGGTGCGCCGTGTGCGCGGATTTGAGCAAAACCTCGATGGGTCTTACCCGTCTCGGGCTGTGGCCCGCACCAAATCGCTTTCTCACCTTCGATATGTGAAACCGCTAGCGCTTCTTTAGCCCCCACTACAACAGTGTTGCTCTTTGGCTCGATCTTTAGAACATAGCGAGGAGTTCCACCTTCGGTCGGAATTGAAAGATTTAGTCCACGTCGCTGTCCAATTGTGTAGGTGTAGGCACCTTGGTGTTCCCCAACTTTTGTTCCATCTTCATCAACGATTGGACCGCTCTCACTTCCTAAGCGTTCACGTAACCATCCAGCGTTGTTTCCTGAAGGAATGAAACATATATCGTGGGAATCTGGTTTATTAGCAACATAAAGTCCACGCTTTTTAGCTTCGATTCGAACATCATCTTTGACAGTATCGCCTAAAGGAAAAAGCGCACCATCTAATTGTTCTTTGTTTAATACTGCCAAAACATAGGATTGATCTTTACCGGGATCAACCGCGCGGTGCATCGTTCGACCGTCCTGTGTTTCGCGCATTTGCGCATAATGTCCTGTTGCAACTGCATCAAAACCAAGTCCCTTTGCGCGCTCCAACACTGCGGCAAATTTGATTTTTTCATTACAGCGCAGGCAAGGGTTTGGAGTTCGGCCATTCGCATATTCCTCAATGAAGTTTTCGACAACACCATCATGAAATTCTTCGGCCATATCCCATATGTAAAACGGAATGCCGATCATGTCTGCGGCTCGGCGAGCATCATGGCTATCTTCAATGGTGCAACACCCTCTGGCACCACTTCGATACTTTTGTGGATTACTTGAAAGCGCTAAATGCACGCCAATAACTTCGTGGCCAGCTTCGGCCATGCGCGCCGTAGCAACCGCAGAATCAACGCCACCTGACATAGCTGCAACAATTTTCATACTCGCGCCTTTTCAGCTATGGCTGCGATTAAATCGCAAACAGTTGTAATTTCATCATCCGTTGTCGTGGATCCTAAAGAAAATCTGATGGTTGCATCAGCGCTTGTCTCGGAGATTCCCATAGCGAGCAACACATGGCTTGGGCGTTGAACCCCAGCGCTACATGCCGAACCTTGCGAAGCCGATATGCCCGCCATGTCCAGAAGTACAAGAAGTGTTTCATTCTTTGTGCCAGGAAATGTCACGTTGACTATTCCAGGGAGGTTATTGCCGGTTCTTCCATTAATAATGGATTCCGGAACGGCCTTTTGAATTCCAAGGCGTAATTGATCAGCAAGGTTTTCAACACGGAAAAAATTCTCCCGAAGATTCATGAGTGATTGATCTACAGCAGTAGCGAATGAAACGATGCCTGGTGCATTTACGGTACTAGATCGGATATCTCTTTCCTGCCCACCTCCATGAAGAAGTGGAGTGATATCTAGGCCTCGCTTGAGAATCAGAGCGCCAACGCCAAGAGGTCCGCCAAGTTTGTGGGCGCTAATTGTTGCGGAAGTAAGACCTAAACCTGCGAAATCAAAAACAACTTTTCCAAAGCTTTGCACCGCATCGCTATGTACTGGAATATCTCCAGCAATCGCCACTACTTCAGAGATTGGTTGGAGAGTGCCGACTTCATTGTTTGAATGCATTACAGCGATAAGTGCAATGTCTTCGCGATTCTCATCAACAATTAGCCGAAGTGCGTCAAGATCAACAATTCCATCTGGCATTACAGGCGCGTAAATAATTTTCGCACCGTCATGCTTCTCAAGCCATTCCACCGGATCTAAAACTGCGTGGTGTTCGATTGTCGAAACAACAATGGTCTTCTTCGATAGATTTGCCCAGAAGAATCCTTTAATAGCTAAGTTGTTTGCTTCTGTGCCAGAGGCTACAAAGATAATCTCAGTTGCATCGCATCCTGCTGCCTTAGCAATGAGCTCGCGAGATTCCTCGACGGCTTTGCGAACCGCACGGCCTTGCGCATGAAGACTTGACGCGTTGCCGACCTCGGTCATCTGCCTTGAATATGCATCGATGGCAGCAGGAAGCATGGGCGTTGTCGCCGCATGATCGAGATAAATTGCCATCAGGCAATTCTAGTCTGCCTTGAGAGCCCCAATTGCTTGAGGTAGGACCGCGAATAGATCGCCAACGACCCCAAAATCGGTCACGTCAAAGATAGGAGCATCTGGATCCTTGTTTATTGCAACGATTGTTTTGCTCGTCTGCATTCCAGCGCGATGTTGGATAGCTCCGGAAATTCCGCATGCAACATAAAGTTGTGGGCTCACTGTCTTGCCTGTTTGGCCGACTTGATTTGAATGTGGATACCAACCCGCATCAGTCGCGGCTCGAGATGCGCCTACCGCTGCGCCAAGAAGATCTGCGATTTCCTCAACAGGAGCAAAATTGCCATCCGTTCCTCTTCCCCCAGAAACAACTATCGATGCTTCTGTGAGTTCAGGGCGGCCACCCTTTACTGCAGGCTCGAGGGAAGTTACAACTGCCTTATCGACACCATCGTATGAAACAGAAAGATTTTCAATCACTGGAGCAGTGCTACCTATTTGAACGTCAACAGAATTGGAACGAAGAGTCACAATTGGAACACCATGAGAAATAGAGGAGTGCACTGTCGTTGATCCACCAAAGACTGATTGTGTCGCTATCACTTCAGCGCTTACATCAATCGCGTCAGTGATTAATCCGAATTCACACCTTACGGCCAAGCGACCAGCAATCTCTTTGCCGCGCGCTGATGATGTAATGAGAACCGCACGTGGACTCTCTTTTGCCACTACTTGTTGAAGTGCCTGCGCAGTGGCTCCGACAGAGTATTTTTCGAATTCAACACCTTCGCAGACAATAACTTTATCGATTGAAAAAGAAGAGAGTTGAGGGATTAAAGAAGCTGATTGAGATGAGCAAACAACAGCTGTGACACTGCCGATTCGCTTTCCAAAAGTCGCTAGCTCTCCTACCGCGCGAGGTACAACTCCCCCGATGTGATCCACAAGAACAAGTACGTTGCTCATACGAGTTTCCTTTCTCGTAAGAATTCGACTAATTTCTTTCCGGCTTCTCCCTCATCAACAATTTTGACTCCCGCACCGCGCGGTGGACGTAGCGCTGAATCATTAACTTTGCTCCACGCACTTTGTGAGTCGATTCCAAGGTCGGCAAGTGACTTTGTTGTTATGGTCTTTTTCTTTGCCGCCATAATTCCTTTAAATGATGGGTAACGGGGCTCATTAATTTTTTCTACAACGCTGATGACGGCAGGCATTGGAGCGCTCATCTGCTCTATGCCAAATTCAGTCTGGCGAGCGATAGAAATATTTGAACCTTCAAGTTTAAGACTGCCAGCAAAAGTGAGTTGTGCAAATCCAAGGCGTTCCGCCAACATCGCAGGAATGACGCTCATTCGAGCATCCGTTGATTCTGTTCCGCAAATAACCAAATCAAATCCACCATCCTTGATTGCCTTAGCTAAAACAAGTGAGGTAGCGAGCGCATCACTCCCAGCGAGCGCAGGATCTGTAATCACAATCGCATCATCTGCGCCCATAGAAAGTGCTTTACGGACCGCTTCTGTCGCCTTTTCTGGACCCATGCAAATTAGAGTAATTGTGTGTCCGCTGCCTTCACCCGCTTCATTTGTTGGCGAATGAGCTTCAACTAATTTGAGAGCTTCTTCAACGGCATATTCATCCAAATCATTTAGAACAGAATCAACGCTTGCACGGTCAAGTAAGCCATCAGCGCCCATCTTCTTCTCTGCCCATGAGTCAGGGACCTGTTTTACGCACACTGCA
The DNA here is from genome assembly GCA_903827945.1 of uncultured Actinomycetes bacterium. Taxonomy (GTDB): domain Bacteria; phylum Actinomycetota; class Actinomycetes; order Nanopelagicales; family Nanopelagicaceae; genus PALSA-747. Next base: position 11,990 of record CAIKKN010000029.1, on the reverse strand, counting down.
ATCTTCATGAGTGGAATGCTACCGGTCAGTAACCTATTTGCAAGCGCAATTCACTTGTTCACCCGACCTTAAGAAACACGTAACTTCAACCCCACCTTTAGGTCGCATCACTAACCGACCCTGACGTTATGAGAATCGGAATCGTCACTGAGTCCTTCTTGCCTCAGGTAAACGGGGTAACGAATTCGGTCCTGCGCGTTCTGGAATATCTTGAATCTGAGGGACATCAGGCAATCGTGATCGCGCCAGAAAGTGAAGGCGGTGTGCGCGAGTATCGTGGATTCAAAGTTAAAAGAGTCCCCGCAATTCCTGTTCAATCACTTCTTCCTGTGGGCATGCCATTTGGGCTGCCAACAAAGAGACTCGAATATCTTCTCGAAGGTTTCGCCCCCGATGTGCTGCATCTTGCATCGCCTCTTGTCCTGGGTGGATACACCGCAAGAGTTGCAAAGAAATTATCTATCCCTACTGTCTCCATCTATCAAACGGATATCGCTGGATTTGCACGACATTACGGCATGAATGTGGCACATGGATCACTCCGCAAATTAGTTGGAAAAATTCATTCTTCGACAAATAGAACACTTGCTCCTTCGAGTTCGGCGGTAAATGAACTCACTGAACTTGGAGTTGAGAATGTTCACTTGTGGCGACGAGGAGTAAACACCGTTTTATTTAACCCATTTGCAAGGTCGGAAGATTTACGTAAGAAATGGTCAGCAGATGAAAAACTCATTATTGGATTCGTTGGCCGCCTTGCAAATGAGAAAAGAATTTCTGATTTAAAGATTCTTGATGATGATTCTCGCATTCAGCTAGTCATTGTTGGTGAAGGTCCCGCAAGATCAAAACTGCAACATCAACTTCCTAACGCAATATTTACAGGATTTCAAAGTGGAGCGTCTTTAGCTGAGCACTATGCAAGTTTTGACCTCTTCATTCATCCAGGACCAAATGAAACATTCTGTCAGGCTGTTCAAGAAGCACTAGCGTCGGGTGTTCCGTGCATCGTTCCGACCACGGGCGGTCCAGCCGACCTTATATCTGCAAATCAAACTGGATATGTACTGCACACTGAGAGATCAGATTCCTTGCATGCTGCTGTAAGTCATTTCATAGCGCGAGAGGATAAGGAACAAATGAGGAAGGCTTCAAGAATTTCCGTTGAAGCTCGAACATGGGCCAACGTTAATTCACAATTATTAAATCACTATTCAGATGTCATCAAAACCTTCACCCGCACTTCGGAAGGAAGCGCCGCATGAGAATCGTTCACGTCGCAAATTTCTACGGACCTAACTCAGGCGGTATCAAGACGACCTTGCATGAACTGGGTAAGGGCTACCAATCTTATGGTCACGAATTCATCTACATCGTCCCTGGCGTTAACGCAGTCGAAGAAATCACTCCATACGGGCGCAAAATAACCCTGCCTGGATTGACCCTTCCTCAAAGTGGCGGGTATCGCATCATCAGACATAACGTTGAATTAAAGAGAATCCTGACAAAGCTAGCCCCCGATCGTCTTGAAGTCTCAGACCGTTTCACTCTCACATCACTTGGCCAATGGGCCCGAGAAAATGGCATTCCTTCGGTCGTATTTAGCCACGAAACACTTCGAGGTCTTGTTGACCGCTTCTTACCATTTCTTCCATCAATCCTAAAAAAATCAATTGTCAATATGCACAATAGAAAACTTGCGGGCGGCTTTGACCACGTCGTTGCAACGACAGAATTCGCTGCAAAGGAATTTAAAGCGATTGGAATTGGAAACTTGGTCAAGATTTCCCTTGGTGTGGATTTAACAACTTTTCATCCGTCACTTCGCTCAGAAGAACTTCGAGAGGAGATGCTGAAAGGCGATCAAGTCCTCCTTGTCCACTGCGGACGTATGTCACGCGAAAAGGAACCTCAAAGAAGTATCGATGCTCTTGAAATTTTGATACAAAAAGGAATTAGAGCTCGACTTGTTTATGTGGGAACTGGACCTCTGTGGCACAAACTCAGAAAGAAAGCGGATGGATTGCCTGTTGATTTTCTTGGATATGTTGCCGATCGCCATCGAGTAGCGAGCATTTTAGCGAGTGCCGATATTTCTATGGCACCCGGTCCACTTGAAACCTTTTGCCTTGCGGCTCTTGAATCCCTGGCCAGCGGAACTCCAGTGGTCGCTTCGCAAAGTAGCGCCGTCGGAGAATTCTTACGTTTTGAACATCAGCATCCTGCAGGCGCCGTATCATCTGATAACAGATTTTCTTTTGCTCACTCAATCCAACATCTACTCAAGCGACCAAAACTTCGCGAAGTTGCCAGAGAAGTTGCCGAAACGATGCCCTGGGACGCCACGGTGAGAAATATGTTGATGTTACACGGGGCCCTTGAAGTACAACCGGATCTACCACCGCTTACTCTGTTGAAGAAGTTACGGGTCGCATAATGTTTATGCCGCCGAAGTTAACTTTTGCGGTAATTGGAGATAGCGCCGCTTACGGCACAGGCGACTTTGATGCCGCAGGAATTCCACGTGGTTGGGCACACTACTTAAAAGAAAACTTCCGGGAGGAAGTTAGCTATTTCAATTTTTCACGGCCAGGAGCAAAATCGACGGAGGTTAAGGATGTTCAGCTACCTAAAGCGCTGGATGTTGAGCCAGATATTTGTGCGGTTATTGTGGGAGGAAACGATCTGCTTCGAAATGGATTTGACCCAGATGTACTCCACAAAAATCTAACAAGCACATGCACGGACTTGCTTGCGCGTGGTAGCGAAATTCTTATGGTGCAACTCCATGATCCTGGCGAGCTTCTTCGAATTCCACGGCTATTGAAGCGCGTGCTTCGAAGGCGCGTTGATTCTGTGAACTTGGTCTACGAGAAGGTGGCTGCCGAACTTGATGTCATCTTAATTCGCACGCGTGAAATCCCCGACGTTCATAATCTGCGAAATTGGCATATCGATCGTATGCATCCTGGCCCTTTTGGACATCAGCTGCTTGCCCGTGAAATGGCCACGCAACTTCGTACTCGCGGATGGAATCTCTCACTTCCGTTAGTAAAAGAGCAATCCTGCTCAGCAAAGTCGGCTCGAGTGATGTGGCTTATTCGAAATGGTCTTCCATGGTTTCTTAAGCGTTCAGTTGACTTACTACCTGTTGCAATAATCCTTATGTTTCTAGAGTTATTACTCATATGTAGAGAGTTTGTTACACAAAACCGCTAAGGTGCTGGCGTGAAACCAGCAGACCCGCGTTATTTAGGTGCAACTCTTACCGAAGAGGGAGCTAACTTCGCTATCTGGGCGGCCGCAGCTGACGCCGTGGAAATCTGCTTATTCAATGAAGTAAATGGCAAGATGCTTGAAACTCGCTTTGCACTCTCCCACCGTGATGGCCCAATTTTCCACGGATACCTTGCAGGAGTACGAGCAGGTCAAAGATATGGATTTCGAGTCTACGGACCTTGGCGCCCGGAAGATGGATGGCGTTTTAATCCTAATAAGTTATTAATCGATCCATACGCCCATCTATTAGATGGTGAAGTTCAGTATGTTCCTGAAATTTATGGACACACAGCAATTGATGGCGAAGGAAACGGCGATATCAACGTGATGGATACGCGCGACTCTGCCGGTTTCATTCCTTACTCGGTTGTCGTTGATTTAGATAAGCGCCACGTAAGTCATATGAATAAGCCTTGGACAAAGACTGTTATCTATGAGGCACACGTACGTGGATTGACGGCTTTTAATGAAGCAATTCCAGAAAATGAACGAGGTTCCTACAAAGCCCTTGGCCATCCAAGCACAATCGCATATCTTCAAAAGCTGGGTATAACCGCAATTGAACTTCTGCCCATTCATCACTTCATGACAGAACCATCCATTGAAGCTCGCGGTCGCCAAAATCTTTGGGGCTACAACGCCATTGCATTTTCTGCGCCGCATCGCGCATACGCTGCAACGAATGATCCAATTAAGGAGCTACAAACAGCGGTGGCAGCCCTTCACGATGCTGGTATCGAAGTTCTACTGGATGTCGTTTACAACCACACTGCAGAGGGTGGACCAAGTGGTCCAACGCTGCATTTTCGTGGAATCGATAACAAGGGCTTTTACCGTCGATCACACGGCGATAACTATATTGATGTCACAGGATGTGGAAATACAGTTGATTCTCGCCGCACATGGGTGGTGCGCATGATTATTGATTCACTCCTGTTTTGGAGCGAAGTAATAGGTGTAGATGGATTCCGATTTGATTTGGCGACAGCGCTGGCTCGAAATGAATACGGCATTGAAACACATAGCGCGCTCATGACGGCCATTGTTGCTGAGCCGCTTTTAAGATCACGCAAATTAATTGTGGAGCCGTGGGATATTGCCGGTTACGCTCTCGGGGATTTCGCGCACCCATGGCGCGAGTGGAATGATCATTATCGTGATACTCAACGTCAATTCTGGTTGGCCAATCCTGCAAGTGGGCACTCTGAAGGCGTAGGCGATTTCGCTTCGCGCCTAAGTGGCTCTCACGATATTTTCTATTACCGCGGTCCTACATCTTCCATTAATTTCATCACTGCTCACGATGGATTCACTCTGGCGGACTTGGTTCGGTACAACGTCAAACATAATGAAGTGAACCTTGAAGATAACCGCGATGGAAATGAGAACAACCGTTCGTGGAATGTGGGTATTGAGGGCGAGAGCGATGATCCAACGATTGCGACAACGCGGCACAAACTTCAAAAATCTATGCTCGCTTCTCTAATTCTCTCAACCGGCGTTCCCATGATCACGATGGGCGATGAAGTGGGGCGTTCACAAAACGGTTCAAATAATGCATATTCACTTCCCCTCGATTGCGATGTAACTTCCGAAAAGGCTTTTCTTGGTGGATGGGCGCTTAACTGGAAACCAAGCAGCGAGCAAGTGGACTTGTTGGAAAGCGTGGCCATCCTCAATTCATTGCGAAGTACTTATCTTTCAGATGTAATTAAGGAGTTCTTTACTGGAGAACTAGATCTTGGAACAAGCCGAAAAGATCTTGCTTGGTTTCGAAGGAATGGCGAAGAGATGGAGAGCGATTCCTGGCAACAAGTAAATCGAAACTACTTAGCAATGTATGTGGATGCAACAGCAAATAGAGCCCTTCTCATGCTTTTTAATGGAAGTACTCAAGAACAAGAATTTACTCTGCCCGCGCAAAAATGGGGCTCGGCTTTTAGAACCGTCTTTGATTCTGCCTTCGATTTGCAAAATTTTGAGCCCACAATTGCCAAGCCCGGCGAAACGACAAAAGTTGCCGCTCACGCTGCGCAGGTATGGCTAGTTAATAGAAATTAACGCTTATACCGATCAGTATCAGATCCTCGTAATAAACTCCTCCTCATGCTCGCAATCCTCGCTCCTGGTCAAGGTTCACAAACTCCAGGCTTCTTAACTCCTTGGATAGAACATTTTGTGCAGTTTGGTCCCCAAATTCCTGAGATGGTTTCGCACTGGTCAGAAATTTGCGGAGTAGACCTGAACCGTCTTGGAACAACGGCTGATGCCGATGAAATTCGCGATACTGCAAATGCCCAACCACTTCTGATGCTTGGGGCTCTTACTGGCGCCGGCGCGCTCTTTGCAGGAAACGATTCGGCAATCTCAGTAGTTGCAGGTCACTCTGTCGGAGAGATCGCTGCAGCAACTTTTGCCAAAATTCTCAACCCGGATGATGCATTCAAACTTGTTTCAACTCGTGGCCGCGAAATGGCTAAAGCCGCAAGTATTTCTCAAACTGGGATGTCAGCTGTTCTGGGTGGAGATCGCGCCGTAGTCGTCAATCACTTAATTTCACTTGGGCTTACTCCTGCAAATGAAAACGGAGCTGGGCAAATTGTTGCAGCAGGTTCGTTAAGTGCTCTCGCAGCTCTCTCAGAAAATCCACCTGAAGGTGCACGCGTGCGTCCGCTTCAAGTTGCTGGTGCATTTCATACATCTGCAATGGCGCCGGCGCTGGAAGCTATGAGCGCACTTGCAGCTTCTACGGAAGTGAACGATCCTGCTATTCGCATCATTTCTAACAAGGAAGGTAGCGAAGTCACAAGCGGCAGAGAATTTCTCGATCGCATCGTGGGGCAAATCGCTGGACCCGTTCGTTGGGACCTCTGCATGGATACACTCGCATCTATGGGCGTTACCGGAGTTATTGAAATGCCACCTGCCGGGACACTTGTTGGTTTAATTAAGCGCGCGCATCCTGAAATTGAAACTTTTGCTTTGAAGTCGCCTGAAGACTTAGAAGCAGTTCGTGAATTTGTAGCAAAGCATGGAGCCTCCGAATAATGAAAATTCAAAATACAAAGCCGTCGCAGAACACTCGAATTCTCTCGGTGGGTGCATATCGACCAAGTCGAGTCGTTCCTAACTCGCAAATCGTTGATGCAATCGAATCAAGTGATGAGTGGATCCAGCAGCGCACAGGAATCAAGACTCGCCATTTTGCTGATGCCGATGAATCTCTCATTGACATGGCTTATGAAGCTGCAAAGATTGCTATTGAACGCGCGGGTGTAAATGCATCGGATATCGATACGGTGATTTTTTCCACCATTACCTATCCTTTTCAAGCACCTAGTGCTGCAACAGAACTGATCACTCGCCTAGGCAACACAAAGGCTGCCGCATTTGATATCGGCGCCGCCTGCGCCGGATTTAGTTATGGCGTTGGAATTGCATCAGATTTAGTTCGTAATCACACATCCAAGTATGTGTTGGTAATCGGAGCGGAAAAACTTTCTGACTTTACAAGTCCAACGGATCGCGCAACTGCCTTTATTTTTGCCGATGGTGCTGGAGCTGTTGTCATTGGGCCTTCTGAAGAAGTTGGAATTAGTGCAACAACGTGGGGCGCAGATGCAGATAACCGCGATGCCATCCTGATGACTCCATCTTGGTTAGATTATAAAAAAGGTGGAACAGTCGACAAGATTGGTTGGCCAGATATTTCGCAAGAAGGTCAGCGAGTATTTCGTTGGGCTGTTTATGAAATTGCTCAAGTTGGTAAGAAAGCGATCTCTGCCGCAGGTATTCAACCTTCTGATTTGGCGGCGTTTATCCCCCACCAAGCAAATGAGCGCATTATTGATTCACTCGTGAAATCCATGGAGTTACCGGACGGTATTGTGATTGCGCGAGATATTCAGACCACAGGAAATACGAGCGCGGCATCAATTCCTCTCGCAATGGACCGTGTACTCGCAGAAAATCCGCAACTTAGCGGTAAATTGGCGCTTCTCATAGGATTTGGGGCAGGGTTGGTCTTCTCCAGCCAGGTCGTTGTTCTACCGTAATATACCTCAAGGCAAGCAAAGAAAACGTAAAGAAAAGGAATATAAAGCAATGGCACTTACACAAGATGAAGTACTTGCAGGAATTCGCGACATCGTCGTTGAAGTTGCAGGAATTGATGGCGCACTCGTTTCTTTGGAAAAGAAGTTCGCAGACGATCTCGATGTTGATTCACTCAGCATGGTCGAAGTGATTGTTGCTGCCGAAGAAAAGTTCAGCGTAAAGATTCCAGATGACGAAGTTACAAAGATGGCAACAGTCGCTGATGCCGTTAACTTCATTGTTGCTCATTCATAATTCTGCGAGCAATCTCTAAAAAATGTCTAAGACCCGCGTCGTAGTAACTGGACTTGGTGCAACTACCCCATTGGGTGGAGATGTACCAAGCACATGGGAAGCACTTCTTGCTGGAAAGAGTGGCGTTCGCCTTCTTCCAGAAGGAATGTTGACTTCCGTCAATGTGAAGTTTGCTGCGACGATAGCGGTTGAGCCTTCGGAAGTAATGAAGCCGGTTGAGATTCGACGCCTAGATCGCTCTGAACAATTCGCCGTCATTGCTGCGCGTGAGGCTTGGGCTGATGCTGGTTCACCTGAAGTTGATCATGAACGCCTCGGCGTTGTGGTGGCCTCTGGAATCGGTGGCGTCACAACGATGCTTGAGCAGTACGACATCCTTCGCACTAAGGGCGCCCGATTAGTTTCACCCCACACTGTTCCGATGTTGATGCCAAATGGCCCTGCAGCAAACGTTGGATTGGAATTTAAAGCACAAGCCGGAGTTCACACACCAGTTTCTGCCTGCGCATCTGGCGCCGAAGCAATTGGGTATGCGATGGAAATGATTCGCCTAGGTCGGGCTGACATTGTTATTGCTGGCGGCGTTGAAGCTGCGGTTCACGAATTGCCCATGGCTGGATTTGCTGCAATGAAAGCGCTCTCCACTCGAAACGATGACCCAACCCGCGCATCTCGTCCTTACGACAAAGACCGTGATGGATTTGTTCTCGGTGAAGGCGGCGGAATTGTTATTCTCGAATCACTTGAGCATGCACAAGCTCGTGGCGCGAAAATTTATTGCGAACTTGCAGGCCAAGGTCTGACTTCTGACGGTTATCACATTGCCGCTCCAGACCCATCTGGATCAGGCGTTACTCGCGCTGTGAAATTTGCTCTCCGCGATTCTGGTGTTGATCTTTCTGAGGTTGTTCACCTCAATGCGCATGCAACCTCGACTCCTGCTGGTGACGTTGCTGAAGCAAACGCGCTTACTGCTGCGCTCGGTGAACATATGAGCCACGTTGCAGTTTCTGCAACAAAATCAATGACAGGTCACCTTCTTGGTGGTGCTGGCGCAATCGAATCAGTATTCGTAGTTTTGGCGCTTAAGCATCGCTTGGCTCCCCCAACAATTAACATTGAAAATCTGGACGATGCAGTCAAGGTTGACGTTGTACGCGACGTTCCCCGCCCGCTTCCATCAGGTCCGATTGCAGCGATAAACGACTCATTTGGCTTTGGTGGCCATAACGTCGTGCTGATCTTTAAGTCTTACGAATAATTTCTACTTCGAGGTCTTAAAGCTTACTGAAACAGTTACTGTGACAGTCTTTGCAATTGAGGATGTGTCATACATTCCACCGGCACTTGTATCAACTGAATCTGGCGCCGTTACTTGCACGGGTCCACTTGTAACAGAAAGTACTGCGCCGAGTTTTGAACTGACCGCGCCTGTGATCGCTTCACCGCGAGACTTTGCATCCTTCATCGCATCAGCGAGAAGTTGTGGGCGAAGAGTTGCAAGATTTGAGACATAGTATTGAGGACCGTTGTTGTAAACATTCACACCAGTTGAAAGTAGGGCGCCAATTCCGTCGCTGAGCTTCTTTATTAAGGTGACATCTTTTGAGCGGACGATGACGTTTTGAGTCGCCTGATATGCCAAGACTTTTCCGGTTTGGTTTCCATTTATGTATTGCTGAATCGCATAAGTGCTAATCGCGCCGGTTTCAATTGATTCAGGAGCAACGCCACCTTTTATTAAATAATCAGAAGCAGCAGTAACGCTCTGCTCAACTTTCTTTACTGCAGTTGCAACGGCTGGAGAACTCTCTTGCGCCATCAAATTCCAGACAACATTGTCGGCTGTTGCCGATGCCTTCGCTGATCCCGTAACAGTAATTGCGTTACCGGTTCGCGCCGCAAAACCACTTCCCATTAAAGATCCGGCGAAGCCAATTCCCAATGAAAGGATGAGCGCGGATGAAACTAGGACAACTTGCCGGGATTTAATAGCCATGGTCAAATACTAATCCTCAGAGGTGGATTTTCGAATTCAATTCCCTGCCGGTACCTCTCAAGCTCGCGATCCCATTGAATTCCCAGGGCAGACTGAAGATTTTCTCGTAAGGTTTCATATCCGTGAGACTGACCAAGAATCGTAAGAATTCGATTTTCGTGAATCATGATGTCCCCCGTGCTGCAAGTCACCGCTTGATGCATTCCAAGGTCGGGGGTGGCGCGATAGAGAACTCCTTCCCCGCCTTCTGTAGGAAATTCACGAACTTCAAAGCGAATGAAGTGCCACCTTTTTAAGGTTGATGCAATTTTTGATGCGCGTTCCTTATTGCTAGAACTTCGCCATTGCACCTCACATGAATACGTGCCAGCTGCAAGAGGTTGAGTGATCCAATCAAGTGGAATCGTCTCTTCGAAAATTGAATTGAGAGACCATTGAATATGGCGAAGTAACGCCCTTGGGGCGGAGTGAATCTGAAGATCTCCAGACAGGCTCATGACTGTTCGTACCCATGCTTTCTAAGAACGCACTTGATGCGACCTTCCCCAGTCCATCACGCGTTTAAAAAGCCCTTTGGGGCGATTCAAGGAGCTGATTATGCGCTTTCCGGGCGTGTTGCGCTAGTCCCCGTTTTAATACGCCTCAGTACTTTCCCAAACCATCGACTTTGCAGTTAGACTCTCCACTAGTCCGACGCTTGGCAGTACCCGTAGTTCAGCTCGACGCAAGTCTGGTTTCTCGGTAAAAATGCAGAAGAGGAAGACCGGCGCTTAATGTTTTGTTAAGTGCCAACATTTATCGAAGGAATACAGTTACATGGCAACAGGTACAGTTAAGTGGTTCAACTCTGAAAAGGGTTTCGGTTTCATTGCGGTTGATGGCGGCGGACAAGATGTTTTCGTTCACTACTCAGCTATTCAAGGAAACGGTTACAAGAGCCTCGAAGAGGGTCAGGCAGTTACTTTTGAAGTCGTCCAAGGTCCAAAGGGCCCACAGGCTGACGCAGTAAACCCTGCATAAGTAAAACACTTACTTTGAAAAAGCCGTCTCGAAAGAGGCGGCTTTTTTCATGGGACAAATTAATAACCAACCAATTTTGGAACGTTTCCTAATTTCTTTTCTAGAGTTGCAACTGCCTTAGAAGGCGAAACATCTTTACCGGCTTTCCATGCATCCAAATATTTCCATGGATATAACTCACCTCGCCTGACCCACCAAATGCCGGCAGGGGTCGGCCATGAAATACCAAAATGCAGATGCGTCGCAAGTCCTTTCGCATCGCCACTATTTCCTACATATCCAATGATGTCTCCAACGTTTACACGAAACCCTGGCACCATTTCTGTTGGGATCTTTGAAAGATGACTTCCGTAATAGCGAACTCCATCATCTCCGACTATTGAGATCGACAATCCCCCACGATCAGCGCCTTTATTTGTTTTCCATGAAAATTTATCGACATGGTTTACCTCATCCACGACTCCAGATGTTGGAGCTACGAATTTGCAGCCTTTTTTCGTCAAAATATCAGTGGCTGGATAATTGTGGTGGGCTCGGGCATAAGTCACTGCGCAGCCAGATATCGGAAATGCGTAATTTGGAGATGCGTGAGCGGGTGTTATCGAAGCAATAAGAAGGGCTCCGGCAACAATCAATCGCATCTTCACCTCTGAATCATAGTTAATAGATTAGATTGTGCAGGTGTTCAATCGCGCAATGCTCCTAGATGGCGGATTATCGACAGCCCTCGAGCAATTGGGAAATAATCTCAATACATCCTTGTGGAGCGGTGAACTTCTAAGAACCGCTCCGGATCAAATTGAAGCGGCACATAAAGCTTTTGTTGATGCGGGGGCACAAATCATTATTTCCAGCTCCTACCAAATCTCGATGGATGGATGCGCTCTGCGAGGTTGGACCGAGTCGGATGTTCGAAGCGCCCTGCTTTTATCTACCGAATTAGCACGTAACGCCTCAGCAGGAACCGACGTAAAGGTGGCAGCCTCAGTGGGTCCATATGGTGCTTCGCTTGCTGATGGATCTGAATATCGAGGCAATTACGGACGAACGAAGACTCAACTCAAGGATTTCCACCGCATGCGTCTGCAAGTTCTTATTGAAAGTAATCCAGACTTGCTTGCGATTGAAACTATTCCCGAATTAACGGAAGCCGAGGCGATACTTGAATTGCTTGACGAGCAAGATATAAAAATTCCTTACTGGATGAGTTTTTCTTGTAAGGACGGAGAACACATCTCGTCAGGTGAATTATTTAAAGATGCTGTCGCACTGGTAAGCGGAAAAATTGGAGCAATTGGAGTAGGCATCAATTGCACAGCGCCAGAATTCGTAACTCCCTTGC
>CAIKKN010000028.1 GCA_903827945.1 uncultured Actinomycetes bacterium | reverse complement strand
TAGAAGGTTCCTGACCACCCAATTAATCTTGCTGTGATTGGGTGGTCAGGAACCGAGATACTTAAATTAAGCGTAAAACACGAGCAACTCATAACCCGCCATCGGGTATAGCTACGGGTGCACTATGACCAGTAAGCGGGTATAGGTACGGGTGTGGTAACGGACATCTTAATTTAGGATGACTTATTTAATAATGAAAATTACATCGGCTATGACCGAGTATTTTTGATTCTCCCAATTGAAATCTAGTTCGAACCCGATTTCCCTGTTGTCCGATAGATAGCTTTTGAATTGTTTATCAATTAAGGGTTTTGCTCGTTTAAGTTTCCAACTTTCGAAGAAATTGGAGGAATCGCATAAAATGATGAACATTCTATTAGAAGAATCAAACCTTCTTTCGCCTTGATTTTCATATAACCAAGTAGCAAGATTTTTGGGGTCATTCATTGCTTCTGTAAGGCAATCGTTACGAATCTTTAATTGTTTTGATATCACCCCTTCAGCCAATTCAGATGGGTTATCAGCCAATTGGTTCCACAAAACAGATACTGATAAGTCTTTCTTATCCGAGTCAATAACTGGAAGATTTAACTCTTTACAAACTTTTTTTAGGATTGTCTTTTCGACACCCAGTTTATTTAGTTTCCTATAATCCGAAATATATTCTTCGGGAAGAAAAGTTACTTTCAGGTCGTAAGGATAATTATCAACAAAGAAATCAATCTTAGGTATCCGACCAATAGCAGGAAGTACTCTTTCGTGGTCATTAATAAGATCTTCAATGATTATCGATGTCCAATGGTTATACCAACTTGAAGTTACATAAGTATCAACATTCTTTATAAGCTCGCCTCTGATAGAACTTTTTAGACCATCATAATTTCTAATTTTTTTCACATAATTGTCAACAATTGATCTTTCAAGCCCACCGGCATTCGAACCAGCCCAACCAAATGATTCAACTTTATATAACTCAGAGACCAGATCATCTTCCTCAGCTTTTCTAACCCGACGATCTTCAATGTATTTCATTTTAATAAAGGAAATAATGTTATCTTCTGAAATTCTGGATTCAAATATTGCTGGAAAATATTCCCTTTTCTTCACAGGCAAAACGATTTTGTAAATCTTAGAGAACTCTTCCATCAATTCTGTTCTAGCAATGGACCTTAATTTTAAAAATCTAGATCCTTCAGGAGTAAGAGACAATTTGTTAATTTCACCTTTTCGGAAAAGTGCAACACAGTCTGCAAAATTAAGAGTCATGTTTTGCCTCAGGAAGTTTGTTAGACCATTCTGGTAAAACTTTAAGTCGGTTTCTTATGCTTTTAGTTTTGGTCGAGTCCAATCCCTTAGCAAAAATTAATACGTAGTCGTTCTTCAATCCACCTTCCCGATTGTCTTGAACGATTGAGCCAGCAGAGTAATTCATGTTGTACCTGCCTACAAAATTTAATTTGTACCCATCCTGCATTGAGACAAGTGCATCCCAATGTTCTTTACTCTTCGAGTTAAACATAATCGCAAGATATCCATTATCTTTCAGTACTCTGTAACACTCATTAATTATATTGGTAAATTTCTTAGTGTAGTCTGAGTCACTCTTAGACCTCTCCTTAGCGTTGGACACAACTAATTCATTCTTAAAATCAACTTTAAATCCCAAGATAGAATTCCAAAGTTCGCTCAGTTCTAAATATGGAATCCGATCACCGTGCGGTGGATCCGTAAGAATTAGCTGAATAGAAGAGTCTTCAATGTTCTTTAATTTCTTTTCAGAATCCCCAAGCATAAGCTTTGCGACTCCTTTATTTACATTAAGTGAACTGACTTTCTCAGCTTCAAGCAACCCTTTCAACATCTTATTTTTTTTATTTTCAAAACAGAACCATGGGTTCACCTCAAAATGAGTTTGAGGGCGCCAATAACCTATTGCCCAACTTCCAACTTCAGTTCTCGTACTCACTTTACCCGTGGTTTTACCTCTACTGGTTACGGCAAAAACCATATTAGACATCTGCCCAGCCGATGAAGAAAGAAGCAATCTTAAGGCTCTTTTTACTGATGTGTTTTTTTCTTTAGCTATTTCTAGCAAAAGAAGATCAATAAACTCCAAGGCACGAACTGTAAAAATATCGCTAATATCCAGATTGTTATTCGTATTTATTCGGGCATTGTTAAAAAATTCGGGTTTCCTGAAATTTTTAATAGTATATTTTTTTACTTTTTTGAATTTTTTTCTAAATTCTTCGTCAGGCGCGAGAACTATTTTTTTATTTTTTCTTTTTACCCAGTATTCGCTCACATCTTTATCGTTCCATAAAATATGAGTCACAATTTCATTTTCCCAAGTGTAAGTCTTGGTAAGATACTTTTTCATATTCTTTTCAATTTTTTCAAAAGCAGATATTAGGTCTTTTGCCTTTGGAGGATTCAAGAAAAAATTAGTTAGTTCTATACTTATCGGGTTTATATCAATCCCTACAAAAGACCTATTTTTATCAATAGATTCTCTTGCAACCAAACCTGACCCCAAGAATGGGTCAAGCAGTAAATCCCCTGGGGTAGAAAGTTCATTGATCAAGATATTCCATGATTCAATGGGCTTTTTTCCCCAATACTTATGAAACGCTTCCAATCCTTTATAGCCTTTTACCTCAAGGTCTATTTTTTCTTTAGTCATCTAACCAACTGTCCGAATAGGAAGGAATCAGCACTAAATCTGTGCCAAACTTGTGCCAAAGAATACGCGGTTACGCAGACATCAGTGGGCAAAAGAAATAGCCCTAATAGGGCGGATTAACGCTCAGATTAGGGCTTTGTCAGAACTGGTCGACATAATACCTATGCGGGGATTCGAAACCTATGGGATTAAAAGTCCGTTGCTCTACCGGCTGAGCTATAGGCCCTAAGCCGCTGAGTCTAGGGCATCTTTTCAGGCTCATTTTTCCAAAACTCGGGCTTCTGAATCGACCAAAATCACCCCTAGAATTACCCACCTGTCGTCAGGCTATGGATCCAGAGATGGGTTTCGCGCCTGGTTCAAATAGGAATCTTGAGGGAGAAGCTCATGAAGAAGTTAACAGTCGCGCTCACAATTGCGTTGGGCTTAACTCTGCTACAGCAGCCAACTTTTGCTGATAACTCAAGTTCAAATTCTCGCTCACAATCCGAACAAACCAACAAAGAAGATGGTTCACCTTCTGAAAGCGTCGGATCTCGTTCTCAATACGGAGGCCATACTCACTTTGATTCGCATGGCAAAGCTGACGGCACATACTTTCCAATCATCGGCGCAAGCATTCAACCTGCCTCCGGATCGGGAAATATCGTTTACCACGGTGGCCCAGTACTTCAGACCGTAAATTTGTACAAAATTTATTACGGAAATTGGAGCACTCCCTGTGCTTCAGTAGACACCTCCACTGCTGGCGTTCTCAATAACTTCTTGAACACTGTCGGAAGCTCAAGTTGGTATAAGACAACCACGTCTTATTATTCTGTTGCAGGTTCTGCAAAATCATTCGTTTCTAACACGGTCAACAACACCGGATGCATATCTGTACCAAGTTCAACATTAGGAACGTCGTTTGATGCAGCAACCGGTAACCAGATTTCCACAATCGTACAGAATCAGATTACCGCGCAAAGCTGGCCTGCCAATTCAAATGATCTGTATTTTGTATTCACATCTCCCGATATTTCCGTGAGTGGTTTTATAACAAGTATGTGTGGTTACCACAGTTACACAAATTCTGGCGCGAATACAGTTCAATACTCTTTCGTCGGAGATAGCGGAAATAGCGCAAGGTGCGTGAGTTCTTCAATTCTATCCGCTTCTCCCAATGCCAATCCTACGGCGGATGGTATGGCGAGTGTGGTCGCCCATGAATTAGTTGAAACAGTTTCAGACCCAAGACTGAACGCATGGTTTGACGGAGCGGGCTATGAAAATGGAGATAAATGTGCGTGGATTTTCGGAAGCACATATATTGCAAACCTTGCAAAGGCGAATGCAGTATCCGGTGTAGGAAACTATTTCCTTCAGGAAAATGTCGCGGCAAATACAAATAGTTGCGTTTCTGTATTACCAAGTAAGTTAAGTACCGTTGCAAGTGTCTCACCGATGACCGGGCCCTCAGCAACATCCGTCGTGATTACAGGAACAAATCTCAGCGCTTCTCCTTCGACAAACTATGTTTATTTCAATGGAACCCTTGCTAAGATTTCAAGCCAGAGCGCGACCTCAATTACAGTGACTGTGCCAACCGGAGCAACAACTGGTCCAATTACGGTGGTTTCTGATTACGGAGTTTGGGTGAGCCCAACCAACTTCACAGTAGCCGCATTGCCAGTTCCCGCTATTTTGAGTATTTCGCCAGCTTCGGGTCGAATTGGTACACCAATTTCAATCAACGGATCTAATTTCACCGGAGCCACCGCTGTAAAGATTGGAACTGTTTCAATAACTGGATTCACAGTCGTTAGCGACTCACTCATTACTGCCACGATTCCAACAACTGCAAAAACTGGAAACATCACAGTTGCAGGCCCTGGTGGAACTTCTACAGGAGTGGCGTTCACCGTTGCGGCACCAGTCGTATCAAGCTTTACTCCATCAAATTCCCTCGCATCGACAGCAATCACAATCACGGGGTCTAACTTCACAGGCGCAACGGGTGCAAAAATCGGAACCGTTGCCCTCGCTGGTTTCAGCGTCGTGAATGACACTCAAATCAATGCGACCATTCCTACATCAGCCACAACCGCCACAATCTCGGTGACGAGTGCTGCTGGAACAGGGACTTCCACTGGTTTGTTTGTAAAAGGCCTTCCAACAATTACCAGTTTCACTCCGGCATCTATCACGATTTCTTCGGCGACAAACTCTGTAACAATCACTGGAACTAACCTGTTGGGCTCTACGTTAGTAACCTTGACACCTACAGTTGGGACGCCGGTTGAAATTTCAGGATTGACGGGAGTCTCCGCGACAAAGGCAACATTCCTTTGCCCCAAGTCTCTTCCGTTAACCACTTACAAGATTCAGATCACAACACCTGCTGGCATAAGTGCTCTATCTGCAAGCACGCTGGCAATCAAGTAAGTACTGAATTTATTCGAAGGCCGAACGCTTCAATCGGTCGCGAATGGCCGCGGCCAAACCGTCGCCACCTGGCTGTAATACGACGACCACTTCAATTCCTTGGGCATCCGCGCTTCGAAGGGCCGCGTATAGGTCGCGGGCATAACCTTCTATGGTTCGAGGCGAGGCGAGGCGAATAACTCCATCGGGAGTTGGAATTTGATCGGGGGCAATGAGTCCATCCCCCGGTTCTGCAATAGCGTCCAGAACAACTTTTGCTTTTGGTGAGTAATGAGAATCAAGTGAGCCAGAAACCCGAATCTCTGAATTCTCTTTTGTGAGTGCAATGAGCCCTGTGGACTCTTCAATCATCTCTGAAGTAACTGCGCCGAGTCGGAGAATAAAAGGAGTCTCACCGGTGCAATCAACGATTGTTGATTCGACGCCAACTAGGGATTGGCCGCCATCGAGAATGATGTCTTGCACTTGTAAGTACTCGGCTAGTTCTTCTTCCACGGCTTGCGCATTTGTAGGTGAAACAGCACCGAAACGGTTTGCTGATGGGGCGGCAATTCCTTTGCCACCAAGTTTGATAAATTCTTGAATCAAACCGAGTGCAATGTTGTGGGCGGGAACTCGAAGGCCGACAGTGTTCTGATTGCCGGTAATGAAATCTTTTGCTCGCTCACTTCGATTTACAACAAGTGTTAGTGGGCCTGGCCAAAAATCGCGAGCGAGCGCAATTGCGTAATCGGGTAAATCCGCCGCCCAATCGTTGAGTCCATCAATCGATGCGATGTGCACGATGAGGGGATGATCGTGCGGGCGACCTTTCACTTCATAAATTCGTGCAACCGCTTCTGCATTCTCCGCATCTGCTCCGAGGCCGTAAACGGTTTCAGTTGGAAAGGCGACGAGGGAGCCTGCCTTAAGTGCGGCCGCGGCAGATTGCACCGTATGTGTGCTGCACTTAGATAAAAAGCTCATGGTGAATTCTCCCATACAAGGCTCAGTCAATTGGTGGGCATTTCCCAATTGAATAGTGGAAGAATGGTGGGATGAGAATGCAAACAAAGCGTATTTTGGCCATTGCCCTTTCTGGTGCCTTATTAACAGGTATTGGACTCACTGGGGCCGAAGCAGCTGATCGTTATATCAATGTCAGCGCGACAGGATCAGTAAAGGTCACTCCTGACACTGTTCGCATTAATGCCTCTGTTTCATTTGTCGGGACGACAAGTTCAGTTGCCCAATCAACTTCGGCTGCAACAGCGAGCGCAATTCGTGCGGCGCTGAAATCAAATGGCGTTGATGCCCAATACATCAAATCCCAAAACCTCACGATTTATCCTGAATACAACTACACAACCGATAAAGGTTCAGTACTCATCGGATATCGCGCTTCTCAATCCTTTGAAATCATCGTTCGCAATGCAAAGAATGCCGGTACGGTTGTTGATGCAATCGTCGCTGCAGGCGCAGATAAGTTGAATCTAGATGGAGTTACACCTTACGTATTCGACAACGCAACAGCCACCAACGCTGCGCGCACTGATGCCATAACTCGCGCCAAAGCGAAGGCTGCCCACTACGCCAAACTCTTGGGAGTAAAGCTTTCAAGTGTCACATCTCTTGATGAGACCACCTCTCCTTCTCCATACCCAATCATGATGGCGACGGCGAAGATGGATTCGGGTGCGACCCAAATTGACCTTGGCCAACAGGATGTTTCGGTCTCTGTAGCCGTTAAATGGGCTATTAAATAAGCGCATAATCCAGTTTTGTGGCTAGGGCGCTAGCCGATACTCTTAGCCTCTTGTTCTGCGGTCCCCATCGTCTAGAGGCCTAGGACATCGCCCTTTCACGGCGGTAACACGGGTTCGAACCCCGTTGGGGGCACTAGGTGAGGAAGAAGTTTCGACTTCTTGCTCATTCGAAAATGCGTTAAAGGATGTTTGTTGCCACGTAAGTGGGGATGAACAAACTAGAGAAATCTAAAGTCCTTTGGCACATGGAAAGGCCCAGTAGCGCAGTTGGTTAGCGCGCCGCCCTGTCACGGCGGAGGTCGCGGGTTCAAGTCCCGTCTGGGTCGCTAGTAATAGCGATAGATATAGATCATGGCTCGGTAGCTCAGTTGGTACGAGCGCGCGACTGAAAATCGTGAGGTCGCCGGTTCGACCCCGGCCCGAGCCACCATCATTTATATGTTAGATACTTAACAAATCAGATACGGCGAGCGGCAACAAACTTCTCGCGGCCAAACCAAGATGAAAAACTTTCAACTCTTACACGCGCGCCCGCATGGGGAGCATCAATCATTCTTCCGCCACCAAGATAAATACCAACGTGCGAAATTGGTCGACCAAAGAAGACAAGATCGCCAACCTTGATTGACCCCAGTGAAATCGATTTTCCATATCGCGATTGCGCCGCCGCCGAGTGAGGCAGTGAAACCCCTGCAGCTCCAAAGGAGCGCATCGTCAGTCCTGAACAATCCCAATACGTCATTCCTGCGCCGCCAAAGTAATAGCGCTTTCCAATTTGCTTGAGAGCAAAACGAAGTGCGATACCAGCACGGCCACTCGCCGCGACGCCTTTTTTAGCCAAAGCTAGCGAAGCTGCGTTATAAGCGTTATCTGAATCGGCCTGCAATTTAGCAAGGCGAACACGTTCGGCTGCAGTTAATTTGGAAAGAAGTTTTTCGGCTGCTTTAAGGCTTGCTTGCGCCGCCGCTTCACGTTCAACATATCGAGCTTTTGCCGCAGCAACCTGGGCTACTTGATCGTTGAGCGTTAATGATGTTGCTCGAAGTCTTTGTTCTGCAGTCATGTAACGGCTTAGCTGTAGCGCCTTCTTTTGAGTAATAACTGAAAGGCTTCCCGCTGCTTGCAAATAAAGAGTCGGATCAGAAGAAAAAAGAAGTGACATGCTTTGGCTCAAGCCATTGTTTTTATATTGCTCAACAGCAATCTTTCCAAGTGATTTCTTTAAATCACCGACAGAGGCGGCCTGCGCAGCATCTCTTTGCTTCACTGAATTCAAAGAACGAGTGAGTCTTCCCAATTCGACTTGTGCTTGTTGGCCAGCTTCGGCTGCGGCCGATGCCTGAATTTGAAGGCGCTCGACTTGTGCTTGTACCTCGGCAAGTGATTGAGCCGCGTGTGCCGGAGTTGTAACTCCAACAAGGCTTGCGAGAACGAGCATCCAAACTTTCGCGGATGACGAGCTCAATCTGCGTTTCTGCATCAGCATAGATTATCGGTTGTTATGTAATCGGCTCAACCTGTGATGCTGTGAATTCCATGAACGTCACGCTCAAATTGAACGTTGAATAGAAATATTTCTTAAGAATCACTCGTTTGGATGAAATACATAAATAAGGATGCCCATGTGATTGCTGCAATCCAAACAATAGTCTCTTCCACTCTTAAACCAACTAATGGAATAAGTACTGCGCATAACGCGAAGAGACCACTTAGAATCCAAAGCGCCACTGCAGCGATTGGCCGACTTAGGCCTGCCCGAATCAAGCGGTGTGAGAGATGATCGCGCCCACCTTGAAATGGTGAAATCTTTCTACGGAGCCTAGAAATAACGGCGACTGATGTATCCAAAATAGGAACGGCAAGAAGTAACACTGGCGTTGCAAATGACGTCCATTTTGTTTCTGCATCTGGGTGAAGACGAATAGTAAGTGTCGCAATTAGAACACCGAGGAAGAGCGCTCCGGCATCTCCCATATAAATTCTTGCTGGGCTCTTGTTCCACAGTAAGAATCCAATCATCGCACCAGATGTAACTGTCGCAAGAGCTGTAATTAAATATTGATCACCGTTGTAAGCAATGATTGCCAGGGCGGTCGAGGAAACCGCGACCGTTCCTGCCGCTCCGCCATCAACGTTGTCGAAGAAATTAATAGAATTACAAATTCCGACAATCCAGAATGTAGTAATCAGCGCATCAAGCAATCTAGATGATGTTGGAGTTCCTACGGTTTTTGCAGAAATTAAAAGTACGGCTGTAAAGATTCCTGCAATCGTTTGTGCAATAAATCGTGGCATCGGTGAAAGATTCTTTAAGTCATCCAATAAACCAATAATTCCTAAAACCAGAGCCGGCCCCATAACTGAGGTTTCTAGCCAAAAATTCTTTGACGTGCCGTCGCGAAAAATAAAGGCAGCGAAGGAGATCAACCCGATTCCAACAATGATGGCGACGCCACCTAAGTATGGAACAGGTTCCTTGTGCGTTTTGTGAGCAAGGTTTGGTGCATCAATAACATTACGACTGATTGCAAATTTTCGAGCGAGCGGAGTTAGCGCCCCTACGACAGCAAAGGTCGCCAGAAAAAGTAGCGCGTAATCGATCGTAGATATCTGCATAAGCAGGAAGTTAAATTAAATCAGGCTGCGCCAGATTTACGACGGAACATCTTTGGAGCTCCGCCGCCAGCTTGGCTTCCGCCAACCTTTGAATTTCCTGCAGGGCCATTAGACCCGGTGGCACCAGCTGCGCCGCCATTTTTCTTTCTTTCAAGCGCTTGGCGCATACGTTCTTTTGGATCTTCTTTTGGTGCGTTAGCCATGTCAGTACCTTCCTAAGCTTCTTTTGTAACTGTATTAAGGAGCGCTTTTACTTCTGATTCTTTATAGCGGCGATGGCCACCTAAAGTACGAATCGATGTCAGCTTGCCGGCTTTCGCCCAACGAGTGACAGTCTTTGGATCTACGCGGAATAAGTGCGCAACTTCGGATGGAGTTAGCAATACTTCTTGTTCGCTCAACTGCCACTCCTTCCGCCTAGTAAATCAAAATGTCCATTTCTTCCGATATGAACCTTATGGGCGAAAGTATCCCCGTGTTTAGCGGTTACTGACAAGTGCTATTACTAGATTTATGTAGATTTATGTACGGATTTCTAAGAAGTTTGCTCGAATGCGGCAATTTTACGCCAGCGACCTATCAATGCTTCATAACCTTGACCAGCCATTGCTCCGTTGCCCATCTCCAGACCTCGAAGTGAGCTCAATAGGTCTTCAACAGATGTGTCAGCTTCCAGGCCACCTTGGTCTTGAAGAGCGTTCTCCATATAAATAGCCAGGCCGCCGTAATCCAACTCAACAATTGATTCTGGATGAAAAAGGTCCAACCATTCAAGGAGATCAGCGATTTCACCTTCAACTGGCCCCTCACCAAAAGATGCGACAACCACTTCGTGCAGACGCATACATCTCTTCTTTGCATTCGCAATTGCAGTTCTATGAACAACATACGGTCCATCATCTGTTTGGGCACGCAGGCGATCGGTTGGCTCAAAGAGGCCAAACCAGCGAGGAGGAATCAACCATGTTTCCGTCAAGATGTGAGGAATTTTGTCTTCCATTATTTCTGAATTGATCAGAATCGCTTCTTCCATATTTACGGGAACGAAATAACGAACGATTGAAGAAGGAAGCGTGTCCTTAAATGAATCTAGCGCTGTCCAACAACGAGTTGCAGTGGACCATGGTGAAACGTATCTCGCGCCTTCAAATTCAAGAATGTGCGCGCCATCTGGACGAAGTGCTGGAGGTTCAATTGTTATCGTGCGCTTCAAAGCGCGAATTTGTTCTTCTTCACCGGTTGAAGTTGTGATGGGAATAGCGCTCCACCGCAATTGTTCAGCAGGTTCAAAGGAAGTAATGGGTTCGTAAACCCGAAGTGATGCGACGTAAGGAGTTGGGCGCATCTACTTACGCACGACGAATGTAATTGCCCTCGGCAAACGGATCATCGTCACTTTTATCTTGATCTTTAGCGGGATCACCATGAAGCTCTTTTGCAAGGCTCTCAAGATCCATATCTTGTGCGGAATATTTCAAATCGCGTGCAACACGAGTTGCTTTTGCTTTTTGTCGGCCACGACCCATGGGCGAGACCTCCTATCAGGATTCAATATGTGTGTTCATCTACAGGGAGGTAGGTTACCGCGCTTGGTAGGTGCCTTCCAAAGCGGAACCGCGTTCCCCAGATTGGCGCTCTTTGACGGAGCCAGCGACCCAAGCCTTCATGCCGCGGGCTCCAAGCGTGCGCAGGGCTCTATCGGCCTCGGCAGGTGCCACGATGGCGGTCATGCCGATGCCACAGTTCCAGGTCCGCTCCATATCAGCCTGTGGGACGCCGCCCAGAGAGGCCATAAATTCCATCTCTACCGGCAGGGCCCATGATGAGCGATCGTAAACCGCGGTCAAGTTATCTGGGATGACTCGAGCCGTATTTTCAGCAATTCCGCCGCCCGTAATGTGGCTAAACCCATGAAGACCATCTTGCAAAGCCTTGTAAAGGGTCAAGCAGTCGAGTGAGTAAATCTCAGTGGGGGTAAGGAAAACCTCGCCCGATGTTTTGTTGTATTCACTCACAACATAATCAAGTGAAAGGTTTTTTGTTTTAATAATGTGGCGGACCAACGAGAATCCATTTGCGTGAAATCCACTAGATGGCATTGCAATAAGAATATCTCCGCTTCTTACGCGATGTTCTCCAAGTAAATTAT
This sequence comes from uncultured Actinomycetes bacterium, assembly GCA_903827945.1. GTDB lineage: Bacteria > Actinomycetota > Actinomycetes > Nanopelagicales > Nanopelagicaceae > PALSA-747. Next base: position 22,404 of record CAIKKN010000028.1, on the reverse strand, counting down.
CGGCATCCACAACACCTGTGGCCGCGCCTGCGATATCGAATTCATCTTCGCCGAGAAGTCCTGGGTGCTCAGCAGTTTCACCACCGACCAATGCAGTTCCCGCCTTCGCGCATCCTCGAGCGATGCCGGAAACAATTTCAGCAATTCGTTCTGGGAAAACTTTTCCAACAGCGATGTAATCAGTCATGAAAAGTGGTTCGGCTCCACAAACAACAAGGTCATCAACAACCATGGCAACTAGATCTTCTCCGATGGTGTCGTACTTTCCGAGTGCTCGAGCAATTTCAGTTTTTGTTCCGACTCCATCGGTTGATGTTGCGAGCAAAGGTCGCTTCATACTTTTGGCCACCGAGATATCAAACAAACCAGCAAAGCCGCCAATATCTCCCACAACTTCTGGACGACGAGCTTTTGCAAGGTGTTCTTTCATTAATCTAACAGCAGTATCTCCTGCATCAATGTCTACGCCGGCTTCTGAATATGTACTCACTCGTGATTATTCACAATCTCTAGAAGATGCTTACCGCCTGAAATATCTACGGGAATTTCAATGGGATAGTTGCCGGTGAAACATGCCGTACAAAGTCGGTCCTCTGCAATGGTGGTCGCTTTAATCAAACCCTCCATAGAGACATAACCAAGAGAATCCGCACCAATTGAGCGGCGAATATCCTCAATTTCCAAGCCTGCAGCCACTAATTCAGCGCGGGATGCAAAATCGATGCCGTAGTAACACGGCCATTTAACTGGTGGACTTGAAATGCGGACGTGGATCTCAAGGGCCCCTGCCTCGCGAAGCATTTTCACCAAAGCTCGTTGAGTATTGCCACGAACGATGGAGTCATCTACGACAACAACTTTCTTACCTTCAATAACTTCTCGAAGAGGGTTTAATTTCAAGCGAATACCTAATTGGCGGATTAATTGACTTGGTTGAATAAATGTACGTCCAACATAAGAATTCTTTACAAGACCTGCTCCATAAGGAATCCCTGACTCTCTTGCATAACCGACAGCTGCGGGGGTTCCTGACTCTGGGACTGGAATAACAATGTCAGCAGTAACTGGATGCTCTCGCGCAAGTTGGGCGCCAAGTTCAACTCGTGTTGCATGGACATTTCGTCCGGCGATTGCAGTATCTGGTCGAGCCAAATAAACATATTCAAATACGCAACCTTTTGGAGTTGCCTCTGCCCATCGATGTGAGCGAAGTCCATCTGCGTCAATCGCAATGAATTCTCCTGGTTCAACTTCGCGAACGTAGGCGGCGCCAACAATATCTAGCGCTGCAGACTCAGATGCAACAACCCAACCGTGATCAAGTTTTCCGATTACGAGAGGGCGAACTCCATGTCGATCGCGCGCTGCATACAAAGTGTGCTCATCCATAAATACGAGAGAAAAGGCGCCTTTAAGCATTGGAAGAACTGATAGCGCAGAACTTTCAAAATTCTTTCCTTCTTGCGACGCAATAAGAGCAGTCATTATTTCCGTATCAGTCGTTGCCTGATTTGCGTGATCTGCATGCCCAGGAACATTCTTTGCAAGATATTCTGCAAGGTCACCTGTGTTTGTGAGATTTCCGTTGTGCGCAAGAGCGAGGGTGCCATGTGTTGTTGCGCGAAGTGTTGGTTGGGCATTCGCCCACGTTGAAGAACCAGTAGTGCTGTATCGGCAGTGACCGATTGCAAGGTGGCCAGTAAGTGTTGCTAAATCATTTTCGGTAAATACCTGAGAAACAAGACCCATATCTTTATAAACGAAGATTCGACTTCCATCACTTGTGGCGATACCCGCGGATTCCTGTCCACGATGTTGCAGGGCATAAAGCCCGTAAAACGTTAACTTCGCGACTTCTTCACCAGGCGCCCACACCCCAAATACGCCACATTCATCCTGAGCTTTTTCTCCAGGGAAGAGCTCGGCGGTTAACTTTCCATCCGGGCGGCGGCTCATGGATGCATCCTAAGTGCTAATTGTTGGAAGAGTGATTCAAGATCCGATCGTTCCCCCGAAGCATGAATCGCTCCGCTTTCAATTCCTGATTGCCAGATCTTTTCACCGGACGCCAAGGAAAAAAGAGTCTCGGCCTGCATCTCAACCACATTTGGAGGAGTCCCGCGAGTGTGTTTTGGTCCCTCGACACATTGAATCGCTGAATAGGGAGGGATTCGAAGTTCCACCGCATGGCCCGGAGCCAGTTCAGAAATAATTTTAAGTATTCCTTTCACTCGCTCGAGTACCTGCGGATCTCTTGTCATCACCCGAACAGTGCTTCCAGAACTCCAGTATGTGCGCCGCGCAATTCATCAATGGAAAGTGCGCCGTCATTTATTGTTAATGAATCTCCGCCAGTCACACCAACGTTCTTAACTGGAATTTGATACTTCCCAGCAAGAGTGACTATCGCATTTGTATTTGATTCATTGATGGCGATAACAACTCGGCCAGGAGTTTCTGCAAGTAATTCTGCAGCAACATTTCCTTCCAAAGTAATTGTCGCGCCAACGTTTGTCCGAAGAACCATCTCTGAAATTGAGGCGGCAAAACCTCCATTAGAAATATCGTGGGCTGCTTCAAAAATTGGTTGACCTTCAAGAAGCATCAAAACCAACCTTTTTTCCATATCTAAATCTGCGACAGGTGATCGATCACCAATTTGTTTTCCATGGATGTGCGCCCATTCAGATCCGCTGAAGTTATCGTCAACATTTCCAATTACATAAATCTCTTGACCTGGCTTGATCCCCATCGGAGTGCGCTTTGTGACATCCTCGACAACACCCAGAACACCGATAACAGGTGTTGGGAGAATCGCTACAGATCCAGTTTGGTTATAGAAGGAGACGTTTCCGCCAGTAACGGGCAAACCAAGCTCTAAACATGCATCGGCCAAACCGCGAACTGTTTCAGAGAATTGCCACATTACTTCTGGGTCTTCAGGAGATCCGAAATTCAAGCAGTTTGTAACAGCCAATGGTTTTGCCCCGTTTGTTGCAATATTTCTACATGATTCAAGGAGCGCTAACTTGGCACCTTCGTAAGGATTCAAGTACGACCAGCGCGCATTGGCATCGGTAGAGATAGCAACGCCCAGGTTTGTCTGGGTATCTATACGAATCACGCCTGAATCTTCAGGTTGTGACAAAACGGTATTTCCCTGCACATATCGATCGTATTGATTTGTGACCCATGTTTTGTCGGCCATGTTCGGCGCTGACATCAACTTTAGGATTGCTGCTTTGATTTCGACACCAGTTGAAGGAAGTGGCACATCTACGGGCTTCAAAGTATCTAAATATTTTGGTACTGAAATTGGACGGTTATAGACCGGACCATCATGAGCAACAGTGCGAGGTGGGACATCCACAATAAGTTCGCCGTTGAATGTAATGTTTAAACGAGTTCCTGTCGTTACTTCGCCAATAACCGTTGCAGTCACATCCCACTTGCGGCAAATTTGCATGAAGCGCTTTAACTTTGAAGGTTCAACAATCGCACACATGCGCTCTTGTGATTCACTCATCAAGATTTCTTCAGGGGAAAGAGAAGGATCGCGAAGCGGAACTGTTTCAAGACGGATATCCATTCCGCCACTTCCCGCCGAAGCAAGTTCGGAAGTCGCGCAAGATAAACCTGCTCCACCTAAATCTTGAATACCTACAACCAAATCTTCAGCAAAGATTTCAAGAGAACATTCAATCAAAACTTTTTCTGCAAATGGATCGCCTACCTGAACGGCAGGGCGCTTTGTCGGTTTCTTGGAACTAGAATCGCTAAATGTTTCCGACGCCAATACGGATACTCCGCCAATTCCATCGCCACCAGTTTTTGCGCCAAAGAGAACTACAAGATTTCCAACTCCGTGCGCCGTCGCTAATTTGATATCAGCGTGTTTCATGACTCCAACGCAGAGAGCGTTGACGAGTGGATTTCCTTGATATGTGTCGTCGAAAACAACTTCCCCGCCAATGTTTGGCAAACCTAGGCAATTGCCATAACCACCAATTCCAGAAACAATTCCTGGAAGAACTCTGCGGGTATCTGGGTTCTCTGGATCTCCAAAACGAAGCGGATCCATGATTGCAATTGGTCGCGCGCCCATAGTAAGGATGTCGCGCACAATTCCACCTACGCCAGTTGCTGCGCCTTGGTATGGCTCGATGTAGCTGGGGTGGTTGTGAGATTCAATTTTGAATGTAACGGCGTAGCCCTGACCCACATCTACAACACCAGCGTTTTCGCCTATTCCCACGAGGAGAGCCTCGGATTTAACTGCCTTTTCGCCAAATTGCTTGAGGTGAATCTTTGAAGATTTATAGCTGCAGTGCTCTGACCACATAACCGAATACATCGCTAGTTCAGATGATGTCGGACGGCGCCCCAAAATCTCTTTAATGCTTTCATACTCATCATCTTTCAAACCAAGTTCTTTATACGGCTGTACCGCATCAGGATTTTCCTGCGCATGCTTGACGGTATCGAGTGCCATTAGCGCCCCACCATCTCTTTCAAGATTGATGTGAAGAAATTCAATCCATCTTCACTTGGGCCTGTTAAATCCTCAATAGCTTGTTCTGGATGAGGCATTACGCCCACTACATTTCCACGCTTATTGGAAATTCCTGCGATTGCGTTACGAGAACCATTTGGATTTTTGCCTACATAACGAAGTACAACGCGGCCTTCATCTTCCAACTCTTTAAGTGTTTCATCGCTGCACTGGAACGAGCCTTCGCCATTCTTGATTGGGATAACAATCTCTTGACCTTTTTTGTAATTGTTTGTCCACGGTGTATTTGTATTTTCAACAGAAACTTTTTGATCCGCGCAGATAAAGTGCAAATCCGCATTTCGTGTAAGTGCCCCTGGAAGAAGGTGTGACTCGCAGAGAATTTGAAAACCGTTACAAATTCCGAGAACGGGAAAACCGTGTTCTGCGGCAAGGATGATTGATTCCATTATTGGAGAGAAGCGACTGATTGCTCCACAACGAAGATAATCTCCGTATGAAAATCCACCTGGAAGAATTACTGCCTGAACTTCTTTGAGATCATTACTTCCATGAAAAAGTGGGACCGGGGTTCCTCCTCCTAATTCAATGGCGCGGAGTGCTGAGCGATCATCGAGTGAACCGGGAAATGTGACAACTCCGATTCGCATTATTTCTCAACTCTTACTAGAAAGTTTTCAATAACAGGATTTGAAAGAAGGGTGTGCGCAGCTTTTTCTACCTCAGCAATTTGGGCTTCTGTTGGTTCGCCATCCACTTCAATTTCAAAGCGCTTTCCTTGACGAACTGACTTAGCAAATGTGAATCCAAGACGAGGAAGAGCGGAGGCGACGGCTTGGCCTTGTGGATCCAAAATTTCTGGCTTCAACATAACCTCAACAACAATAATGGCCATTTAAATAAGCGCCTTTCCCGTTAGCAGTTCATAAGCAGTCATATAGCGTTCTTGCGTCTTTGCAATGATTTCTTCAGGTAATACAGGTGGTGTTGAGGCTTTATCCCATCCACTTGATAGCAACCAATCGCGAACATATTGCTTATCAAAGGAAGGTTGAACCCCACCTGGTTTCCATTCATTAGCCGACCAAAAGCGGGAAGAGTCAGGCGTTAAGGCTTCATCGCCTAAGAGAATGTTACCGTCTTGATCGGTGCCGAATTCGAATTTTGTATCGGCCAGAATGATTCCGCGAGTGGCGGCGTAATCATGAGCCTTTGAATAAAGCTTTAAAGTTAAATCCCGGAGTATCTCGGCGTTTACTCGTCCCACAATTTGGACAGCGCGATCAAAGTCAATGTTCTCATCGTGGTCGCCAATTTCAGCCTTTGTCGCTGGCGTAAAAATAGGCTCTGGCAATTTAGATCCATCTTGCAAGCCAGCAGGAAGTGGGATTCCACAAACTGTTTGACTGTTTTGATATTCAACCCATCCGCTACCTGTTAAGTATCCGCGTGCAACACATTCGATTGCAAACATATTTAATGGTTTTGCAATTACTGCTCGACCTTCTACTTCTGTTGGAACACTTTTTTCAATGAGGTGATTGGGAACAATATCTTGCAAGTATTCAAACCAGAAAAGTGAAAGTTGGGTTAAAAGCTTTCCTTTATTTGGAATTGGGGTTGGTAGAACATAATCAAATGCGCTGATTCGATCTGATGCAACAAGCAGCAATTCATTATTATCATTTGTGTACAGGTCGCGGACCTTGCCGGAACGAACGTGCTTCCAGCCGTCGTTAATCATCGAATAGAGCCGGGACGGTACTGCGCTGCCGCAGCGTGAGCTTTTGTGATCGCATCAATGCGAGCAACAATTCGCTCTACTTGTGCATGTGCATCTCCTGTGAACTCCAACGGTTTGGAGATGAGAGCAACTAAATCTTCTTTTGAAAGTGGAATGCGAGAATCATTTCCGATTGCATCGAGCATTCCATTTTGTTGGCCTTTACGAATTCCAAGCGCCGCAGCCACTGCATGTGTCTTAATAACTTCGTGAGCTTCTTCCCGGCCTACTCCAGCTTTAACTGAAGCCATCAAAATTTTGGTTGTAGCGAGGAAAGGTAAATATCTTGTGAGTTCTGCTGCAATTACGTCAGGAAAGGCGCCAAATTCTGTAAGTACGGTGAGGAAAGTTTCGATCAGGCCATCAATTGCATAGAACGTATCTGGCAAGGCAACTCGGCGCACAACGCTGCAAGAAACGTCGCCTTCATTCCATTGATCGCCTGAAAGTTCACCAACCATTGAGGCGTATCCCCGAAGTATTACTGCCAATCCATTTACACGCTCACAGGAGCGAGTATTCATCTTATGTGGCATTGCAGAAGATCCAACTTGTCCTTCTTTGAAACCTTCAGTTACTAGTTCTGCGCCAGCCATCAAACGAATTGAGGTTGCAAGAGAGGAAGGTCCGGCGGCAATCTGAACGAGTGAGGTCACCACGTCGAAATCAAATGATCGTGGATAAACCTGACCGGTTGAATCCAAAACGCGGCTGAATCCAAGGTGTGATGCCACCAATTGTTCGAGTTGTGCATGAGATTCGGTAGATCCAAGAAGGTCCACAGAATCCTGTGAAGTTCCTACTGGTCCTTTAATTCCACGAATTGGATATCGCTCGATTAAATTATCTAAACGCTCATATGCGAAGAGAAGTTCTTCTGCCGTCGTAGCAAAACGTTTTCCTAAAGTTGTGACTTGAGCAGGAACATTATGGGAACGACCTGCAATTGGTTGATCAATGTATTCAGTTGCGCGCTGACCAAGAACTGCGAGAACTGCGACTACGCGATCACGAACCAATGCAAGTCCGTCGCGGACCTGCATCGCTTCGACATTCTCCGTGAGATCTCTACTGGTCATTCCTGCATGAATTGCTTCATGTCCGGCCAGAGCGTTAAATTCTTCAATTCGAGCTTTTACATCATGGCGAGTGGACTTTTCGCGAGCGTCGATCGATGCAAGATCAACTTTATTAATAACTTTTTCATAATCTGCTATTACTGAATCTGGAATCGAGTGACCTAGTTTGGATTGTGCGCGCATTACCGCTACCCAAAGTTTGCGTTCACTAATTATTTTTGCTTGCGGCGACCAAATCTCGCGCATTTGCGCCGATGCATAACGGTCAGCGAGGAGGCTCATGGCGTAATTCTCTCGTATTTAGAAAGCATTTAATTACCTTTCTCGGCTACCGACGCGTTTAGCGCGATATCGCTGCGGTAATGGCTGCCTTGAAGCGTAATTGCGGAGATAACCCGGTAGGCCTTATTGCGGGCTTCAGTGAGGTCAGACCCAAGCCCAGTCACGGTCAGAACGCGACCGCCGGAAGAATGCAAAATTCCATCGCGGATTGTTGTGCCGGCGTGAAATACGCTCGAGCCAGCAATCGGAGCAATTCCCATAATTGGCTCACCGAGCACTGGGTTAGCTGGGTAACCCTCAGATGCCAAGACCACAGTGACTGCAGAATCTTGTGACCACTCCAGAGTTTCACCTTTAAGTTTTCCTGTCGCAGCTTTTAATAATAATTGCGCTAGAGGCGTCTTCAATCGCGGAAGTAAAACTTCTGTTTCTGGATCACCAAAGCGTGCATTAAATTCAATAACTTTTGTTCCGGTATGTGTAATTGCAAGTCCTGCATACAGGAGTCCAACGAATGGAGTTCCGCGTGCTTCCATCTCTTTAATTGTTGGGTTCAATACTTGAGTAAGTGTCTCTTCAATAATTTCATCGGGTGCCCAAGGAAGCGGCGAGTACGCACCCATCCCACCAGTGTTAGGTCCGAGATCGCCATCAAATGCGCGTTTAAAATCCTGAGCTGGTTGCATCGCAATAATGTTGTGACCATCTGAAATTCCGAAGAGTGAAACTTCTGGTCCATCAAGAAATTCTTCAATTACTACTTGGCCAGATTGAAGTGCGTGCTCAATTGCGAAGGCACGATCATCTGTAACAACAACACCTTTGCCGGCAGCGAGTCCATCATGTTTCACAACATAGGGTGCCCCAAAAGTATCTAGCGCTTTTTCAATCTCTTCTTTTCTTGTACATGTGAAGAATCTGGCAGTCGGAACGCCGGCATCACGCATTACTTGTTTTGCAAAATCTTTCGATCCTTCAAGTTGGGCAGCCGCCTTGGATGGTCCAAAACAGGGAATACCTGCGGCTTTTGCAGCATCTGCCAAACCATTTACAAGTGGCTTCTCCGGACCCACGACAATCAGATCAATATTAAGTTTCTTCGCAAGATCAATCACTGCAGCGTTATCGTCTGTGTTGATGGGATGGCAGAGCGCAATCTCAGAAATGCCTGGATTGCCGGGTGCTACATGGAGTTCTTCTAGCGCAGGGTCTCTATTGAGGGCGGCGGCAAGAGCGTGTTCACGCCCTCCGGAGCCAATCAGTAGAACTCTCAAATGAAAGCCTTTACAACGATTGTTTGATTACGACCTGGGCCAACACCAATAGCTGACATTGGTGCACCAGAGATTTTCTCAAGGTACTTCACATAATCTTGCGCGTTCTTTGGAAGATCCTCGAAAGTCTTGCAATCAGAGATATCTTCTTTCCAGCCATCTAGGTACTCGTAGATTGGCTTTGCGTGATGGAAATCTGTTTGGCTTGCAGGGAGTTCTTCAACGCGGACTCCATCAATATCGTATGCAACACAAACTGGAATTTTTTCCCAACCAGTGAGAACGTCCAGCTTTGTTAAGAAGAAGTCTGTAAGTCCGTTAACACGAGTTGCGTATCGGGCAATAGGTGCATCAAACCATCCACAACGACGATTTCGACCGGTTGTAACGCCAACCTCTCCGCCGATGCGACGAAGTGCTTCGCCATCGTCATCTAGAAGTTCTGTTGGGAATGGTCCGCTTCCAACTCGAGTTGTGTAAGCCTTGAGAATTCCAATAACAGATGTGATCTTTGTTGGCCCAATTCCCGAACCAGTGCATGCACCGCCTGCTGTTGGGTTAGAAGAAGTCACAAATGGATAGGTTCCGTGATCAACATCCAGAAGAGTTCCTTGAGATCCTTCAAGCAAAACCGTCTTGCCCGCTTTCAAAGCTTCATCAAGTAGAAGCACTGTGTCGCAAACATATGGACGCAAGATTTCTGCATACTCAAGATATTCGGCAACAACTTCATCAACTTCTAGACCCTTGCGATTAAACACTTTAATGAGGACTTGGTTTTTATCGCGAAGTGCTCCTTCAATCTTCTGGCGAAGAATTGATGGGTCGAAAAGATCTTGAACTCGAATACCGATGCGGTTGATCTTGTCTGCGTAGGCCGGCCCAATTCCGCGACCGGTTGTACCGATTTTTGAATTACCAAGAAAACGTTCGGTCACCTTGTCGATGGTGCGATGGTAAGGAGTAATTAAGTGAGCGTTCGTTGAAATCTTCAATTTTGAAGTATCAATGCCACGCTCATTTAATCCACGAATTTCTTCTAACAAAACAGAAGGATCAATTACAACACCGTTGCCAATTACTGGGACAACATTTGGAGAAAGGATTCCAGATGGCAATAGGTGTAGCGCATACTTTTGATCGCCAATGACGACTGTATGGCCAGCATTATTTCCACCTTGATAACGCACGACGTAATCGACGCGATCTCCAAGTAGGTCAGTAGCTTTGCCCTTACCTTCATCGCCCCATTGAGCGCCAAGCAGAACTAATGCAGGCATTTTTTTCCTTTGTTAAGTGGAATGCTAATTAATTTTCTTTACTTCTTCATTGATGTGCCGACAGAACGAAGATCTGTAGCGGCTTCAACAATACGCTTTGCAAGGCCAGCTTCTGCTGTTTTACCCCATGCACGTGGATCGTATTGCTTCTTATTTCCAACTTCGCCTTCAACTTTGAGAACGCCGTCGTAGTTCTTGAACATGTGATCAACGATTGGGCGAGTGAATGCGTATTGAGTATCAGTGTCGATATTCATCTTAATTACACCGTAATCAAGTGCTTCGCGGATTTCTGAAAGAAGCGAACCTGAACCACCGTGGAATACGAGATCCATTGGCTTACTTCCTGCAGCGAATCCAAACTTCTTTTCAACAGCGGTTTGAAGTGTGTTGAGAATCTTTGGTTGAAGAACAACGTTTCCTGGCTTGTATACGCCGTGAACGTTTCCAAAGGTTGCAGCGACCATGTAACGGCCACGCTCACCTTTACCAAGAGTTTCTATTGTGAGAATTGCATCTTCTTCTGTTGAGTAAAGCTTTGCATCGTGCTTTGCTTCAATTCCATCTTCTTCCCCGCCAACAACGCCGATTTCGATTTCAAGGATTGTGCGCGCTGCTGCTGACTTATCAATGAGCTCTGAAGCAATTGTCATGTTCTCTGGCATAGATACTGCTGAGCCATCCCACATATGTGAATTAAATAGTGGACCTTTGCCTGACTTTATGCGTTCTGCGCCAATCTCAAGAAGCGGACGCATGAAACCGTCCAACTTTTCTGCTGGGCAATGGTCGGTGTGGATACCAATGTTGACGTTGTAGTTCTTTGCAACGACGTGTGCGTACTCAGCGAGTGCAACTGCGCCATCGACCATGTTCTTGACTGTTGAGCCGGAGAGATATTCAGCCCCGCCCCAAGAAATTTGAATGATTCCATCTGATTCAGCCTCTGCGAAACCGCGAAGTGCACCAATCAGCGTTTGTGAAGAAGAAACGTTAATTGCTGGATATGCAAAAGCTCCGGCTTTAGCGCGATCGAGCATCTCTGCATAAATTTCAGGGGTTGCAATGGCCATTTAAGTCTCCCAAGTAAGTTGAGGTGGTTCTGGAAATTCAAGTAAAACTTCACCAGTCTCAACACTGGGCGGTGAGCCTTACGGCTAATCCCACCACATTTTGGGGTGGATTGGAAAACTGGCGCTCCCAAATGAGTGGTCTGAAGAGCGCTAGCTTCACTTTAAGCGGGGTCCTTACAGGCCGAATCGAGCGGCAAGAGCAGCTAGCCCAATGAGCCCGAGATTTGAGTGAAAGAGGAACTTTGCCGCCTTAGCGGCCACTTTCACTACTGTGCTGACAAAATGGACGCGACTGACGGCCTCGCCTAAACGTAACCAACCAAGCATTGTGTACTCCTTTCTAAATAAATTGCGTAATGGACAGAAAGTACGCAAATAGTTCTTCGGAAATATTTTCCCTTCCCTCTAGTGTGGATAAGGCAGGGTGTGTAACCTCGCGGGAGTGAGTACGGAAAATAAACACGAATCCATCGATAACCTCGGTAGCGAAAATCGTCTCTTCCCACCGTCTGCAGAATTCTCCGCGCAAGCCAATGCGCAACCTGGAATTTATGAAGAAGCATCGAGTGATCGCCTAGCGTTTTGGGCTAAACAAGCTGGCGCACTTCATTGGACAAAGAAATGGGATGAAGTTCTGGAATGGAAAGTTCCATTCGCAAAATGGTTTGTTGGCGGAAAACTGAATGCTTCTTACAACTGTCTTGATCGCCATGTAATCGAAGGTCGCGGAGACCGGGTTGCTTACTATTTCGAAGGTGAACCTGGCGATACTCGCACCATTACTTATGCGCAAATGTTGCATGAGGTTAAGAAAGCTGCGAATGCGCTTATTGAACTTGGAGTGAAGTCGGGCGATCGTGTTGCAATTTATATGCCGATGATTCCTGAAGCAGCCGTAGCAATGCTTGCTTGCGCACGAATTGGCGCGGCTCACTCAGTTATCTTCGGTGGATTCTCTGCAGACTCTTTACTTGCGCGAATTCAAGATGCAGATGCAACTCTAGTTATTACTTCCGATGGTGGATATAGAAAAGGCGCCGCCTTCCCTCTTAAGCCTGCTGTCGATGAAGCACTAAAAGGCGAGACAAATGTAAAGAACGTACTCGTTGTAAAGCGAACCGGACAAGAAACAGCATTTGATGACAGTCGCGATATTTGGTGGCACGAAATTATGGAGCGGCAAAGTGCTGAACATGAAGCAGAAAGCTTTGATGCCGAGCACATCCTCTTTATACTTTACACATCCGGCACCACAGCAAAACCAAAAGGAATCTTCCACACAACAGGGGGATACCTCACTCAAGCGGCCTATACACACAAGATTGTCTTTGATATCAAACCTGAGAAAGATGTTTACTGGTGTACAGCCGATATCGGATGGATTACTGGACATTCATATGTTGTTTATGGCCCAATGATTAATGGCGCAACGCAAGTTATGTACGAAGGAACTCCTGATACCCCAACAAAGGGCCGCCTCTTTGAATTAATTGAAAAATATAAAGTCTCGATTCTTTACACAGCCCCAACGTTAATTCGCACGTGGATGAAGTGGGGAGATGAATTTCCAAAGGCGTCTGATCTTTCATCGCTGCGTCTACTCGGATCTGTCGGTGAGCCAATTAATCCTGAAGCGTGGATGTGGTACCGCGATGTGATTGGCCAAGGCCGTTGCCCAATCGTTGATACGTGGTGGCAAACTGAAACCGGCGCAATAATGATTTCCCCGCTTCCAGGAATTACTTCGTGCAAGCCAGGAAGTGCGATGAAGGCTTTGCCTGGAATTGTTGCAAAATTATATGACGATGCTGGAAAAGAACTCGGTGATGGTCATGGTGGTTATCTCGTTCTCACTGAACCTTGGCCGTCGATGCTTCGAGGCGTGTGGGGCGAACCAGAGCGCTACAACGAAACTTATTGGTCGCGCTTCTCTCCAAAATATTTCGCAGGAGATGGCGCAAAGTTAGATGATGATGGTGCGATCTGGTTAATGGGCCGAGTTGATGACGTAATGAACGTCTCGGGCCACCGAATTTCAACCACTGAAGTTGAATCAGCACTTGTTTCACATGAAGCCGTAGCAGAGGCCGCAGTTGTTGGGGCAAATGATGCAATGACAGGACAGGCAATTGTCGCATTCGTCATTTTACGCGGTGGAGTAGAACATGCTGATCAATTGCGTGGGGAAGAGCTAAACAAAGCGCTGAAAGCCCACGTGACTAAAGAAATTGGAGCAATCGCCAGACCTCGACAAATAATGGTTGTTAACGAACTTCCTAAGACTCGAAGTGGAAAAATTATGCGCCGACTTCTCCGTGACGTTGCAGAAAATCGCGCCGTAGGAGATTCAACAACTCTTGCTGATCCAAATGTTATGAAGCTAATTTCCGAAGGGCTCTCAACAGCAAAATCTGAGGATTAGTCTTAACTTTTTACGCCTAGAAACTCTTCCGCAGCTTTGCGGATTTCCGCTACTGACTTAAAGGGACCAATCTTTTCGTAGACTGTTTTGCCGTCCACATCCATAAAACGTGTAACTGGAACACCTAAACCAAATATGCCCCGGGTCTTGCTCTTCACGTCATAAAGCTGTGGCCACGTCATTTTATGAGCGCTCACAAATGCTTTCGCTGTGTCGGTGTTCTTTTCTTCAACATCGACGCCAATTATTTGAATCTTTTTTTCCTTAGCGATTTGAACCAAAAGTGGGATCTCTTGTTTACAAGGTTCACACCATGATCCCCACACATTAATCAAAACCGGTCCCCTAATAGCCTCAAATACAAAATTCCTCTTGCCATCCAAACAAGGCAGAGTAATTCCCTTCTTAACCGCAGGATTCGTGGCAATCGTCGCGCAACTCGGTGCCGTAGCGCTTGCGGTAGTTGGCGTGAAAACCGTGGAAGTTAAAATTAAAGAAAGAGTCAGTGCCACACTCTCGCGGATACGTTTCATCGAAATGCCGAATCGGGTTTTACGAGTTGCATGGCAGCAACCTTATCGGTCTCCCCCACCCCATAGGCCGGACAAAGACCCACTAACGGACAAGCCCCACACGCAGGTTTTCTGGCGTGACAGATTCTTCTCCCATGCCAAATTAACCTCTGTGAAAGATTGGTCCATTCTTTCTGCGGAATCAACTTCATAACATCTTGTTCGACTTTCACAGGATCTTCAGAAGTGCTCCAACCAAATCTGCGCGCGAGGCGACCAAAGTGTGTATCAACTGTGATCCCAGGAACTCCAAATGCATGTCCAAGAACAACATTGGCAGTCTTTCGACCCACTCCTGGGAGCGTGATGAGTTCTTCTAAGGTGCTTGGAACTTCACCACCAAAATCCGTCAATATTTTTTGGCTCAACCCCTGAATGTTGCGAGCTTTGTTGTGATAAAAACCTGTTGTTCGAACAAGCTCTTCTAGTTCCACAATCTTTGCTGATGCCATTTTTTTTGGTGTTGGAAAACGTTTAAAAAGAGGCGGAGTCACGATATTTACGCGCTTGTCAGTGCACTGAGCCGAGAGGACGGTTGCAATGATGAGTTGGAAGGGCGAATCAAAATCTAGTTCACAGTTCGCGTTGGGATAGCGCTTCCCGAGCGCCTTAAAGATTGATACCGCTTGCTTCACGCTCGCTGCCTCACTCTCCGACCTCATGGCGCAATAATCCCTTATAAATCCCAAAATTTGGGTGTCGGGGCTAGTCGGAGTAATCTCCACACGTGGCCAAACCAAATGATGATGCAACCGTTCGCCAAGCCCCACTCTTTCGCGGGCTAGATGATGACTCCGCCGCTTCACTTCGCGGAACCATGTCACCAGTAAAGATTTCAAAAGGAAACATTCTCTTCAAAGAGGGCGATGAAGGCGATCGCCTTTACGTTGTTCTTGAAGGAAAATTGAAACTCGGAACGGCAAGTGGCGATGGACGCGAAAATTTGCTTTCAATTCTTGGACCTGGGGAAATGTTCGGCGAACTTTCACTTTTTGATCCTCAACCACGTACCTCAACTGCAACTGCAGTTACAGATGCCAGACTTCTAGCCCTTTCCCACGATCAGGTTATTGGTCTCATAACAGCGCATCCACGTGTCGCACTTGAATTGCTCGAACGATTAGCCCAACGCCTTCGTCGCTCAAATGAAGTTCTTGCAGATTTGGTATTCGCAGACGTTCCAGGTCGCGTCGCAAAAGCAATAATTGATTTAGGAACACGCTTCGGTTCACAAAAAGAAGATGGCTTGCACGTTAATCACGATCTTACGCAAGAAGAGTTGGCCCAGCTTGTTGGAGCTTCTCGTGAGACAGTGAATAAAGCGCTCGCAGATTTCGCTTCACGCGGTTGGGTACGTCTTGAACCTCGCGCAGTGGTAGTTATGGATTACGAACGCTTATTAAAGCGCGGAAAGTAATTACGCTTTAAGCTCGAAAATTACTTCAACCTCAACAGGTGAGTTCAAAGGCAATTCTGCAACGCCAATCGCTGTGCGCGCATGCTTTCCCTTTTCTTCTCCCCAAATTTTGATGAAGAGCTCTGAAACTCCATTTACGACACCTGGGTGTCCAACAAAACCAGAGACTCCATTTACAAATCCGCGAACCTGAACGACGCGTTCAACATTGTTGATATCAGCAACAAGTCCAAGTGCGGCAATTGCATTGAGTGCGCAGACCTGCGCCATTTCTTTTGCTTGATCTGGAGTTACTCCGCCATCAACTTTTCCAACGAATGGAATTGCTCCATCGACGAGTGGGAGTTGTCCTGCTGTGAAAACTAGGTTTCCAGTGCGAACGGCTGGAACATATGCAGCCAACGGTATTGAAGCCACTGGAAGTTGGAGACCGAGTTCGTTGAGTTTTGCTTTTACATCGACTGACATTTTATTCAGCAACCTTTCGCTTCATGTAGGCAACAAGTTGTTCACCAGTACCAGGCGCCGGAACAACCTGTACGAGCTCCCAACCTTCAGAACCCCACGTATCAAGAATCTGCTTTGTTGCATGGCTTAGTAGTGGAACAGTTACATATTCAAACTTTGTCATTTTCTCTCCGTTTACTTATTAAGCGCAGCTTTAACTGCAGCAGAAACTTTTCCACCGTCAGCCTTGCCTGCAATTTGAGGTTTGAGAATTCCCATTACCTTGCCCATATCTTGCGGACCAGCAGCACCTGATTTAGCAACAGCATCTGCAATCAGTGCGTTTAATTCTTCATCAGAAAATTGCTTTGGAAGGTAAGCCACAATGACTTCACCTTCAGATTTTTCCAACTCAGCCTTATCTGCGCGGCCCGCGTCAGCAAATGCCTCAGCTGCTTCGCGGCGCTTCTTCGCCTCGCGAGATAAAACGGTGATTATTTCATCATCGGACAAGGTTCTTGATTCTTTACCAGCAACCTCTTCATTTGTGATTGCAGTCAAAACCATGCGTATCGTGCCGGAGACGAGCTCGTTTCGTGAACGAATCGCTTCCGTGAGATCGGATTGGAGTTTCTCTTTGAGTCCCATAAGGCGTATCTTCTCACGCTATGGGTTATGTATTGCGCGAGAGCACACTGCCTGTGCTGCCTGCTGGGCATCGCGACATAAGAATTCTTCACTTTTCTGACCTTCATTTGACCCCAT
The DNA here is from genome assembly GCA_903827945.1 of uncultured Actinomycetes bacterium. Lineage (GTDB taxonomy): Bacteria > Actinomycetota > Actinomycetes > Nanopelagicales > Nanopelagicaceae > PALSA-747. The sequence continues at coordinate 5,497 of CAIKKN010000028.1, read as the reverse complement.
CTCGCACGAAAGAAATCGCCGATATCAAAAGTTGGGCCGCTCTAAAGCCTGATCTGGTAATTAGCACTGGAGACTTTCTTGCCCACATGGATTCAGTCCCTGTTGTGCTTGAAGCACTAGATGGACTTCTAGATATTCCGGGCCTCTTTGTATTTGGCTCTAACGATTACTTTGCGCCTAAGCCAAAGAATCCATTTTCCTATCTCATGAAGGATCATGGAAAACGAATCATCGGGCGAGACCTTCCATGGCAGGAATTATCAGACGGGCTCACTTCGCGAGGGTGGAAGAATCTGAACCATCAACGTGCGACTGTGAATATAAATGGCACTGTGATCGAAGCTCGTGGAACCGATGATGCTCACCTAGAACGCGATCACTATCGCGAAGTTGCTGGTGCACCAGAGCGTTCTGCTCAATTAGCCATTGGAGTTACACACGCTCCTTATCTGCGAATTCTGCAAGCGATGAGCGCTGATAACCTCGATGTAATTTTTGCTGGCCATACCCACGGAGGCCAAGTTCGCTTGCCATGGCGGGGTGGGAGCAAAGCACTTACAACAAATTGTGATCTTCCACATTGGCGTGCGCGTGGAGTTACGAAAATTAAAGATGAACCGTGGCTCAATGTGTCGGCCGGCATGGGAACAAGTCCTTTTGCTCGCATTCGGGTGGCATCACCACCCGAAGCAAGTTTGATTACTTTGGAAGCTAGCCTTTAAATTCAGCAGCAACCAATTCTGCAATTTGCGCGGTGTTTAGCGCAGCGCCTTTTCGAAGGTTGTCGCCACACAAGAACATATCTATCGACTTCTTATCATCAAGTGATTGGCGAACGCGTCCAACCCACGTTGGATCAGTTCCTACAACATCGTTAGGGGTAGGGAATTTCTTATTTTCTGGCTCATCCCAAAGCACTACGCCAGGAGCTTTTTCTAGAACTTTCTGAGCAGCTTTGCGAGTTACTTCCGTCTTAAATGTTGCATGGACGGCAAGTGAGTGCGTTGTAAGAACTGGAACGCGTACGCATGTCGCAGACACTTTAAGTCTTGGCATACCAAGAATTTTACGAGATTCGTTACGTACCTTAAGTTCCTCAGAAGACCAGCCTTCATCTTTGAGTGAACCAGCGAAAGGAACTACATTCATTGCAAGTGGTGCAGGGAACGGCCCTGAATCATCTACGAATGTACGAACATCGCCAGTAACTTCACCCGCACTCGTTCCAGCAATTGCGCTGATTTGTGCACGAAGCGCGTCGATACCAGGTTGCCCGGCACCAGATGCTGCTTGATAGGAAGCAACGACAAGTTCTTTCAATTCAAACTTACGATTCAACGCACCGAGTGCAACAATCATTGAAAGAGTTGTGCAATTTGGATTTGAAATAATTCCCTTTGGACGCTTCTTCGCTTCCTTTGGATTTACTTCCGGAACCACAAGTGGAACCTTTGGATCCATACGGAAAGCACCCGAGTTATCAACGACAACTGCGCCTCGTGAAACTGCGACCGGCGCCCACTCTTCTGAAATCTCATCGGGAACATCGAACATTGCAATGTCTATTCCATCGAAAGCTTCTGGTGAAAGAGCTACAACGGTGAGTTCCTCTCCGCGGCACATCAATTTCTTGCCAGCTGAACGAGCTGAAGCAATCAATCGAATTTCACCATAGACGTTTTCTCGTTGGGTCAGAATGTCGAGCATTACAGTACCTACGGCGCCTGTTGCGCCCACAACTGCTAGTGATGGAAGTTTCTTTTTCATCGCCCCGAACCTCCATAGATCACTGCTTCGCCTTCCGCATCCAAGTCAAATGCGGAGTGTGCTGCTTTAACGCCTTTTTCCAAATCTTCAACGCGGCAGATGACAGAAATTCTGATTTCTGACGTTGAGATCATTTCAATATTGATTCCTGCTTCTGACAAACACGCAAAGAAAGTAGCCGTTACTCCAGGGTGTGAACGCATTCCCGCTCCGACGAGGGAAAGCTTTCCAATTTGATCATCGTATTGAAGAGAGGCAAACCCAACCTCTCCTTGAATTCCTTTGAGAAGCGCAGTTGTTTCTGCGCCTTCTGACTTTGGAAGAGTGAAGGAAATATCAGTGAGCCCTGTTGCTGCCGCTGAAACATTCTGAACAATCATGTCGATGTTGATGTCAGCATCGGCAATTGTTTGGAAGATGCGAGCTGCAACGCCGGTTCGATCCGGAACTCCAACGATGGTTACTTTTGCTTCGCTCTTATCGTGAGCGATACCAGCAATGATTGCTTGTTCCATGTTTGCTCCACTATCTCCCTCCGGATGATCTTTGACCACCCAAGTTCCTTCTTGATTTGAAAATGATGAACGTACGTGAATTGGCATGTCGTATCTGCGCGCATATTCAACGCAGCGAAGGTGAAGAACTTTTGCACCAGATGCAGCAAGTTCTAACATCTCTTCGTAAGTAACTGTCTTAAGTTTGCGCGCGGTTGGAACTACTCGAGGGTCGGCGCTGTAGACGCCATCGACATCTGTATAAATTTCGCAGACATCTGCTTCAAGTGCGGCAGCGAGCGCAACTGCAGTCGTGTCTGATCCGCCGCGTCCAAGTGTTGTGACATCTTTTGTATCTTGGTTAATTCCTTGAAAGCCCGCAACAATCGCAATTGCACCTTCACTTATTGCTTCAGAAATTCGAGATGGTTTCACATCAATAATACGAGCCTTGCCATGTGCGCTAGTTGTGAGGACGCCGGCTTGTGAACCAGTAAAAGATCTTGCTTCATGCCCTAGGTTTGAAATGGCCATTGCAAGTAGCGCCATCGAAATGCGCTCTCCGGCGGTCAACAACATGTCCAATTCGCGACCATTTGGAAAGGGAGTGACCTGATTCGCGAGATCGATTAATTCATCGGTTGTATCGCCCATTGCCGAAACTACGACAACGACCTGATTTCCAGCCTTCTTTGTGGCGACGATGCGAGCGGCAACGCGCTTGAGCCCTTCGGCATCAGCTACGGAGGAGCCGCCATATTTCTGAACTATTAGTCCCATGTGAGAAGCCTGCCATGAGAAATGGCAGAAATGGAAGTTTTATCAAATAATGAGACACTCAACGTCTCACATAGTGAGTTTAAACTGAACGGCGACCCTCGAAGGCTCTTCCCAGCGTCACTTCATCGGCATATTCAAGATCTCCGCCAACAGGTAGACCTGAAGCCAAGCGGCTTACTTTGATGCCAAGTGGCTTAATCTGGCGAATCAGATAGGAAGCGGTCGCCTCTCCCTCAAGGTTGGGATCGGTGGCGATGATGAGTTCTGCGATATCGGGATTGCCGAGGCGAATCATTAGTTCACGAATACGAAGGTTCTCTGGACCAACCCCATCGATCGGTGAAATAGCTCCACCAAGAACGTGATACTTACCCCGAAATTCGCGAGTCTTTTCAATTGCCATAACATCTTTAGATTCTTCAACAACACAAATTAACGTTGCGTCCCGCCTTGGGTCGCGGCAAATTCGGCAGAGATCCTCTTCAGAAATATTGCCACATTCGATGCAAAACTTCACTCGCTCTTTAACGGTACGAAGTACATCTATCAACCTCGATGTATCTACGCGCTCGCTTTGAATAATATGAAATGCAATTCGCTGCGCGGACTTTGGCCCGATTCCTGGCAAGCGACCTAATTCATCAATGAGGTCTTGTATGGCGCCTTCGTACATTATTTGTCCGCCTACTCGCCTGAGATTGTTTTGATGACTTTAGCACCTAGTTCGCGGGCAAGAAGATCTGCGCCACTCAGTTGCGCCGCATCAGATGGATCTTCTGTTGTGCGCTCATGTACTGGTGCGTTGACCGATGGATCAACGACACATTCAATCTTCAAATCAAGGCCTACAACATCTGCGAATGCGCCTTGGAGAATCACATCACTTCCAGACCTTATAAATGAATCGCGCGCTCCTGCATTAACGATGCCGATTGTGATGGCGCTTTCATCAACAGAAAGAACTTGGGCGGAAGCTGAAAGAAGTGACCACGTTAAGCGGCGACGCTTCTTTACATTCTCAATCACATCAGGCCATAAGCGACGGAGTGCGGTGATATCAACCGGGCCTGTCCGGACCACTTTCACAGAAGACGGTGGCACTAGTTCCTTATCAGCAACCGGCTTATTCGCCTGTTGCTTTAATGTAACCGCTTCTTTTTCTATTTTTTTAGCGACTGGCTTTAGAGCCGCAGCATCTTCATTCGCGGGTTCATCTTGAACTGGCGGTAGCGGACTTTGAATTCGTAGTCCGGACGCTTTCTCAATTCGTTCAATTCTCGCAAGCAGCCCTGCATCATCATTCCCGGGCAACATGATTTTTCCTGCGATTAGTTCTAGAACTAAACGAGGATAAGCATTTCCACGCATCTGATTTAGGCCCTCATGCGCTATTTCTGCGGCGCGAATAAGTGAAGCGGCGCCTATGTGATTAGCCTGTGCATTCATTCTTTCAAGCTGATCTTCAGGGATATCGCGCAAAATGTGGCCCGCTTCGCCCTTTGTAGAGCCCACAACAATGAGGTCGCGGATTCTTTCCAGCAAATCTTGCGTGAAGCGTCTAGGGTCTAGTCCCGCTTCAATCACTTTGTCGATTGTGTTGAAAAGAGTGGAGACATCGCGCGCAGCAATCGCATCAATTGATTCATCAAGGAGCGCGCCGTCGGTGTAACCGAGAAGTGAGACTGCAATCTCATAGGTAACGCCATCTTTACCAGCGCCGGCAAGGAGTTGTCCAAGAACGGAAAGCGCATCGCGAACAGATCCACCGGATGCACGAACAACTAATGGAATTACTCCCTTTGCGACTTTTACATTTTCCTTCTCGCAAATACTTTCAAGATGCTTTGCAAGTATTCCAGGTGGAACAAGGCGGAACGGGTAGTGGTGTGTACGCGAGCGAATAGTGCTTATGAGTTTGTCTGGTTCTGTTGTGGCAAAAATAAATAGAACATGGGGAGGTGGCTCTTCTACAACTTTAAGGAGCGCATTAGCGGCGCCGGGCCCAAGTTGGTGAGCCTCATCAATAATATAAATCTTGTAGCGAGATTGAACTGGCGCGAAGAATGCTTTGTCGCGAAGATCGCGAGCATCATCGACGAGGCCATGTGTTGCGGCATCTAGTTCCATAACATCGATAGAACCCGGACCATTTGCAACTAGATCCGTACATGATTGGCAAACTCCACAAGGGTTTGGTGTTGGGCCTTTTTCACAATTAAGTGAGCGCGCCATGATTCGTGCGCTAGATGTTTTTCCGCAACCGCGTGGCCCGCTAAATAAATAAGCGTGGTGAATCTTCCCGGACTCGAGTGCATTTGAAAGAGGTTCGGTGACGTGTTCCTCACCAATTACTTCGCCAAATGTTGAAGGGCGATACTTTCTATATAAAGCTAATGACATCTCGTATCCAGTTCTGTTAACGATCTACTTAGTGGCCCATATTCACGTCTTGCTAT
>CAIKKN010000027.1 GCA_903827945.1 uncultured Actinomycetes bacterium | reverse complement strand
CATGGGGGTGATCGGTTTCGACTTTAGTTGTTGGAACAGAGGAAGCGGGCCGAGGAAGCTTGGATGATCTCGTTAACCAAAAACCAAGCAAAACTATAACTGCAGATAAAACTACAGTTGATTTCGCTCTAGCTGCATAAGCTAGCCCGATAATCCGTCAGCCCCAGCGCGCTCTCGTCTGGGAATCTGGCGTCGACTAGAGAGCTTTTCTGATTACAGTGTTGCAGATGTAATTGGAGAACTTACTGCAAATGAGTTCGTTGACTACATGTGTGCGTGAGAGTCTGGACTGAGAAAACGATTAGCACACTACGCCCGTAGAAGCTCCGTTTCAGTGCTTAAGGACCCGGGTTCAATTCCCGGCACCTCCACTAGCTATCCCAATTGCAATGACACCTGTACGACAACCGTCTATCCCAGTTGCAATGACACCTTTACAACGTCATCAATTTCTAATTTTTCGCCCAAACGAACCGCATTCTTAATGGGAACTATATAGAGGCCGTCTTTCGGAAAGATAGAAGTCGTAAAATTTGTCTTTCCCACTCGCGCGGATACCGGAATTGCACCCCATCCGTATGTGACACTCGATGAGATCTTCTTGATTTGTTCGGACTGCTTAAGCGGAATCGAAATGAAGTGGAAAGGCGACGGCCCACGCCAGTACCAAAGGGCTCCTTCAAACTTAAATTCCACGCCAAAATGTTACTTGAATTTGGCTTCTCTCGAGTTCTGGCACTCATCATCTTGAAGAGGGGGATAATTCTCAATCCTGAAGCCTCGAAATTCCCCCCGGATGCAAGACTTTCTCCATGCAACAGAGACTGAGTTGGAACAAACCAACATTCGCAATCGTTCTTCTCGCTTTTATTTGGAATCTAATTCTTGTAATTGGAGTCGTGTTCAACGCACATTTCGCGCTTACTAGAGCAGCGGGCGGTCAATTCACTGCCTTTCCATTGGGAATACGAGTCTTATATTTCTTCATGACTTTGATGATTTTTTTTCAAGTATGGATTTTCAAACTCATATTTCATGCGGACACTGTTCATCCGGATTGGATAGTTCGAGCTTTCTTTTACGTAGGCGTTGCGGGCGTCTTAATGAATGCAATCTCTCGAAGCAATAGTGAACGTTGGAACTCCATCCCAGCCGCTGTAATCGTCTGGGCTTTTTGGTATTTTGGAATCAAGAGAAACCCAGAGTTGCAGTAAGTTTTTTAAAACTTTTTAAACTAGTACAAGTCTCGTATCGAACGTATCGATCGAAGAATAGCTGGAATCCCAGTACCAAGCCCAACAAGTCCGATGGCTTTGGAAACCGCTCCGCCTGAATTTATGATCAATATCAAACCTATAAAAATTGAAAGTAGGGCAAGTAAACTTGCCACTAGGGATTTGGTTATCGTCGAACGGCGTCGTTGAGTTCGAATTATCGTGAGACCGAGAGCTAGGGGACCACCAATTATTACGAGCGCAAGTAGGAATGCGACGAGGTAGGCCAGGCTCTTCATTTCTTCAGTCTAATCTCTATGCGACTAAGACACGGAACAAGGTCACGGAACAAGGTCACGGAACAAGGTCACGGAACAAGGTCACGGAACAAGGTCACGGAACAAGGTCACGGAACAAGGTCACGGAACAAGTTTCGGGTGACTACGCGACTTCGTTGATGGCTCGAGCGTCGACTTTGTAAATTTTGCCGCTTGGTGAAGTCCACTGACACGAGCCATCGCTATGACTTTCTAAATTCCACCCACCAACCGTTTTCATTCTGTGGTGGCGCCTGCATAGAAGCCCCATATTTTCTGCGGAAGTATTTCCCCCATCATCCCAAGGATGTGCATGATCAATGTCTGCGATACGCGCTGGTTGTCGGCAGCCGGGGAATCTGCATATGCGGTCTCGAGCCATCAAGAAATCAATAAGTGCTTGTGGCGGCTCATAAGTATCACGTCCGTAATCGAGAAGGTTGCCGGATATCGGATCGGTGATGAATCTTCGCCATTTTCCATCAGCGGCCAACTCCCGAGCAACTTGTGCCGGAATGGCGCCGTATCCGATCAATATTCCTGGATTATTGTCGAGTCCAAGGAGCGTATTTAGGTCAATCGTTAAGTTCACTGTCACTGGGCGGCGATGATTGAGCGCTTCATCTTTGGAAGTTGCGAGATAAGAAGCGGCAAGTTGGGTAAGGGCGTCGGCACGAAGTTGTTCAAGACGCAATCCGGTTGATTTCTTTTGAAGACCTTCACTTCCATCATTCAAACTCGAATTCTTATCACTATCATTTTTGAATCCATGATCTGGGGTCGTGAGTCCGTTTTGGAGCGAGCTCTGATTCTTTAGCTCCTCTTTAAATCTAATTCTTGCCAACTTGTCGATTGCGAGCATGAGAGTCTGGGCATCGGCCGCGGGCAAAATAGCAACAACCGTCGACATTCCAAATTTATTTGGGTAAATCTCAACACGGCGATCGCCCTTCGCCTTGGCAGCTTCTTCTTCGAACTCTTGAGGTGCTAACTTTGCGATTGCGGCTCTCACCTTATTTGTTACTTGAGATGGCGTATGAAATTCAGCATGAGCAATTGCTATTTCTTCAATCTTTCGAATTGTGTGAGCAGGAACATTCTTATCGACAATATCTGATACTTCGCGTGCAATTGATGTCGCATGAGCTGCAGAAATCTCGCCCGTTGCAAGCGCCGAACAGACCTGTGGCAAGTGCCCTACTAAAGTTCGTGCGATATCAATTCGATTTTGAGCAGTCTGTGGAGCAAGTCGCAAAGCGGTTGCAACATCCTCGCGTTCCATGTCATCGGGCCCTTGGAAGAAATCGTCGGGCTCGGATGGCTGGAGTCCGGCCACGGCGATAATTGCTTCTTGCTCCCAAGCGTTTATCCAAGAAGCTTGGCGCTGCAGCGCTCTTAGATAGTCAATGCGCGCGGAGGTGCTAAATGTTTTGAGTTCACGCTTCATATCGTGGAGTTCGATAAGCACTGCAATGCCGGCTGTAAGTCCAAGCAGTTCACTAAGGCGGACTTCGTTGGGATCGTTTGGAGACGCGTACGATGATGCTGCGCCAAACAATGGAGCAGCTGCGCCAACCGATGATGCTGTGCCAACCGATGATGCTGTGCCAACCGATGATGCTGTGCCAACCGATGATGCTGTGCCAACCGATGAAGCTGCGCCAACCGATGAAGCTGCGCCAACCGATGATGCTGTGCCAACCGATGATGCTGTGCCAACCAATGCGGAAGCTTCGATTCCCACGGAATCAATTGGCCCCTGGAATGCGGTGGAGGTGGTGGCGTTCATAAAGTGAATCTTTGTGGAGAGGACTGACATTGGGAGTTCTTAAATTCAAATCCTTGAGCGTGAATGTGGATAAATCTCACAAATTCCAAAATAGTTTAGAAACTCTGGGAATGTTCTCAGTATTGAAAATGTTCTATACTTTGAGTAGTTGAATATTCAATCAAACTTACATTTCAGTATCAATGAGTGATTTACCCAGCTTTGAATCTGTGAAATCAAGAACGAACGAGGAGTCCTTAACGTGCCAGCAGTAACAGTCAGCGACATCACCGTACTTCCGCGCGTAGTAACGGCGCCGGGAATTAACCTTCCTGCCCGTCGTGTAAAAAGTGTTACGACAGCGCCGCAAGGTTTTGAGGGTGAGGGTTTTCCAGTTCGTCGTGCATTTGCTGGTGTTGATTTGATGGACCTTGACCCATTCATTCACTTGGATCAAATGGGTGAAGTGGAATATGCACCGGGTGAACCAAAGGGAACTCCCTGGCACCCACATCGTGGCTTCGAAACAGTGACATACATTATTGATGGAATTTTTGATCACAAAGATAATCACGGCGGCGGTGGAACCATTACAAATGGTGATACACAGTGGATGACAGCCGGCGCAGGAATATTGCATATCGAAACACCACCAGAACATTTGGTTATGTCTGGCGGCTTATTCCATGGCTTTCAATTGTGGGTAAATCTTCCTGCAATTAAGAAGTGGTCAACTCCCGCCTACCAAGATATTCGTGCAAGCCAAGTCGGACTTCTCGCATCTCATGATGGCGGAGCTCTTCTGCGCGTAATTGCTGGATCCGTCAAGGGTCTTGAAAACCATGCAGGTCCTGGATCAACGCAAACAGCAATGACAATGATTCACGCAACTATCGCACCTGGCGCAGAATTACGATTGCCTTGGCGAAGTGATTACAACTCACTTATTTACACCTTGAATGGCCATGGAACAGTTGGCGAGGAGCGTCAACCTATTCAGAACGGGCAGCTTGCAGTTTTAAATACGACGGGCAATCCTGAAGGTGATTTACTTGTTATTCGCGCCGATCAAAATCAAGAATCCCGCAGCCCTTCCATGGATGTGTTGATTCTTGGCGGAGAACCAATTCGCGAGCAGGTTGCCTGGATGGGCCCATTCGTAATGAATACAAAAGCAGAAGTTCTCAAGGCATTTGAAGACTTCCAAAAAGGTCTTCTCGGCACCGTTCCTGCAGAACATCAAACTCATAAACCTCTGAACCGCACCGACAAGCTTGGTGGGGATGTTAAGAAGGATGCAGTGCAGGCTCGCAGCGAGAGTGACTCTGCGCAAGTTAAGGGTTCAAAAGATATTCTCGATGTGCATGGCGCCCCAACAGAGCTGCAAGAAGGAAATAACTAATGCCACATCTTTTTGACCCATTAACAATTCGCGATACAAAAATCAGCAATCGCATCTGGGTTTCACCAATGTGCATGTACTCGTGTGAAGATGGCAAAATTCAAGAATTTCATCACGCGCATCTTGGAGCATTTGTAACCGGGGGAGCCGGTCTCGTATTTGTGGAAGCAACGGGTGTTGTTCCTGAGGGACGAATAACAATCGGATGTCCAGGAATGTGGACAGATGAGCAATCCAGCGCTTTTACCCCAATCATTAAACTCGCTCATTCCTACGGTGTGAAAATGGGAATTCAACTTGCACATGCCGGTCGCAAGGGCGGAACGACTCGTCCTGGCGAGAGTGATCACTTGATGGCAACGCCCGAAGAAGGCGGTTGGGAAATTGTTGCGCCCTCAGCAATCGCATATGAAGGATACGCAACACCTCGCGAGCTCACCATTTCGGAAATACAAGAAATAGTAAGAGCTTGGGCCGCCGCAGCTTCACGCGCAATCAAGGCAGGCTTTGATGTTCTTGAAATCCATGCAGCTCACGGATATTTGCTGCACCAATTTTATTCACCGCTATCTAATCATCGCACCGATAAATATGGCGGTTCTTTTGAAAACCGCACAAGGTTCCTCCGCGAAGTTGTTGTTGCTGTTCGAAAAGAGATGCCAACGCAGATGCCTCTCTTTGTGCGCATTTCAGCATCTGATTGGACTGAGGGAGGTTGGACCCTAGAAGATTCCATTCAACTAGTTCCCCAACTTAAGGACCTTGGTGCTGATTTAATTGATACTTCCTCCGGAGGCAATGTTCACAACGCAAAAATCACACCAGGGCCTGGCTACCAAGTGCATTTTGCAGAAGCAATTAAGTCTCACACCGGAATCACAACGTCTGCTGTTGGAATGATCACTGAGCCTCATCAAGCCGATGAAGTGATCTCTTCCGGGAAAGCGGACGCAGTAATGATGGCGCGCGAATTTCTTCGAAACCCACGTTGGCCATTGATGGCAGCAGAAGCCTTAGGGGCCGACGTTGTTTGGCCAATTCAATTAATTCGAGGAAAGCCGGCTAAAAAGTGACAGTCTCTGAGGCAAAAGATGCGACGATGATTGTTGATGTGTGGTCAGATGTCGTTTGCCCTTGGTGTTTCATTGGTAAGCGACGCCTTGAAAAAGGTATTGCCGAAATAAAAGTTGCGAATCCTGGAGTGCAAATCCAAGTTCGCCACCGTGCATTCCAATTGCAGCCAGATATTGAAGGCGTCATTCCCACAAAGGAACTTCTTTCAGATAAATACAACATCGATATCGATAAAGTTTCGGCGATGCAAGCAAATGTTTGTTCCATTGCAGATGGCGAAGGTCTGTGTTACGACTTAGAAAATACATTTAGCGGCAACACTATGGACGCCCATCGCGTTCTGAAGTGGGCTGAATCAACCGGGCTCGCCCAAGAACTTCTCGAGAAGATGTATTCAGCGTATTTCGAACAATCAAAGCCACTCTTTACCCACGATGACATTCTTGCAATTACCGATGAACTTGGTCTAGACCGCACCGAAGTCATTGCAGTGCTGATAAGCGATAATTACCGGGATTTAGTCTTGCAGGATCAAGATATTGCTCGCCAACTCGGCGCTAACGGCGTTCCATTCTTTGTCATCGACATGAAGTATGGAATTAGCGGAGCTCAACCTCAAGAAGTCTTCACTCAGACCCTTGCTACAGCACTCTCTGAGGCGTAACTTCAAGACCCAATCTACAATCCCAATCTCGTAGACTTCGACTGCTCCTGCTATCTTCTGTTTGTGAGTAATTATCGCCTTGAAGCTGCAACAACTAAGACTCTGAATATCGCGACAGCAATTGTTGACTCTTGGGAAAAACATGTAGATCCGAAGTTTGAAGGAATGTCTTCCGAGGAACTTGAAATGTTTGTGACTGGAAGAGCGGATTTAATTGGGCACTCCCAGCTTCTATACCCTAAAGATTCAGATGTCCCAGTAGCTTTCATCGGACTATTGGAAGACCCATCACGTAAGAAATATTGGACACAGGTCGCCGTTACCCCAGGTTCGAAATGGATGAACACGGCAGTCAGTAAAACCATTGAAAAAGCCTTATTAGTTGACCCAACCTTCAACCTTCAGCCAAATGTAAACAACTTAGACGTACAACAGGTTCAAGCCTGGGAATCGCTCGGATTTACAAGAATTCAAACCTCGTACGCAATGAAAAAATTAGGGCTGCCCAAAGAATATCCAACGCTCCCTGTAGGAATTTCGATGCGGACTTTGCGTAGTGATTTTGATTGGGAAGTCGTACATGAAATTCAACATGATGCTTTCGCAAATCATTTTGGGTTTGTTCCGCGTACGCTCCAAAATTTTAAGGATTTTCGTTTTGATTCTGAAAGTTATGATCCTCACGGGATTCACATCCTTTCCCTCAACGGCGAAGACGTTGGTTATGTCGAGGTTAACGATGAAATTGCACATATCAATCAAGGATATATACACACCATTGGCGTGAAACATAGCCACCAGAAAACTGGCCTAGGCAAGTTATTGCTTCAGTGGGCGTTTAGTTATTGTGCATCAAAAGGCTTTGAAGCCGTAGAATTGTATGTTGACATTGCAAACAAATCTGGTGCACTCAAGTTCTACGAAAATGCGGGTATGGTCGCCCAAAGTTCTTATAGCACCTTTGAAAAATAGAAAAGCCCCCAAGATTTCTCCTAGGGGCTCTTATAACTACTTCTTGATACGTGTTCTATAACGCCTTGAGAGCATTTACAACTTTTGTAAGTGAATCTTTCGCGTCACCAAAGAGCAACGTTGTTTTCGCATCGTAGAGAAGTTCATTCTCAATACCAGCGAATCCTGGGCGCATCGAGCGCTTTAGGAAGATCACATTTCCTGCCTCAGAGACATCCAAAATTGGCATTCCATAAATTGGGCAACCAGGTGTTGTCTTTGCTGCGGGATTTACAACGTCGTTAGCGCCAACAACCAAAACCACATCGGTCTGTGGGAATGTTGGGTTAACTTCATCCATCTCAACAAGCTGCTCATAAGGAACGTTCGCTTCTGCAAGCAAGACGTTCATATGGCCAGGCATACGGCCTGCAACAGGGTGAATTCCGTAAGCAACATCGATTCCCTTGGCCGCCAACATATCCGCAAGTTCGCGAACGGTGTGCTGTGCTTGCGCAACAGCGAGACCAAATCCAGGAACGATAACTACGCGTTGTGCGTAGTTAAGCAAGATTGCGACGTCATCAGGAGAACCTGATTTCACAGAACGAGCTTCCGCTTCACCCGTTGCTACTTGTGGCTTTGCAGTGAAGGCCCCAAAGAGTGTTCCAAAGAGTGAACGACCCATCGCTTCTGCCATCTTGCGAGTCAAAATTGTTCCTGAAGCACCAACAAGTGTTCCGGCAACAATCAAAAGCGTTGACTGCAGTACATAACCACTTGCGGCAACTGTAAGACCGGTGAAAGCGTTCAGAAGTGAAATAACAATTGGAACGTCTGCGCCACCAACAGGAAGAACAAAGAGCACACCAAAGAGGAGTGCTAATCCGCCCATAACAAGAAGGGGAGTGTTTCCGCCAGAAGAGATTGTCCAACCACCAGTTCCAAGTACTCCTGCAAGTGTCGCTGCAATAACGAAGCGACCACCAGGGAATACAACAGGACGAGTTGTCATCAATTCTTGAAGTTTTAGGAAGGTAACAACAGATCCAGAGAAGGATGTGCAACCAACAATCACCGTAAAGACTGTAGCGACAACTTCAGCCGTTGATGCGCCATCGCCAAGGTTTAGGTATTCGGCCGTTGCAACGAGTGCAGCAGCGCCTCCACCAACACCATTGAAGAGTGCAACAAGTTGTGGCATTTGTGTCATTTGAATCTTACGAGCAGCAGGAACGCCAACAAGGACGCCAATTGCGATCGCAGCGATGATCAAGATTGTGTTGTGATGTGATTTACCTTCTCCGAGAGGCGCAAAGAAGACAACAACGGTTGCCAGAGTTGCACCTGCTGCGCCAATCAAGTTTCCTCGACGCGCTGTCTTAGGAGCTGAAAGTCCCTTGAGGGCCAAGATAAAGGAGAGCGCTACAGCCAAGCCGAGTAGCTCGTAAATGTTTTTATTCACTTTGCTGCCTCCGCATCTTTAGCTTTTGCGGCTTTTGGTTTTCCCTTGAACATCTCAAGCATGCGGTCGGTTACAACAAATCCGCCCACCATATTGATAGTGGCAAGAAGAACTGCTGCGATAGCGAGTGAGGTTTCAAGCGTGCTCGTGGCTCCGTCTGCCACCATGATTGCGCCCACAAGAATGATTCCGTGGATCGCGTTAGCACCAGACATAAGAGGTGTGTGAAGAGTTGTAGACACTTTGGAGACAACTTCAAATCCCACGAAAATGGAGAGTGCGAAGATTGTCAGAATAGCCATGGATGTCATTTCTATTTCTTCCCTTCCGGAGTACGACGAGCTCCACCGTGTGTAACGGTTGCGGCATCGATAATTTCATCAGAGAAGTCAGGAATAACAGTTGCTACGCCTTCGGTGGTTTTCACCATCAACATAAGCAAATTCACGACGTTTCGTGAGAACAACATAGAGGCGTGGAATGGAAGTTGTGATGGGACATCCTTGCCGCCCCACATTCTCACTCCATTAGGCGTTGTAATAATTTCACCGGGCTTTGTTCCTTCTACGTTTCCACCGGTTTCAGAAGCAAGGTCAACAACAACTGAACCTGGCGCCATCGTCGCGACCATGTCAGCTGTGACCAATCGAGGAGCTGGACGACCAGGAACGGCAGCCGTAGTAATTAGTACATCTGCTGCTGCAATATATGGCGTGAGAAGTGCACGTTGTTGGGCTGCACGATCTTCAGTCATTTCGCGTGCATATCCGCCTTGACCTTCGAGTGCTTCAAGTTCAAGTGTGATGAACTTTGCGCCCATTGATTTCACTTCATCTGCTGAAGCTGGGCGAACATCGTAAGCACTTACAACTGCTCCAAGTCGCTTTGCTGTTGCAATTGCTTGAAGTCCTGCAACGCCTGCTCCGAGAATGACAACATTTGCTGGAGTAACTGTTCCTGCGGCGGTCATCAAAAGAGGGAAGAAGCGTGGAGACATTTCCGCTGCAACAAGTGTTGCTCGGTATCCCGCACAGAGTGCCTGTGAAGTCAGAGCATCCATCGATTGCGCACGCGAAATACGTGGAACAAGTTCGAGGGAAAGTGCTGTGGCTCCGGCACTTGCGGCTGCTTCAATCGAATCAACAGCTGTTGTGGGAGATAAGAATGAGATCGTAATGGTGCCCTTTTTGAGTGACTTCATTTGATCAGGTGTTAGAGGTTGGATTGACGCCACGACATCGCTGTCACTTATGACGTTTCCACTCTTTACGATTGCACCAGCTTTAGTGAATTGCTCATCAGAAAATTGAGCAGATACACCTGCACCGGATTCAATAACCACTTCGAGTCCTGCTCGAGTTAGTTTGGAGATGATGTCAGGAACCAGGGCCACGCGATTTTCGCCGGGGCGGGTTTCCTTTGGAACTGATATGCGCACGCGCAAACGCTACTTGGCAACAGCGCCAGTGTCTAAGTAATGGTCCTAAATAAGGCGTTAATTTCATGAGAATTTATTCTCACTTGATTGAGTGGTAGCCCACGGACTTAGCGGCCCTGCAGTTCTCCGCGCATCAGATGGTACAAACACGCTTGAATAGTGGTGCGGCGATGGTAGGCCTCGCGCCAAATCACCGATCGCGGGCCATCAATAACCGATGCCGCAACCTCTTCGCCGCGATGGGCTGGAAGGCAATGCATGAAGATTCCATCTTTGGCGGTCAAGGACATCAACTGGTCTGTGACAGCAAAAGGTGAGAGAGCCTTCAACTTTTCACTTCGTTCACTTTCCGGGTCACCCATCGACATCCAGACATCCGTGTAAATAACAGAAGCGTCTTTTGCTGCAGCTTCAGGGTCGTGTGTGATTTCAACTTTGCCACCAGTAGTCGCCGCAATCTCTTGCGCTTTGGCAACTGCCTTCGCATCCGGCGCCCATTTTCCTGATGGAGTTGCAGCAACAACATGCGCACCAAGAATCGCGCCCATAGTTAACCATGCATGCGCCATATTGTTGCCATCGCCAACATATGTAAATTTGCGTCCAGCAATATCATTTCCAAAAACTTCGCGAATCGTTGCCCAGTCCGCCAGCAATTGAGTTGGGTGATCATCATCTGTGAGTGCGTTGAGAACTGGGATGCTTGCCCATTGGCCAAGTTCATCTACATCGGATTGTTTAAAGGTGCGAACGATGAGAGCAGATGCAAATCCGCTAATTATTCTGGCTGTATCTGCAATTGTTTCACCGCGACCGATTTGCAAATCATCACCGCGCAAGAACATTGGAGTTCCACCCAAATGAGCCACAGCTGTTTCAGAGGCAAGGCGTGTACGAGTCGAGGGCTTGGTCATGTAAATGGCAACTGTGCGATTGGCCAGTGTCTGTGTTGAGCCAAACGGGCTCTTGGCAAAATCGGCAGCAGTGTCCAGAAGTAGGTCGACATCTGCGCGACTCAAGTCTGCGGTACGGAGCAAGTCCTTCATTACGGCAGTTTAATCTATTGGACAGATAAGATTGTATGCATGGGATTCCTTTCACGTATTCGCACAGACGTTCTTGAGCGCGAGGAAGAGCTCACGCAAGAAGATGGCGACCACGAACGCTTCTCGCACTATGTTTTAAAAGAGAAGATTCTGGAATCTGCGCTCACAGGCAAGGCCGTGAAGGCGCTTTGTGGGAAGAAATGGATTCCCAATCGCGATCCAGAGAAATTTCCCATCTGCCCAACGTGCAAGGAGATTCACGCCGGGCTCAAGAAAAAGGATCAATGAGGCCCACCCGTCTTATTGCGCTTTCCCTCATTTTGATGGCATCGCTCACAAGCGCAGTTATACAGACTCCCCAAGCTTTGGCCGATAATCCGCCGCGGAAAATTTTGACCGGATGGATTCCTTATTATCGGACATATCCATCAGCCGGAAAGCAAAATGGTGGATTAGATAGTGCGCTCGCTAATGCAGACCTAATAAAAGAGGTAATGCCATTTTGGTATGCCCTTGATAGCGCGACCAAGATTTCTGACCTCTACACACCGGCAAATCCGAGCAACGCCATCGGAGATACTCTTAACAAGTTACGTCTTGCTGGATATCAAATTATTCCGACAATTACCGACTCCACCGCATCGAAAGATCCGAAAACTGGATCAACGCAGAAGATGGTTCTTTCGAACTTAATGGTTGATGCACCAAAGCGTGACTTACTCGTCAAGACAATTACAGATTTCGTAACAACAAATAATTTTGATGGAATTGATTTAGATTTTGAGAACTTTGCATATGTCGATGGAAGTACTTCGTGGGCAACGACGCAAGTTCGATTCATAGCATTTATGAAAGCGCTCGCCACTTCTTTGCACGCGCAAGGAAAATTACTTTCACTCACCACGCCACCACTCTTTGATCCAACAACTGGCAAGAAGGGATATTGGGTTTATTCGTGGGCGGATTTAGGCTCTGTGATTGATCGCCTTCGCATCATGACGTATGACTATTCCACATCAACACCTGGGCCAATTGGACCAATCACGTGGGTCGAACAAACGGTTCAATACGCAATTTCTGTTGTTCCTGCCTCCAAAATTTATGTTGGTCTTCCAGGATATGGACGCGATTGGGTAACGTCGGTGCAGGGAGTATGTCCTTCGCTGCCAATTAACTATCTCGGAACAGTTAAGACAACTGCCGCCGCCGCAACAGTAGTGATGAGAGATGCACCGGCGCTTGCAGCAACTTATTTAGCAACTCCTCAATATCAAGCAAAATATGGCGAAACATCCTTTACATATCAGAAGGTTTACAACGGGACGACGGCTGATGGCCAACTTACCCAATGCACCGCTACTCGCGTTGTTTGGTATCAAGATGCGCAGGGATTTGCCCTACGTGCAAATCTTGTTGCAAAGTATCGAATTGGTGGGGTCAGTCAATGGACACTTGGCATGGAAGATCCAGCTGCAACGGAGGCAATTCGAACCGTTGCAAAATCGATAGCTCCCGATGTTGTGGTTGCTAATTTAACTTCCGACGCCAGTTCAACTGTTTATGGAGGTCTGGCAAATATCAGCGGGACATTTACTCTTCCAGATAAGCGGCCACTTGCAGGTCTGCCCGTTCGCATAGAAGTGAAGACTGCATCTACTGATTGGACGCCAATTTTTACAGGTGTTACAAATGTTTCAGGAATTCTTGCAGCCCCAATGATTCTTGGTGAAAATACTCAAGCCCGGATGATTTCAGATGGAACATGGGAGAGAGCTGAAGGACGAACCACAGAGCTGTTACTGCAAGCGGCTCGAAGATTGACGTGGTTGAAAGGCCCAACATCAGTGAGGCGAGGAGTTGCATTCCAACTCGCTGGAAGCATCACACCGATTCCGAGCGCCTCGCAAGGGCAGAGTTTTAAGCTGACTCTTTTTGACGGAGCTAAGAGTTCGCAGGATGTAACAGTAGATACGAGTGGAAACTTTGTGGCGACTGTCAAAGAAAGTGTGCCCGGAATCTATCGCTTTTCGTTAAGCGCACCCGCTGATAGTAAATTCCTAGCATCCTCCAGCGCTATTCTTGCTGTTGTAGTTCGATAATTTTGATGAGTAATTCTCGAATTCTTGATTTTGAAGGGAGGTAGTGTCTCAGTGAGCGACACACTTACAGATATCGATGTAACTATCGAACAACTTCTTGACCGCCCCTGGGTTTGTATCGTCTGGGATGATCCGGTAAATCTCATGTCGTATGTAACTTTTGTTTTGATTAAGATATTTGGATTCACGAAAGAAAAAGCACATGACAAGATGATGCAGGTACATATTGAAGGTCGAGCCGTTGTTGCAACTGGATCTCGAGAAGAGATGGAACATTATGTTCAGGCACTTCACGAGCACGGTCTCTGGGCGACTCTTCAACGAGACGACAAAATTTAATGTCTCAATTTTCACGACATGGAGAGAATTTTTCACTCTCACTCTCAATTGATGAGGCTCATGTTCTGATCAACCTCGTTGAGCAACTCCTGGAATTATTAGGCGAAGGAGATTTTCAACATCATTACGATCAGAACGATCCTTTTGCACAATTGATGGCAATGCAGCAAGAAGTTGTTGCTCCAGAAGATCCAGTCTTGAAGCGATTACTGCCAAATGCGTATGCAGACCCGGAAGCAGCAGATGATTTTCGCCGATATACAGAACCTGGGCTGCGTAGAAATAAGCAGGATTCACTTCGCGTTATTCGAGAAGAATTAACGGTCCTAGTTGATAAAGAAGAAGCAGGTGTCATTCCTGATTTAAATGGGGAGATGTGGCTTAAGGCCATCAATGACTTGCGAATTGCGCTCTCGGTCCGTTTGGAAATTCATGGAGAAAGTTTTGAAATATTCGAGAACATGCCTGATGAGGATCCTCAAAAAGGTATCTATGCAGTCTATTTCTGGCTCGGCTGGTTACAGGAGAGCCTTCTAGAGTTATTGACCCAGTAAGATTCGAGCATGAGCTCTAACGCCCCGATTGGAATCTTTGATTCCGGAGTCGGTGGATTAACTGTTGCTCGTGCGATTATTGATCAACTCCCCAACGAATCAATTCTCTACGTTGGTGATACAGCCAGAGGCCCATACGGTCCACGCCCACTTGCAGAAGTTCGCTCTTTCGCTCTAGAAATTATGGATCAACTTGTAGCAGCCGGCGTAAAGGCGATTGTTATTGCGTGTAATAGCGCAAGTGCGGCAACTTTGCGCGATGCGCGGGAGCGTTACGATGTCCCTCTCATTGAAGTTATTCAGCCAGCAGCAAGACGAGCAGTATCTGCTACTCGAACCGGAAAAGTTGGGGTTATTGGTACTCAAGCAACAATCGATTCGGGTGCTTACCTGGATGCCTTCGCAGCAGCGCCACAACTTGAGATCTCTTCGATTGCGTGTCCTCAATTTGTTGAATTCGTCGAGCGCGGTGAAACATCTGGAGAGGCAATTACAAAAATTGCAAAAGATTACCTAACTCCTCTAGTCAAAGATGGCATTGATACATTGGTCCTGGGATGTACTCACTATCCGCTTCTGACCGGCGTTATTTCATATGTTATGGGAAATGATGTAACTCTTGTTTCCAGCGCGGATGAAACAGCGAAGGATTTGTATCGGACCTTGGTCGAACACGATCTTTTGCGCTCAACTTCTGATGGGGCGCCCACATATAAATTTGTATCTACGGGGGATAGCACTTCATTTGCAACCCTTGCCCGTAGATTTCTTGGACCAGAAGTATTGAAGGTTGAAAATTCAATTTAGTTCCAGAAGATATTTTGTTTAAATAGATTACTTGAGTCGAGAGAGAGAAAAGATGAGCGCACGTATTGATGGACGGCAGGCAAATCAACTTCGCCCAATCAAATTCACCCGCAATTGGTTGAATAACGCTGAGGGATCGGTCCTAGTTGAGTTTGGGAATACGCGCGTTTTGTGTGTTGCTTCATTTACTCCGGGAGTTCCTCGTTGGATTGCAGGTACGGGTAAAGGTTGGGTTACATCTGAATATGCGATGTTGCCTCGCGCTACTCACACGCGTTCTGACCGTGAAAGTGTAAAAGGAAAACTTGGTGGTCGTACGCAAGAGATTTCTCGATTAGTAGGTCGTTCACTTCGCGCGGTTGTTGATACGCATGCGCTAGGGGAAAATACGATTGTTGTTGACTGCGATGTACTGCAAGCAGATGGTGGAACTCGCACCGCTGCTATAACCGGTGCGTACGTAGCCCTCGCTGATGCAATTACATGGGCTAAGTCCAAGGGACATGTATTGGCAGATCGCCAGCCACTTCGTCAGTCGGTTGCCGCAGTCTCAGTAGGAATCATCGGTGGAGTTCCCATGCTTGATCTTTGTTATGAAGAAGATGTCACGGCAGATACAGATATGAATATTGTTTGTACAGGCGATGGTAACTTTGTTGAAGTGCAAGGTACTGCCGAAGGTGTTCCATTTGATCGAGCACTACTCAATCAACTCCTTGACCTTGGAACTGCTGGATGCGCGGAATTGGCCGCTCTTCAAAGAGCTGCGCTCCTCTAATCGGGGCCGCACGGATTAATAAATAATATGCGCCAATTGATACTTGCTTCGCGAAATGTGGGAAAGATTCGCGAGTTCAAGAGAATGATGGATCAAAGTAGCATTTCTGTTGAGGTTCTTAGTCTTCTAGATTTTCCACAACTACCGGATGTCGATGAAACAGGAACCACACTCCAAGAGAATTCTCGCCTTAAAGCAGTTCAAATAACCCAAGCTACCGGCAAGCCTTGCCTGGCCGATGACAGTGGAATTTTCATTGATGCTCTCAATGGCGATCCTGGTGTCTACTCAGCACGTTGGTCGGGAGTTCACGGCGATGATGAAGCAAACATCGTCAAGGTATTGCAACAGATACGCGACCTAGAGCTAAATGGCGCGGTAGATCGATCGGCGCAATTTCGTTGCGTTGTTGCATTAGCGTTTCCAGAAGGACATGCGCGAGGCGGCGAGGTTGTATTTGAATCGGGTGAAATGCCAGGGAAAATCATTGATGTTCCTCGGGGCGAGCATGGTTTTGGCTATGACCCAATCTTTGTGCCCGATGGGTTCACGCAAACATCGGCTGAATTAAGCGCAGAGGCGAAGGACCAAATCAGCCATCGCGGGCAAGCCATGCGAAAGATTTTGCCCATTTTGTCAGCCACGCTTTAGGCCATTTTCCTGCTCAAATCTGTGAGTGAGGTAGGCTTATCTCATTGGAATTAACCTCACTATTAACATCAAGGAGCACATCTGTGGCCGTTAAGAAGACCGCAAAGAAGTCTGCTGCTAAGAAGACTGTTGCAAAGAAAAAAGTTGCAAAAAAGTCTGTAGCAAAGAAGACCACCGCGAAGAAGGCTGTAGCTAAAAAAGCTGTAGCAAAAAAGCCAGTTAAGAAGGTTGCCAAGAAGGCTCCCGCTAAAAAAGTTGTAAAGAAAGCGGCTAAAAAGGCAGTTGCTAAAAAGGCAGTCAAGAAGGTAGCTAAGAAGTCAGCAGCTAAGAAATCAGCATCTAAAAAAGTTGCGAAGAAAGTTCTTGCTTCAGCTCCCGTTGCTGACCGTATTGTTATTCCTGCAGTTCCTTCTAAAGGATCTGCTACATCGACAAAGTCAATATCTACAACACCAGCACCTGCAGCGGCATCAGCCGCAAAGCCTGCTCAACAGAAGTCTTCAAGCCGCGTAGTGCTTGCAGTGTTCGTCGGAATTGTCTTGCTTGCTGTTGCGGTTGTTTCACGTAACCACACATCGACTTCGAGTGATACGGCATCGCCAGCAGCCTCATCGGCTCCTTCTGAATCAGCAGCACCATCTGAATCAGCAGCAGCTACACCAGATGCTTCAACTCCAGCAGCAACAATGTCTGCTGCGCCATCGGCTGACATGCCAGCACCAGTCGGCATCGTTGCTCACTACACAGCAACAGGTGCAACAATTTTCTGGAAGGCTGCAGATGGAGCGACTGGAATCACAAACTTTAATGTTGAGATTCGCTCAAACGGTGGAGATTGGAAATTGATTTCAACTGTTCCTGCATCACAACTTTCACTGGATATTACAAAGGGTGACACCACAGGTTGGTCATCATTCCGAGTTTCCGCAGTTTATGGAGATGGAAGTGTTGTTGGCGGACTTGTCTTTGGACTTCCAGGACAGTATTCCTAATTAGTTAATTAATAAAAGCCCTACCAAGAAATTGGTAGGGCTTTTTTATTGCACTTCTCTATTTTAAGTAATCCATAATTGCGGCAACATACACACTGCTTCCAGCGTCATTGAGATGAACCCCATCGGGTCCAAAGAATTCGGGATGATTGGCAGAGATCGAAGCCCAATCCACGATTTGCACTTGTGAGTATTCCGCGGCTACTGAAGCAATAATCTGATTGTTTTCATCTTTCCATCCGCGTGGAACCGCCGTATTAACTACAACAATATGTGGTTGGTTCTTCAGAAGAGCGAAGAGATTTTCAACCGAACCCCTTGTAAGGCGGTTATTATTTCCTAAATCAAGCACGATGGTATCTCCAGCTACATGTGGAAGATCTTGAATCACAACATCAGTAAGTTCTTGAATTTGTCTTCCAACTCGGGCGTTTACTAGCGCCAACGTGTAATGAGAGGCTAACTTGGCGCGAATACCCAGAATGACGGAATCTCCGGTAAGCCAAATTCCATCCTTCTTCTCCTGAATAATAGGAATCTCGGCAGCGTTATTTGCATCTGTCTGCACAACTTCTTGCTTAGCGTGGTTGTGACGATAAATCGCAACAGTGGATGATGAAGCAAGCACAACAACGGTCAGTCCAGCGGTGAACCAGACCATAAAGCGTCCTCGTTTGCGTACATCCGGGGTGCGATATTTAAGGCCTCGCCACCAAAGTGCTAACTCACCTCGGCGAATAGGAATTTCAACATATCGCAATGAGATATCTGCCAAACCAAGAACGATAAGGATTCGCACTGCGTTGATTGCCCAAACATCACCTGCAAGATCAATTCCTGGGCGCATGATTTGAAAGATAACCCAGTGCCAAAGATAGATTCCGTATGAACGTTGGCCAATCCAAAGAAGTGGTTTCTTACTAATGAGCGGGGCAAAACGAGAAGAGGGATGTACAAGGGAAGTTAGAGTAAAGCAGCCAAAAATCGCGGCCAATGGAAATGCAATGCGATAGAGAGTGGCGTTGCTTTCATCGATAAATAGAAAAGTAGATAGCAACCCCAATAATCCAATTACTCCGATGAAGTCAACAAAATCTTGGGCTCGTTGTGAAATATTCTTTGAGAGATTTTGTGGAACCCAGCTAACGGCTAGAGCTGCGCCAAGGAAGAGGCCAAGGCTGTGTGTATCACTACCAAAATAGATATGACTAATACGGCTAGAAGATGCTGAGTCAACATTTAGCGAAAAGATAAATAGAGCAAAACCTGAAATGGTTGCGATTGAAAGTGCGCCTCGTGCAATGTTTTTCTTGCCAAAGTATTTTAGGATTCCAAGAAGAATAATTGGCCATATCAAATAGAACTGTAATTCAACTGCCAGAGACCACGTGTGCTGCAACAATGGGGGGCGACCAATTGCTGCAAAATAATCTTGATGATTTGCGACTAGGTGCCAGTTATTACTTCCAGTCAGGACATAGGGAATATCTTGAAAAAATCTCTTTGCAGCGTCTGGAGCCCAGATTGCGACGATGATTGTCGTGGAAGCCATCATGAGTAGAAGACTTGGAAATAGCCTGCGAAGCCTTGCCGCATAGAAAGCGCGGAGATCTAGAGCACTTGATTCTTCAATAGAGTCGAGCAGGAGGCGAGTAATTACATAACCAGATATGACAAAAAAGAGGTCTACTCCAAGGAAACCGCCTGGAATCCAATTAACCCCGGCGTGATACAGAAGTACTGCGACAACAGCGATAGCCCGTAGGCCATCGATGGGGGCGATGTATCTAGCGGCTTTAGATTTCTTTGTTGCGAACATTACTTACGTTTTGCAGAAGACTTCTTTGCGACCTTCTTGGCAACTTTCTTGGCAGCCTTTTTAGCAGTTTTCTTCGGGGCCTGTTTTGCAACAGTTTTCTTTGCTACTGCTTTCTTTGCCGCACTCTTCTTCACATAAACGGGAATCGTGTCAACGTTTGTGTTTACCTCTGCGCCATTTCGAGTATAGCTTTTCGACTTCGGCAAGTTATCTGAAGATAGGTTGTCGTTGATATCAACTTGGAGAGATGCAAGCTTTTCAAATGCAGTTGCAAGACGACCACGAGTTTGTGTAATTGCTTGCTCGGCAGCGCTGAGTGACTGCACCTGAATTCGGTGAAGTCGTTCAGCCTCTGCAATGGCCGTTGATAGCCAACCACGATAATCGGCCACGTCATTTGAAGCCCCCGAGATTAGTTCCTCTGCCTCTTGTTTGGCAGAAGCAACAAGGGCTGAAGCTTCACGTTTCTTCGTTGCAATAATGTGGTCTGCTTCCTTAAGAGCTTCGGCAAGCTTTACTTCAGCATCAGCCTGCGCTGCCTCGATATATTTACGGCCGCGTGACTCTGCTTGGGCAAGCGCCGCTTTCGCCTTCTGTTCTGAACTTTCCAGAAGTTCCTTTACAGAGCGACTGCTGTCACTGAGAGCTTTTTGAGCAGTTGCAACGGCTCTAGCTTCACGAGATTGCGCAGTTTTAATAAGTGACATGGCAGTTTCAGAAGCCAGGATTTCAAATTCTTCTTTTGTGAGACTAGTGATGTCTCTGCGTGAGCGAAGTTCAGCAAGTTGATTTTCAAGTTCGCGAATGCGTGCGATGTTACTTTGGGAACCCTGAGCAACTACTGATCCGGTGGTGGATGAATCCAGACTTGATACGTCAGTTTTCGCCACTGGTGTCTCCTCTTTAAATCCAACCCATGAAAGGAATTTCTTCTCAGCCATTATTGCCTCACTTGCTCGAATCAACGGATGTCAGAGTCTAAGGGGAATGTTAGGAGCGCCACCACTCCAGTCTTCAGCAATACCTCTTTATTAACCCTTCGTCTGGGTTCAATTCACGCTTATCGGAGTACCTTGCTCATAACTGAAATGGAGAGCCGTATGCATTCGGCACTAAATATGGCACTTATCAACCTTAACCACCCAGCCCACTACTTGGGCATCGGGCCCTTTCAAGTATCGGTTGGAAACCTCGTCATCATCGTTTCGATGTTTGTGATTTTTGCGATGGCGATTTTTCTTCCGTTTCCACATGGAAAGGATGACTAGAGATGAGCTCTTCTAAGAACTGGACTGCCAGACTTCGCAAGTCCACATTGGAAAGCATGCAACCAGAAGATCTTCTTCCTGATAATCAACCAGCATATGTGGCATCGTGGATTTATGTATTCGGTGTACTGACAATTGCTTCCCTCGTGATGTTGATTGCAACAGGTCTTGTTCTCACTCTTGAGGGTCCAGCGTGGTGGCACGTTTCAAGTGTTGGACACTTCTGGAATTCGATGCATCTGTGGAGCGTTGAGCTCTTCTTCGTCTTCATGGTTGTCCACCTCTGGGGCAAATTCTGGATGGCCGCCTGGCGCGGAAAGCGCACAGCAACTTGGGTTACTGGCGTCATTGCATTTATGGCCTCAATCGTCACTGCCCTTACCGGGTATCTCATCCAAACAAACTTTGATTCTCAGTGGATTGCCACCGAAGCAAAAGATGGATTCAATGCAATGGGAATAGGCGCATTCTTCAATACTCTTAACACTGGCCAGGCAATTTTGCTGCACGTTGCACTTTTGCCACTTGCTGTTGGAATTATTGTTGTTTGGCACATTCTCTTGGTGCGACGCAAGGGCGTCGTTCCACCAATAGATAATGATGCAACAATTGAAGGAGGTGCTTTCTAATGGTTATGAAAGTTGATCCTTCAAAAAAGTGGAGCGGACCAGTTCGTTCTTATGACATCATTAAAGAAGGCGTAATTGCCGTTGTCGTAGTCGCGCTGCTTGCAGCCGGACTTTCTTTATTCTTTAGTTCACCCGATGAAAAGGCAGTAACACTTAAATCCTGGGCACTTACAAATGCACCGGACTTTGTTCAAACAGCAACTGGCGAATTAGCTGGAACCACAACATCGGCTGGATACGGCGCTCCATATAACAATGCTGCAAAGGGCCCAACACTTGGACCATTGAAATTGCAGGATTGGGCTGGGGTTCGAATTCCAGTAGATCCAGCGACATCTTTCGTTACTGAGCCTCTGGCAATTCTTAACGACCCTGCCGCAAATGATGCAGTTACTGCGTGGAAAGAGGCTTCATCCGATCAACAAGGTAAGTGGGCAACTGCTTATGTTGATGCTTTAGGAAAAGCCACAGACGCGGTCTCTGTCGCAGATACTGCAAATGCATTTGGCCCTGTACCTGAAATGGTCTCCGCTCTATTAGTGATGGCCAAGACAGGCGCTCTTGATGGCGCACTGACTACAAGTGATACACCACTTCCAACTGACTTCACAAAACCACTTCTCTTCTTGGCTGACAGCGAGGGATACTTTGGTGAGTTGGCAGCTGCGCAACATCTGGGTGGCGATCAATGGGGTGTCATGAATGAAACTGGATCATGGCCAGGACAATCTTGGTTGTGGCTCTTCTCGCTCTGGTATCAGGTCGAGCCATTCAAGTCATCTGGAAATGCAGATACATTGGTGATGACCCTCATGGGGCTGCTCACCCTCTGTTTGGCACTCTTCCCAATCTTCCCGTTCATTCGGAAGTTGCCTTACAAAATTCCAATTCATCGCTTGATTTGGAAAAAATGGTACGCACGTAAGTTGTAATAACACAGCTTCGATAGAGTCCACCCATGGTCTCCACTTCTGACTACTCAGAAGCCATGGCGTGGACTCTCGAACTTTGTGGGCCACTCAATGTGCCTCGCGTTTGGATTCCCGAAAT
Organism: uncultured Actinomycetes bacterium; assembly: GCA_903827945.1. Lineage (GTDB taxonomy): Bacteria > Actinomycetota > Actinomycetes > Nanopelagicales > Nanopelagicaceae > PALSA-747. The sequence continues at coordinate 14,391 of CAIKKN010000027.1, read as the reverse complement.
AGCGTTTGTAAGCGCCGTCCGGGATGACAACTCACTTTCTTTCACACGCAAAACAAAAGAGGGTTTCTTTGGCTTGGGAATCGGCTCAAATCCAGTGATATTGCCCGAGTGGAATGAATTCGCTCTTCCACAAGATTTAAACAAAGCGGTGATTGACGTTTTAAGTCCAACTTTCACCCCGCGCCACCTGTGGGAGACACACGCGATATTGATTAAAGAGCAGAGTTACTCCATCGAACTGCTCGAAGATGACACATTCATCGAAGAATTCTTATCAACACATGCGCCAGATTCCTCAGCGCGCCCGGGTAATCCAGAGATTCAATTCTGGGGTTGTGTGCGAAATGAAGATGAAGAAATTGCTGCCATCGCTGCGATCACGGAGTGGGAGTCAGGGGAGTACATGCTCTCTTCCGTAGCGACTCACGAAAAAATGCGCGGGCGAGGTTATTCACAGAAAGTGTGTGCTGGACTCCTCGGCCTTTCTTACGACCGAGGAATCGAGCGGATAAATCTTGTGGTGCTCTCCTCAAATACGCCTGCGATTAGCGCGTATAAAAAGGTTGGATTTCAAGAAATTGGAAAGTTCGTTTCCTATTCTCGATAGTTCGAGTTTCTAAATCTTTTTGATCAAAGAAATTAGTGGACTACAACGCCTTCTGTCTCAACAACGGCATCTTTACCGATATTGATAAAGAAGAAGAGGATTACTGCGCCGGCAAAGAGGAGGGCTGCTCCGACTTTGAAAGCTTCAGTAAATCCATGGACGATTCCATTTGGTGTAGCCATCTTGCCAAGTGCTTGGTGTGAGGCAATGTACGTAGTGCTTGCTGTCGCAGCGATTGTATTGAGAAGTGCTGTTCCCAAAGATCCACCAATTTGCTGACTTGTGTTGATCATTGCTGATGCAACACCAGAGTCATGATTACCAACAGCGTGTAATGACGTGGTTGTGAGTGGGATAAAGACCAATGCCATACCGCTAGACATAATGATCAGTGATGGAAGAACGTGAGTTACATATGAAGTATCAGGTGTAATACGCGTGAGCATTAACAAGCCGATTCCGGCAGCGACCAGACCAGGAATCATTAATGGCTTTGGTCCAATTTTAGGAAGCAACTGCGATGCAATTCCAGCGAAGACAATGATTCCGCCAGTAAATGGCAAGAATGCGAATCCTGACTTCAAAGGTGAGTAACCAAGAATTGTTTGGAGGTACAAGCCAAGGAAGAGGAACATTGAGAAGAGTCCTGCTCCAACAACGAGTGAACCTAAGTATGAACCGCCACGATTTCGTTCGGTAACGATGCGAAGAGGAAGCAGTGGATATGGAACCATCTTTTCGATAATAACAAATGCCACGAGCAGGATTGCAGCAATAATAAATAGTGCAAGTGTTGTTGAATTACCCCAACCGCTTGTGGCGGCGTGATTAAATCCGTAGACAAGTGCGAAGAGACCTGCTGATGCCGTGATGACTCCAGGGATGTCATAACTACGATCGCCAGAAGCCTTTGACTCGTGTACATATTTAAGAGCAAGTGCCGCAGCGATTATCGCGATTGGAACGTTCACTGTTAAGCACCAACGCCATGAGAAGTACTCGGTAAGAGTTCCACCAAGGATGAGGCCGATTGCAGCGCCTCCACCAGAAATAGCACCCATTACGCCGAATGCTCTTGCGCGCTCTTTTGGAACGGTAAATGTCACAGAGATAATTGCGAGGGCTGCCGGTGCAAGCAAAGCACCAAATACGCCTTGTAATCCTCGAGCAGCAAAGAGAAGTGCTTGAGTTGAAGCGATTCCGCCAAGGGCTGATGCGCCAGCAAAACCAAGAAGTCCGATGATCAGAACTCTTTTTCTGCCTACGAAATCACCAATACGACCGCCAAGCAAAAGGAGAGATCCAAAAGCCAATGTGTACGCAGTTACGACCCACTGCTGATCTGCATTTGAAATATGTAGATCATGTTTTGCGTGAGGAATTGCTATGTTCACAATCGAGGAATCCAAGACAACCATGAGCTGGGAGATCGCGACGACGAAAAGCGTGCGCCAGCGGTTTGGATCAAGGCCTTCGTTAATTTCTGAATTAGCTGCTTTAGATGTTTTAGACAAAATAACTCCAATGAAAGTTTGAGAATAGCGGCGGTGCACTCTTAGACGGTATGTGAGGAAAGAAAGAGCGCCAGTCTTCCTTGTGAGAACGAATTCTGCCCTGAGTTCATTCCCTATTTGGGCCAAATTGGTTAAGAACACCCTAATAATGGGCTAAATCACATCTTCTTCCAACGGGTTGAGGTTTTTGGAGGTATTTCTTTTATCAGTGCAAATACGAGAGGGAGTAGCGGAGGACAAGAGGGGCAGACGCCAACGAGGGGGGATATTCGTAAGTATTGCGTGTTATGGTCATCAGTAAGAGATAAACCCCATGGGATGTTCCATCCGGCCAATTTTCGAAATTCAGCGCAATTGAGAAATGCTTTAGGAACTGGGGCCCAGAATGGATGAAATTAATCATTTTGAATTAGATGAAGCACCAAATAATGTGCTTCTCGTTGAAGACAATCCAATCGATCGCCTTGAAGTTCGGCTACACCTTGAAGTTATGGGTTTTGTCGTTTATGACACCGCCTCAGCAACTGAGGCAAAAGAAATATTAGAACAACGAGATTTTAGTCTTGTAATTATTCATATCGCCTCTCTGCCACTTCGCGGACTAGAACTCTGTCGCTGGATTCGCGCGAGTTCGACGGTTCCAATTCTCATGTTGACCAGCCGTGAGGAAGTAATTAACGAAGAGATGGTGATGGCTGCAGGAGCTGATGATTACGTCAGCAAGCCAATAGAAAGCAAGATCCTCACTTCGCGTATCAACCAGCAAATCAAGCGTGGACAAAGCCAGCGAGCACCTCGAGCAAATATCCTCACGTGGGGCGCTTTGAAGATGGATTTGAGCCAGCATCTATTTATGGTTAATGAAGCAGAATTGCATTTAACAAATACCGAATATCAATTCTTACAACTCCTGATGGAGAATCCACAGCGAATCTACACTCGCAATCAGATTCTTGAAGCAATCGGAGTCATGCAGGGTCTTGGGACGAATGAGCTCGTGGATACTCATGCATCTCGCCTACGTAAGAAGATTCGTGAGCACGGCGGCCCTGAAGTTATCAGTGTGGTTAGAAGCGTTGGATTTAGATTAGCTGACGCAAAAGAGGAAAAAAGAATTAAGGAGAGCGGGCCAGATTTTCCTGCGGCCGCGGGCTTTATTTAACCTGTTTCAGGTCTTAAAGTAATTAGAACGAACCCAACTTATTGCTGGTGCGGAAGGTGGGACTTGAACCCACACGCCGTAAAGCACAGGTTCCTAAGACCTGCGTGTCTGCCATTTCACCACTCCCGCGAGCGTGCCCAATAAAAATCTTACTGGCGCAAGGGCAAGGCTAAGGGTAAGTTAGCCAATATCCAAAACCGCCTCTTGAGGAGGCGAGAAAAGAGTTAAAGATGGCGAGCGCTTCAAACAAGCCAACACCTGCAGATAAGTTCACATTTGGCCTATGGACCGTCGGCTGGCAAGCACGCGATCCTTTCGGCGATGCAACACGTGGGCCACTTGACCCAGTTCGCACAGTTAATGAATTAGCCAAGCGAGGCGCATACGGTGTGACTTTTCACGATGATGGGCCAAACCTGCTGCGACCTATTAGATGGGGTGTAAACGTGAGTAACCCTATCTGAGGGGTGATTTTTCACCACTATCGCTGTATAACGGTTTGATAACACTTGAACTTAAGAACCACTAAACTCAAGTCAATGGACACACAGGCACCTGGACCCTCGGCCCAAGACGTTATCGTCGCGGGGATACGGCGTGTTCTGAGTCAAGCAATTTCGACTGGTCAGCTTTCCCAGGAAGTGAGCATTCCCGAAACCATCTCATTGGATCGGCCAAAGAACCGAGATCATGGGGATTTTGCAACCTCCATTGCGCTCGCTCTAGCCAAACCGGCAGCAATTGCGCCACGCGTGGTTGCCGAAATCCTTAAATCCGGGCTTGAGAAAGATGAAGAGATTTCCTCTTTATTAGATGCAATAGATATTGCAGGACCAGGTTTTATTAATTTCACCGTAGGAAGAGCGAGCCAAGGCGCTGTCATTTCTGAGATATTAAATCGCGCTTCACAATTTGGAGTTGGCACAACCCTTGCTGGCGTTTCAATTAATTTAGAATTTATTAGCGCTAACCCAACTGGACCTTTGCATTTGGGTCACACACGGTGGGCGGCTGTCGGCGATGCACTTGGAAGGGTTTTGACGGCGGCAGGCGCGCGCGTGAGCCGGGAGTTCTATATCAATGATCGCGGCGTTCAAATGGATAAATTTGGTGCATCAATTCGTGCGGCCGCTTTAGGTCAACAAACTCCTGAAGATGGTTATCACGGTGCATACATTCAAGATATTGCAAAAGAAATTCTCGCTGTAGAACCAGATTTGGTGAAGTTGGGCGAGGAAGAAGGAATGATTGCATTCCGAGATCGTGGATACGCACTTCAACTCAAACAACAGCAAGGCGTTCTTGATGCCTTCGGCACACACTTTGATGTTTGGTTCTCTGAAAAATCTCTGTACGAGAATGATTTCTTTAAACATACCCAAGAAACACTTGTGGCTCACGGACATGTCTTTATTCAAGATGGTGCGACGTGGCTTCGCACAACAGACTTTGGTGACGATAAAGATCGCGTGATGATTAAGAGCAATGGCTCGCATGCGTATTTTGCATCGGATTCTGCTTATTACATTTCAAAGCGTGAGCGTGGTTATGACATTTGCTTCTACATGCTCGGAGCTGATCATCACGGCTATGTTGGGCGGTTGAAGGCCTTGGCGGCTTGCGCAGGTGATGACCCCAATTACAACGTAGAAATTCTCATTGGGCAGCTTGTAAAGATTATGGAAAATGGCGAGGAAGTTAAACTTTCAAAGCGCGCGGGAACAATTATCACTCTTGAAGAATTAGTGGAAAAGGTTGGCGTCGATGCCGCCCGATATACATTGATACGTTATCCAGTTGATACCCCAATGGTGATGGATGTTGATTTGCTTCGCACTCGAACAAATGAAAACCCTGTTTATTATGTGCAATATGCCCATGCACGTATTTGCGCCGTTCTGCGAAATGCGACCGATTTGAATATTCCTTTTGGAGTTGATCACATTCATCCAGAGTTATTGGTGCACGAGCGTGAACGCGAACTTATTGGCGCGCTTGGCGAATTTCCTCGAATCGTTGCTGGCGCGGCCGAACTTCGTGAACCACACAGAATTGCTCGTTATGCCGAAGAACTTGCTGGGCTTTATCACGGTTTTTACGCTGATTGCCGAGTTCTGCCAATGGGTGATGAGACCCCAACAGATTTACACGCAGCACGTGCGACCTTATGTAAATCAACAGCGCAGGTCATCGCTAATTCGTTAACCTTGTTGGGTGTAAGTGCACCCGAGAAGATGTAAGAAAGGACTTAATTCACATGTCCTTTAATCCTGAGATTTTCTCCGCAAACGCATCTTTTGATTCAGAACTTTCAATTGCAGGCGTTAGCGCCGACACCCTTATTAGAGATTTTGGTTCACCGCTTTTTGTTGTTGACGAAGCAGATTTCAAATCCAGGGCAATTTCATTTAAGACTGCCTTAGATAAGCACTTTGGAAGTCATGCCGGGAATGTTTATTACGCAAGTAAGGCTTTTCTCAATAAAGAAATTGCCCGCTGGATTGATAGCGTTGGAATCGGCATCGATGTCGCAAGCGGGGGAGAGCTAGCAGTCGCTCTCGCCGTGAATTTCCCAGCCGAGCGCATTCAAGTACATGGCAACAATAAGAGCGAAGCTGAGATTGAAAAGGCCGTTCTCGCCGGTGTTGGCGCGATTGTTGTTGACTCTTTTCATGAGATCGAGCGAGTAGCTCGTATCGCGGCTTCGCACAAGAAGATTCAAAAAGTCTTTATTCGAGTTACGCCGGGGATTGAAGCCCACACCCACGAATTTATCGCAACAGCCCACGAAGATGTGAAGTTCGGATTCTCACTTGCCTCAGGTGCGGCATGGAAAGCAATTGAAGAAATCGAATCAGAAAAATCTCTTAAATTAGTTGGACTGCATTCACATATTGGTTCTCAAATATTTGATGCAGCAGGATTTGGAGTTGCTGCTGAAAGAGTAATTAGCCTGCTTGCAAAATTCCGCGATCATTACTCAGATGAACTTCCAGAACTTGATCTTGGTGGTGGCTTCGGCGTTGCATATCTTCCCGGTGAAGAATCAGTAAATGCTGATTCAGTACTTGGTGAGTTAGCGAGCATTGTCACTCGTGAATGTGGGAATGTGGGAATTCGAATTCCTCATATTTCTATTGAGCCGGGTCGTGCGATTGCAGGACCAACCACAACAACTTTGTATACGGTTGGAACGACTAAGAACATTGAGCTTGATGGTGGAGACACCCGTCGCTACATCGCGGTGGATGGCGGCTTTACGGACAATATGCGCCCAGCACTTTATGATGCGAAATATCATGCCGTGCTCGCAAATCGAATTTCAACTTCGCACAATGTATCGAGTCGAATTGTTGGAAAGCATTGCGAATCTGGCGACATCATCATCCGCGAGATCCAATTACCCGAAGATATTGCGCCGGGAGATATTTTGGCTGTCCCAGTAACTGGTGCCTATGGCCGCCAGATGGCTAGCAACTACAACCACCTCACAAGACCAGCGGTTATTGCAGTTATTGATGGAAATGCACGCATAATTGTGCGCCGTGAGACCGAAGCCGATTTATTGGCGCTAGATATCTAATAAGTTTGCGATAATTCAGCCATGCCTAAATTAGATAAAGACACCCTGTATGTCGGCCTTTTGGGCTGCGGTGTTGTGGGCTCAGAAGTAGTTCGATTGCTGGCTGAGAGCCGCATCGACTTTAAAGCACGCTCAGGTGCAAACCTTGTTATTAAGAAGATTGCTGTTCGCGACGTAAACGTCCCTCGTCCCGGAATCGATAAAAACCTTTTCACTTCAGATGCGCTTTCAGTGGTCAACGATCCGGAAATTGATGTGATTATCGAATTAATAGGTGGCATTGAGCCTGCCCATGAATACCTTTTGAAATCTCTCAACAATGGCAAGGCCGTCATAACAGCGAACAAAGCTCTCCTTGCTCGCCACGGCGATGAACTAGAAACTGCTTCTGATAAGCACGATGTTGATTTTTATTATGAAGCTGCCGTTGCTGGCGCAATTCCAATTATTCGCCCGCTCTCTGAATCACTTGTCGGTGACTATGTCACAAAGATAATGGGAATTGTAAATGGCACGACAAACTTCATTTTGACCAAGATGTTTGAAACTGGCGCGGATTTCGATATCGCCTTGAAGGAAGCTCAAGCACTTGGTTTTGCAGAGGCGGATCCAACAGCTGATGTTGAAGGATTTGATGCGGCGGCAAAAGCTGCAATCTTGGCTACATTGGCTTTCCACCATACGGTGACGGATGCAGATGTATACCGCGAAGGAATCACAAAACTTTCTTCACGCGATATTGCGATCGCAAAAGATATGGGTATGGTCATCAAGCTTCTAGCGATTGCCGAGAATATTGACGATGAAAAATTGTCAGTGCGCGTTCACCCAACACTATTGCCAAATACACATCCGCTGGCATCTGTGCGCGGCGCATTTAACGCTGTTTTTGTCGAAGCCGAGGCCGCTGGTGAATTGATGTTCTATGGTCGCGGAGCCGGCGGGGTTCCAACCGCATCTGCAGTACTTGGTGATCTTGTGGCAATCGCCCGTAATTTGATTGATGGTCGCACGGCCCCGGCAACAACTGATTACGCAACTCTTTCTATCGCAGATATCGGCACTACTCATACTCGTTATTTGATTCGCCTTGATGTGCTGGATCGTCCCGGCGTTCTAGCTGGTGTTGCAAATACTTTTGCAGCCAATAATGTTTCAATCTCCACTGTGCGTCAGACCGGCCATGAAGATGCGGCCGAGCTGACAGTTACTACACATCTTGCGACAGAAGAGTCGCTTGCCAACACGGTCAAAGAACTAAACGGTTTGGAATTCGTAAAGCGAATTGCAAGTGTGATTCGAGTAGAGGGGCTACCTTCCTAATGGCACATCAGTGGCGCGGGGTAATCGATGAGTATCGCGATCGCCTGCCGGTAAGTGAGAAGACGCCTGTCATTACCCTTCGCGAAGGTGGAACGCCTCTTGTGTACGCATGTGTTCTTTCGGAGATGCTTGGAAATAACATCTGGCTTAAAGTTGAAGGTGCTAATCCGACTGGATCATTTAAAGATCGCGGAATGACTATGGCAATGTCCAAGGCAGCAGAAGATGGTGCAAAAGCTGTTATCTGTGCATCTACGGGTAACACATCGGCATCCGCTGCTGCTTATGCAACAAAGGCTGGAATGCTTCCTGTTGTCCTTGTCCCGCAAGGAAAAATTGCAATGGGCAAACTTGCTCAAGCTATTGCCCACGGTGCTCGCTTGTTACAAGTTGATGGAAACTTCGATGATTGTTTGAATCTTGCTCGCGATCTTTCAAATGATTATCCAATTTCCCTAGTTAACTCTGTAAATCCATTTCGTATTGAGGGCCAAAAGACAGCAGCTTTTGAAGTCGTAGACCTTCTTGGCGATGCTCCAGATATGCACATTCTCCCTGTCGGAAATGCAGGAAATATCACCGCATATTGGAAGGGCTATAAGGAGTATTACGCAGACAAGCTCTCAACAAAGCTTCCGCAGATGTGGGGATTTCAAGCCGAAGGCGCTGCGCCAATTGTGAATAACAAGATTGTAGAAAATCCAGAGACGATTGCAACTGCAATTCGAATCGGAAATCCAGCCTCTTGGGCACAAGCAGTCGAAGCTCGCGATGTTTCAGGTGGGCTCATTGATTCAGTGACCGATGATGAAATTTTAGAGGCATATCGTTTAGTCGCAGGAAAAGAAGGCGTATTTGTTGAGCCATCTTCTGCTGCCGGAATTGCAGGTTTGTTCAAGAAGAAGGCTGAAGGAAAACTTCCAAAGGATAAAACAATCGTTATTACTGTTACAGGTAATGGACTTAAGGATGTCGGTTGGGTTCTTGATAACGCAGCGGCCCCAACAGTAATTCCGGTCGATGTTAAAGCTGCTGCCGCAGCGATGGGTTTATAAGGTAGCGGGCGCAAAATGGCATCCATGAATCGAGTCACTTTTCGAGCAACAATGGCGCAGGTATCTGTACCAGCGTCCAGCGCAAACATTGGTCCAGGCTTTGATTCACTTTGTATTGCTCTTGATATGCGTGATCACTACGCGGCGCAAATACTCGATGATGCAACATTTGATGTTGATGTCACTGGTGAAGGATCTGATGATGCAGGCTTTAAGAAAGATAAGAACAACTTAGTTATTAAAGCGATGCTAAAAGGTTTTGAATTTATGGGAGCAAAGCCCACGGGTATTGCCCTTCGAGCTCTTAACGTAACACCTCATGGTCGTGGACTTGGTTCATCCTCATCGGCGATTATTGGCGGACTTTCACTTGCGCGTGCCCTAGTACTGGGCGGGGATGAATTATTAACGGATGAAGATGTCATAGCTCTCGCAACTGAATTAGAAGGACATCCAGATAACGTCGCCGCGGCATACTTTGGTGGCGCAACTGTTGCGTGGATGGAAAATTTGAACGAGCATGCCAGTGAGAAATCTGTGGGCCGTGCGGTAAAAATTCATGTAGATGAGCGCATTAAAGCAATTGTATTCATTCCTGAAAATCACCTAGCAACAAGTAAAGCTCGAAAGCTATTGCCTGAATCAATTCCTCACAAAGATGCTGTTGCAAACACTTCACGCGTTGCGTTGTTGGTTCATGCACTTTCCCATCGACCAGATTTACTTTTCGCTGCAACTGAAGATCATTTACATCAGGGCTACAGAGCAGAGGCAATGCCAAAATCTGCAGCGCTCTTGAAAAAGCTTCGCGCAGCTGGTGTTGCAGCCACAATTTCTGGCGCAGGCCCGAGCGTTCTCGTACTTCACACAGGAAGCGACCTGGATGCGGATGACATCATTCACGCTGCAGGGGCGGGATTTACCGCTAAGAAATTGGCAATTTCCGCTCAGGGAGTGGCATAAGCCCTCAAAATTGTGTTAGGTTTCTCCTGTCTGAAGGCGAGACCACAATCCTCTAAAACTTTTCACCGTTTAGAGCCGGTCTAAAAAGCCAACAATCACTTTACAAAGTGGGTAAAACTCTGTGTGCAGAGTCAGGCACTAAATACAAATAAACGAATAACTAACAAAGGTAAAACCAAAGTACATGGTTGATAAGAAGACAACTAGCCCCGTGAAAGCCGAAAAGGCCCCGGGCGACCTCAGTGCACTCACATTGCCTGAACTTAAGAAGACTGCCGCCGCTCTTGGGATTGATGGGGCTGCTAAGTTGGCAAAAGCTGCTCTCGTCCAATCTATTTCAGATCTGCAAGCAGCAAACCGCGAAGCCGCAAAGCTCGAAAAAGAAGAGCGCCGCCTAGCAAAACAAGAAGCGCGAAATAATCGCAACTCTAAGAAATCGGGCGCTGACAATAACGCCTCAAACGATAATGAAGATGAGGACTCCGACGTGAGTGATGACTCAGATAAGCCAGATAATTCAGGCAACAATCAAAATTCAGATTCTCAAGGCAGTGATCGAAATGATCGCGGCAACCGTAATGATCGCAGCAATCGTCGCAATCGTGACCGCAGTGACCGTAACGATCGAGGCAATAGAAATGATCGTGGCGGAAATGATCGCAACAATCGCTTCCGTGACCGCGGGGATCGTCCCGACAGAAATGAACGCGAAGTTGTTCTTAGCGAGGACGATATCCTCCTGCCAGTAGGCGGATTGCTAGACATCCTTGATAACTACGCATTTATCCGGACTGGTGGATACCTTCCAAGTCCTGACGATGTTTATGTTGGTCTCCAACAAGTTCGACGTTTTGGACTACGTAAGGGCGATGTCATTACCGGCCAAGTACGTGAACCTAAAGAGGGCGAGCGCAAAGAAAAATTTAGCGCACTCGTAAAACTCGATACGGTGAATGGTAAAGATCCTGAAGAGTCACGAAACCGTATTGAATTCTCAAAACTCGTACCTCTCTACCCTCAAGAGCGTCTACGCCTTGAAACTGAGCCAGGTATTTTGACTACTCGCATCATCGATTTAATTGCTCCAATTGGTAAGGGTCAGCGCGGACTTATCGTTTCACCTCCTAAGGCTGGTAAGACGATGGTTCTTCAGGCAATTGCTAACGCAATCACAACAAACAATCCTGAGTGTCATCTCATGGTTGTTCTAGTGGATGAGCGTCCAGAAGAAGTTACCGATATGCAGCGCAGCGTTAAGGGCGAAGTTATTGCTTCAACCTTTGATCGCCCAGCTGATGATCACACCACCGTCGCTGAACTTGCTATCGAGCGCGCAAAGCGTCTTGTAGAGCTTGGACATGACGTTGTTGTGCTTCTCGATTCCATTACGCGTCTTGGTCGTGCATACAACATCGCTGCTCCGGCTTCAGGACGTATTTTGTCCGGTGGTGTGGATTCAGCCGCCTTGTATCCACCAAAGAAGTTTTTCGGTGCTGCACGTAACATCGAAAACGGTGGATCGCTCACTATTCTTGCAACAGCTCTTGTTGAAACTGGTTCAAAGATGGATGAAGTTATCTTTGAAGAGTTCAAGGGCACAGGAAATATGGAACTTAAGCTTGATCGTAAATTTGCCGATAAGCGTATTTTCCCAGCCGTTGATGTTGATGCTTCAGGTACACGTAAGGAAGAAATCCTTATGGGTACAGAAGAGCTCAATATCGTCTGGCGTTTGCGTCGAGTTCTGCACGCATTGGATTCACAACAGGCACTTGAACTTCTTCTTGAAAAGATGAAGGGCACCAAGTCCAACGTAGAGTTCTTGCTCCAGATCCAAAAGACCACCACCAGTAGCGAGGCAAGTGCCGAAAAGGCGCCTGGTTCATCAGCCCTCAACGGGGTCTGATTCCCGCTTAATTTGACTCAAAATAAAGTGAATTAGGCGCTCCTCGCGAGCGCCTGTAATATTCAACAGCTGGTTCACCCGAAACGGACCCAGCATCGCCTAATCCAAATGGAGATAAAAATGAAGAACGATATTCACCCAGACTACGTTGAGACCACCGTTACTTGTGGTTGCGGCGAAGTATTCACAACTCGCAGCACAAAGACTTCCGGATCTATTTACGTTGAAGTGTGCTCCCAGTGCCATCCTTTCTACACAGGCAAGCAACGTATCCTAGATACCGGCGGCCGTGTTGCAGCATTCGAAGCTCGTCAAGCAAAGACAGCAGCAGCTCAAGCAGCAGCTCCAAAAGCAGAGAAGGCGCCAGTAAAGCGCAAGCAAGTTCTCAAGTAGTTTTTCTTAAGAGGCCCCACTTCGCACCCATTGCGGTGCGTGGGGTCTCTTTTATTTTTGACCACAATAAAACGGCAAAAGAATTTTGGAAAGGAGTGCGAATAAATGGCTAAAGAAAATAAAGAACGCTTTGGACAAGTCCCTGCCCTCCTCACCGAATACGCCCAACTAGAAAAAGATCTTGCTGATCCTTCGATTCATGGAGACCAAGGAAAAGCCCGCCAACTTGGTAAGCGTTATGCCGCACTCGGCCCAGTCATTGGTGGATACAGAGCATTCAAGTCTGCAGAAGAAGATCTAGCTGCAGGTAAAGAGATGGCTGCCGAAGATGCCTCTTTCGCGAGTGAAATCCCGGCTCTTGAGGAAGCACTACAAGCGGCAGAAGAGAAATTAGAAGAACTTCTACTGCCACGTGATCCAAATGAAGACCGTGACGTCATCCTTGAAATTAAAGCGGGCGTAGGTGGCGATGAGTCAGCTCTATTTGTTGGCGACTTACTGCGCATGTATACGCGATACGCAGAAAAGCATAATTGGAAAGCTGAAATTATTGATACAACCGACTCTGAAATGGGCGGCTATAAAGAGTTGAGCATGGCAATTAAATCTAAAGGAATCGCCCAGCCAGGTGAAACACCTTACGCACGATTGAAATTTGAAGGTGGAGTCCACCGAGTTCAACGCGTGCCAGAAACTGAATCTCAAGGCAGAATTCACACATCGGCTGCCGGAGTTTTGATTCTTGCAGAAGCTGATGAAGTAGATATTGAGATTCGCCAACAAGATCTTCGAGTGGACGTCTTCCGCTCATCAGGACCTGGCGGACAATCAGTGAATACAACTGACTCTGCAGTCCGAATTACCCACATTCCAACTGGTGTCGTTGTTTCATGCCAGAACGAAAAGTCACAACTCCAAAACAAGGAAAGCGCCCTGCGAATCTTGCGTGCCCGCCTCTTGGCTCACGCTCAAGAACAAGCAGATGCGGCAGCAATGGCTGAGCGCAAGTCTCAAGTTCGTACCGTAGATCGCTCAGAACGCATTCGCACGTATAACTATCCAGAAAATCGTATTTCAGATCACCGCGTCAATTTCAAAGCGAATAACTTGGATGCAGTGCTGAACGGTGAGTTAGACGACATGATTGATGCTCTATTGGCTGCAGATAAAGCTGCAAAACTCGCGAGCGAATAACCTTTACAGGCAATCAAAGAAATATTGAAGAAATATGAAAGAACTTCTGCGCGCTGCTAAAGAAAAGTTGGCAACAAAGGAAATAAACCCTGTTGACGCAGAATTACTTCTAGCGCATGCAGCGCATGTGACTCGAATGGATTTACATTCCAAAGCGATTGAATTTACTTCCCAGATTCGCGAAGACTTTCAAGGATTTATTAATGAGCGCTTAGAAGGAAGACCTACACAGTACATCATCGGGGAAGCTGCTTTTAGGTATCTTGATTTAGAGGTAGGCGAAGGCGTATTGATCCCAAGGCCTGAAACTGAATTGCTGGTTGAAGTGGCGCTCCAGGCAATTCAGAACACACTTCAGCCTGCTGTGCTTGATCTTGGGACGGGCAGCGGTGTTGTCGCCATCAGTGTGGCACTGGCGCGACCCGAGGCCGTTGTGACGGCAACCGACGTCAGTATTGAGGCGCTGATCGTGGCGCAACAGAATTGCCAGCAGCTCGGTGCTCGCGTGCAGTGGTGGCAAGGCAGTTGGTATGAAGCCCTACCACCTGAGGGGCGATTTGATCTGATTGTCTCTAATCCCCCGTATATTGCATCAGGTGATGAACACTTGCACCAAGGCGATTTAAGGTTTGAGCCGATTGGTGCACTGACTGATGGTGCTGACGGTCTGGCAGCGATCCGACGCATTATT
>CAIKKN010000026.1 GCA_903827945.1 uncultured Actinomycetes bacterium | reverse complement strand
TTGGAACCGTTGGAACCGTTGGAACCGTTGGAACCGTTGGAACCGTTGGAACCGTTGGAACCGTTGGAACCGTTGGAACCGTTGGAACCGTTGGAACCGTTGGAACCGTTGGAACCGTTGGAACCGTTAAAAGCTAGACCAGTCAGACCGACCTAAACAGTGAGATATTGTGGATAACCGCTTGCATTATTTTGCTTTGGGGCTTACTTTCACCCTCTATCCACAGGCCAAATCCCTAAATCTCAGGTTTAGACCACAGGCTGTGGATAACTGTGTGGACAACTTATTGGAGCTTTATGGACACGATTTCAGATGTAGGTCAAGCCGGGGTTCCGGCACAGCCCGACCTCAACCCTGCGGTTTTGTGGGACTCGGTCGTGGAAGAGCTCTCGGCTGATTCGCCAAGTTCGCGGGCATTTTTAGCGGCCACCCGGCCTTTGGGACTTCTTCAACTAATTGATGGAGCCACTTTCTTGGTTGAGGCTCCAAATGCATTCACAAAAGATTTTCTTGAATACCGAGTTAAGACTTCGATCAATGAAATTTTGACAAAAAAGTTAAACCAAAATGTTTCCATTGCGGTTCAAGTTAATGAAAGTTTAGAAAGCCAAAATTCTTTCACTACTCCTGAGGTTGTTGAGGTGGACCCAATTGAAGTTGAGCCGACACAACGAGTTGGAATGGGTCGAGGAAATGAATCTAAAACAAACGAGCCATCCCAATTAAACCCACGTTATATTTTTGAGACTTTTGTTATCGGTGCATCAAACCGTTTCGCTCACGCCGCAGCTGTTGCTGTCGCAGAAGCGCCCGCTAAGGCTTATAACCCGTTATTTATTTATGGTGAGTCTGGGTTGGGAAAAACCCACTTATTACACGCTATTGGTGCTTATGCCAAAGAGTTATATGGCAACGTCCGTGTTAAATATGTTTCTTCAGAAGAATTCACGAATGACTTTATTAACTCGATTAGAGATGACAAGGCTTCTACTTTCCAAAAACGTTATCGTGACCTCGATATTTTACTTGTCGATGATATTCAATTTTTAGAGAACAAAGAACGAACCCAGGAAGAGTTCTTCCATACTTTTAACACTTTGTATAACGCAAACAAGCAAATCGTTATTTCAAGTGATCGTCCTCCAAAACAGTTGACTACATTGGAAGACAGACTTCGTTCACGTTTTGAATGGGGTTTAATTACAGACATTCAACCTCCAGAACTTGAAACCCGAATTGCGATTTTGCGTAAGAAGGCGGCTCAAGACAAGCTAAATGCTCCAGATGATGTTTTGGAATACATTGCTTCAAAGATCAGCTCAAATATTCGTGAGTTGGAAGGCGCCTTGATTCGAGTTACTGCTTTCGCCTCATTAAACCGCCAGCCGGTGGATCTTGGTTTGGCTGAAATTGTTTTGAAGGATTTGATCCCAAATGAGGTTGGTCCAGAAATCACATCTTCTACGATTATGGCCCAGACCGCGACCTATTTCAGTTTGAGTCTTGATGACTTATGTGGCACAAACAGGAGCCGGGTTTTGGTGAACGCTCGCCAGATTGCGATGTACCTCTGCCGGGAGCTTACGGAGTTATCTCTTCCAAAAATTGGCGAGACTTTCGGGGGCCGCGACCATACGACTGTTATGCACGCTGACCGAAAGATTCGTACGTTGATGGCTGAGCGTCGTTCGATCTACAACCAGGTTAACGAGCTCACTACGCGGATTAAGCAACAAACTAAAAATTAAGTAACGAAGTACCCCCAGGGTGGGGGTAACCTGTGGATAACTGTGGATAACAGGGGGATTTTTGAGGATAGCGGAAAGGTTTAAAGAGGAAAACTAAATATAGGTAGCTAATTCAAGGTTTTAAAGTTCTTTTCCACAACCTTACCCACAGGGCTAGGTATGGGGTAAATAGCCTTTGACCTGCGTTTTTAGCTTTATCCACAAGAATTGCCTTTAGTTACTACGAATATCTATATATAAGAGAATTACCTGTTAATAGAGAGAACCGGATAAAAAATGAAATTTGTTGTTGAGCGCGAAGAGTTAGTAGATGCCGTTAATTGGGTTGCCCGCAGTTTATCTACCAGACCTATTAAGACCGAGCTTCTTGGAATCATGATCGACGTCGATACCTCGATAACCCTCACCGGGTCAGATCTTGAAACTTCTACAAAAGCAATTTTAAAAGCTGATATATCTTCAAAAGGTAAAGTCTTAGTTCCAGGAAGATTGTTAGCAGAAATCGCCCGCTCTCTCCCAAACAAACCAATCACTTTTGTATTAGATGGCACTCGAGTACTAGTGACAGCTGGATCTGCGAAATTCACCCTCCCAACACTTTCAGTATCTGAATACCCAACACTGCCTGAGTTACCTGAAACCGCCGGCCTAGTTGCAAGCGACGTTTTTGCAAGCGCGGTAAACCAAGTAGCTATTGCTGCAGGAAGAGATGATTCACTTCCAACTCTTACCGGTGTACATATAGAAATAAATAAAAACCACATCACACTCGCAGCGACTGATCGATATCGCCTTGCGGTTCGCGAATTATCATGGCAAGCAAAAAATGCAGATATCGAATCAACAACCCTTGTGCGAGCACGAACACTTACTGATGCTGCAAAATCTTTAACAGGATCAGATCAAGTAACTATCGCCCTTTCACAAACATCCTCTCACGAGCGCCTTGTTGGATTTGTTTCTGAGTTAAAAACTATGACCTCTAGAACTCTTGACGGATCATTCCCTCCATTCAAACATCTTCTCCCTTCTGAATCATCAGCACATGCCATTGTTGACGTTGCAACACTTCTAGACTCTGTTCGCCGAGTTGCACTCGTAACAGATAAAACTGTGCCACTACGTTTAAATTTCGAAAACAATAAGTTGCAATTAGAAGCCGGAACCGGTGAGGACGCGCAAGCAACAGAAGAGTTAGATATTCAATATGTTGGGGAAGCAATTAATATTGCTTTTAACCCACAATATTTAACTGACGGTCTTCAAGCCCTCAACACACCATTTGTACAATTTGATTTCACTGGAGCTAGTAAGCCAGCTGTTCTTTCAGGAAAGCACGAGGCAAACGGCGCAAAGGATGAAAGTTATAAATACCTATTGATGCCGATGCGTTATAGCTCTTAATGTGGATCAATCACCTCTCACTAAAAAACTTCCGCTCATATGAAGAGTTGGAGTTACCACTCGATCTTGGTGTAACAATTTTTCTTGGGCGAAACGGTGAAGGTAAAACAAACATCGTCGAATCAATTCTCTACCTAGCTTTTCTAGCATCTCATCGAACATCAAACGATCAACCTTTAGTGAGGCTTGGCAACCAAGCCGCTTATGTTCGAGCTAGAACAGCCAACACAGAACGCGAAATACTCATAGAGCTTGAGATTAATGCCGAAAAAGCAAATCGCGCACGCATTAATCAAAACCCAGTACGAAGCCAGAAAGAACTATATGGAGTTGTGCAAGCCGTTTACTTCTCCCCAGAAGATTTAGATTTAGTAAGAGGTGACCCATCGGGGCGCCGAAGGTTCATTGACGAGTTATTAATATTGAGAAGCCCTCGGTTTGCTGGAGTAATCAGCGACTATGAACGTGCATTAAAACAACGAAATTCTCTTTTAAAAACAAGAAGCAGTTATTCATCTTTGGCTTCTTGGGATCAACAAGTGGCTGATTTTGGAGGCCAACTTATTGC
This sequence comes from uncultured Actinomycetes bacterium, assembly GCA_903827945.1. Classification (GTDB taxonomy): domain Bacteria; phylum Actinomycetota; class Actinomycetes; order Nanopelagicales; family Nanopelagicaceae; genus PALSA-747. The sequence continues at coordinate 11,121 of CAIKKN010000026.1, read as the reverse complement.
TGCTCGATTAAAAACCCTTACAGAGTTCGAACCTATATTTTCTGAAGTTTATAAAGAGATAAATGCTGAAAAAACTGCGGTTATTACATATAAATGCAGTATCGACGGAGCATCTGAAAACGCAACAGAAAACACAAATAAAATTCTAGAAAAAATGGCTGAAATTAAAAACCAAGAGATAGATCGTGGATTAACTTTAGTTGGACCGCACAGAGATGATCTTCTGCTTATGTTAGGAGATCATTATGTAAAAGGGTATGCAAGCCACGGAGAGTCTTGGTCAATAGCTCTCTCTTTAAAATTAGCCACTTATCAAATTCTACAAAACGACGGACTAGAACCAATTCTCATCCTTGATGATGTTTTCTCAGAGTTGGATGAAGAACGAAGAGAGCACTTAATTACGTTAGCAAATTCTGCGAAACAAACCTTAATTACAGTCGCCGTCCAAAGTGATCTCCCACCAGATTTAAAAGGAAGAACATTTCTTGTAAAGAACGGCGCAGTCAAGTTGGTTTCACATGAAGCATGATTTAGCAAGAGAGCTTTATAAAACTTGGCGAAATAATTCAAAACGTTCAAAAAATAGTGCAACTGAAGAAGTTCGCGAGCGAGTAGAAGACCCACAACGCTTAGATAAAGTTTTAGGCGACTTAATAACAAATCGCGATTGGAAACAAGGTATCGCCGAAGGAACACTATTTACAGAGTGGGAAAAAGTGGTTGGCGCTGAAGTTGCCCAACATGCACTTCCCATCACGCTAATAGATGGCCGATTAACAATTCAAACAACCTCGACTGCTTGGGCAACCCAACTTACTTTGATTGCCCCAAACCTTTTGAAAAAGATTTCCAGCTCGGCCCCAGGCGCCCTGGTTGAAGAACTTTCGATTATCGGCCCACACGCCCCAAGTTGGAAAAAAGGCTTGAGAACGATCAAAAACCAACGAGGTCCTAGAGATACCTACGGTTAAGGCGATTTTGCTCGCGTAGTCCTGCTCCTAGCCCCGATTTTGGCTATTCCAGATTCGATTTACCCACTAGGATTACAGACATAAATCTGCGATTTTCCACCAGGTTTGGTTTTAAGCGATTTTCCATATTTAGGAAATGTAGGGAGCAACGTGGCCGAGAAGACTTATGACGCCAGCGCTATCACGGTCCTCGAGGGCCTTGATGCTGTCCGTAAGCGTCCCGGCATGTATATCGGCTCCACAGGCGAGCGAGGGCTCCACCACCTCGTTTATGAAGTAGTCGACAACTCTGTCGATGAGGCTATGGCTGGTTACGCCACAGAAATCAACGTCATTCTTCAAGCCGACGGAGGTGTTCGAGTTATCGACAACGGCCGCGGCATTCCAGTCGACATGCACCCCGTCGAAAAAAAGCCAGCTTTAGAAATTGTTATGACAGTTCTCCACGCCGGCGGAAAATTTGGAGATGGCGGCTATTCAGTTTCCGGCGGCCTCCATGGTGTTGGTATCTCTGTTGTTAACGCTCTTTCAACAAGACTCGATGTTGAAGTTCAACGAGACGGATCTTTTTGGACGCAAAATTACATTTTAGGCGTTCCTCAAATCCCAGTGACAAAAGGCGAGGCCACAACATCCACAGGTACAACGGTTACTTTTTACCCGTCTAGTGAAATTTTTGAAACAACTGATTTCTCTTTCGAAACACTTTCAACCCGTTTCCGTGAAATGGCCTTCCTTAACAAAGGTCTCATTCTCTCCCTTACTGATAATCGAACAGGACATGTTGATGAAACAGGAAACCCAATTTCTGTTCGTTATCATTTCGAAGGCGGAATTATAGATTTTGTAAAACACCTCAACACAACAAAAGGTGAGTTTCATAAGTCAATCATTTCTTTTGAAGCTGAGGACAAAAAACAAAAAATAGCCCTTGAAATTGCTATGCAATGGAACGATGGTTTTAGTGAATCTGTTTATACATTCGCAAATACCATTAATACACAAGAAGGCGGAACCCACGAAGAAGGCTTCCGAACAGCCCTCACTTCGATAGTAAATAAGTTTGGTGAAGAATGGGGCTTCATTCGCAAGAAGGAAGATCGATTAACTGGAGATGATGTTCGTGAAGGTTTGACAGCAATTGTCTCTCTTAAAATTGGCGAGCCTCAATTTGAAGGTCAAACAAAAACAAAACTTGGAAACACGGAAGCTAAATCATTTACCCAAAAAGCGATGAATGAAAACCTAACGGCTTGGTTTGAATCTAACCCAACCGAAGGAAAAGAAGTCGTTCGCAAATCAATTGATGCTGCCGCAGCAAGAGTTGCTGCTCGCAAAGCAAGGGATTTATCTCGAAGCCGCAAAGGTTTATTAGAAGGACGCGGCATGCCTGGAAAATTAGCTGATTGCCAATGGACAGAGCCTGAAAAATGCGAGTTATATATTGTTGAAGGTGACTCAGCTGGTGGATCCACAAAAGGCGGCAGAGACAGCAGAAATCAAGCAGTTTTGCCTATCCGAGGAAAAATTCTTAATGTTGAAAAGGCACGCATCGACCGCGTTCTTCAAAACAATGAAGTTCAATCTTTAATCACTGCGCTCGGCACAGGAATTCACGACGATTTCGATATAGCGAAACTTCGTTATCACAAAATTATTTTGATGGCTGATGCCGATGTCGATGGTCAGCACATCCGAACGTTATTACTAACTTTACTATTTAGATTTATGCGCCCTTTGATTGAGGGTGGATTTGTTTACTTCGCTCAACCACCGTTATACAAACTCAAGTGGGGCGGTAAAGAGCCAGTTCAATATGCTTTTAGCGATAAAGAACGCGATGGATTTATTAAACTTGGACTAGAAGCAGGAAAGCGCCTTCCTAAAGAAGATGGAATTCAACGCTTCAAAGGTTTAGGTGAAATGCCTGCTAAAGAACTTTGGGATACAACCATGGATCCTGAACACCGAGTTCTTATCCGAGTCACACTAGACGACGCTGCGGCAGCAGATGATCTTTTCTCAGTCCTCATGGGTGAAGATGTGGAATTACGCCGTAACTTTATTCAACGGAATGCTAAAGATGTCAGGTTCTTGGATATCTAATGGATAAAAACCTTCCTATACAAACCACCGATGCGAATGGGCACGACAGAATTGAAACTGTTGACCTTCAAGTTGAAATGGCCCGCAGCTATCTTGATTATGCAATGTCGGTCATTGTTGGACGCGCGCTTCCAGATATTCGCGATGGTTTAAAACCTGTACACCGCCGCGTTCTTTACGCAATGTATGACGCTGGATACCGTCCAGATAAGGGTTATTACAAATCCTCTCGTATCGTCGGAGACGTTATGGGTAACTACCACCCTCACGGCGACACCGCTATTTATGATGCAGTAGTTCGGCTCGCACAATTCTGGTCACTTCGTTACCCACTCATTGATGGAAATGGAAACTTTGGTAGCCCAGGAAACGATCCTGCAGCTGCAATGCGTTATACAGAAGCCCGCCTTGCTCCACTCGCAATGGAAATGATGCGCGATATAGATGAAGACACAGTTAACTTCATTCCAAACTACGACGGACGCTCTCAAGAGCCAACCGTTTTACCTTCACGTTTCCCTAATCTTCTTGTAAACGGATCAGCTGGTATCGCCGTTGGAATGGCTACCAACATTCCCCCACACAACCTCGGTGAAGTTGTTCAAGCGGTTTGTTGGGCTTTAGAGAATCCTGATGCCACATCTGAAGAGACTCTTGCCAAAGCAATGAGTTTTGTAAAAGGCCCAGACTTCCCAACAAAAGCCCTCATTGTTGGCCGCGATGGAATTGAATCTGCTTACCGCACAGGGCGCGGCTCGATCATCATGCGTTCAGTAATTGAAATTGAAGAAATCAACAAACGCACTTGTCTTGTTGTCACAGAACTTCCTTACCAAGTAAACCCCGACAACCTTGCTCTAAAGATTGCAGACCTTGTCAAAGACGGGAAAATAAAAGGTATTGCCGATGTTCGAGATGAAGGAAATGAACGTCTTGGCCAACGCCTAGTTATTGTCTTGCGTAATGATGCAACCCCCAAAGTTGTCATCAACAACCTTTATAAACACACCCAACTCCAAGACTCTTTCGGTGCCAACATGCTGGCGTTGGTCGATGGCGTTCCAAGAACTCTTCGTTTAGATGAATTTATTCGTTACTACATCGATCACCAAGTAGAAGTTATTGTGCGACGCACAAAATATCGCCTTGCCGCTCGCGAGCAACGTGCACATATCTTGCAAGGTTATTTAAAGGCCCTTGATGCCCTTGATGCTGTTATTGCATTAATTCGTGCATCAAAGACCCCTGAAGAAGCACGCACTGGTTTGATGAAGTTATTAGATGTCGATGAGCTTCAAGCAAATGCTATTTTGGATATGCAACTGCGTCGTATCGCAGCCTTAGAGCGCCAAAAGATAAACGATGAATACAACGAATTAATGGCTGAAATCAAAGAACTCAACACAATCCTTGCAAGTGAAGCTAAACAACGCGAAATTATCAAAGTTGAATTGCAAGAACTTTCAGACAAACACGGAAATGAGCGCCGCACACAGATAATTGCAGGCGATACAGATATGTCTGTCGAAGATTTAATTCCGAACCAAGAAGTCGTGGTAACGATTACACGTGGAGGATACAGCAAACGAACCATTGCAGATCTTTATCGCGCACAACGCCGTGGAGGAAAAGGAGTGAAAGGGGCTGCCCTAAAGCAAGATGACTTCGTAGAGCATTTCTTCACAGCCTCCACACACGACTGGTTGTTGTTCTTTACAAACAAAGGACGCGTCTATCGCGCCAAAGTTCATGAACTTCCAGATGCAGGCCGTGATGCGCGCGGACAGCATGTTGCAAACCTTTTGGAATTCAAACCTGACGAATCTATCGCCCAAGTAATTGCAATCAACAATTACAACTCACACCCTTACATTGTCATTGCAACTCGTAGTGGAATGGTGAAGAAGTCCCCATTGCCTGAATATGACAGCCCGCGTTCTGGGGGATTAATTGCAATCAACCTTAAAGAAAACGACGAAGTTGTTTCAGCATCATTGGTTAGTGATAAAGATGAACTCCTTCTTGTTTCTAGAAAAGGAATGTCACTTCGATTTGCGGCGAGTGAAGAATCCATTCGATCCATGGGGCGCTCCACATCTGGTGTAATTGGAATGAAGTTCCGTGCCGAGGATGAGTTGCTAACCATGGCAGCAATCAATGGTGAATCAAAAGATCAGTTTGTGTTCACTGCAACAGATGGCGGATATGCCAAACGAACAAGCTTGGATGAATATCGTCCACAAGGTCGCGGCGGTATCGGCGTAAAAGCTGCAAAAATTGATGAAGGTTCACGTGGAGTTTTGGTCGGAGCAATGATCGTTCAACCAAAGGATGAAATCCTTGCGATTACATCTGGTGGCACAGTAATGAGAACTCCAATTGATGAAGTCCGTGAAACCACACGAGATACCCTCGGAGTTCGCCTTGTGAACCTCAATGAAGGCATCACTGTGGTCTCAATTGCGTTGGTAAAAGAGGAGTAATTCCGCTATTTTGCGCCTGCACCTATAAGTCGGGTAGCCTTGCGCCTCTTGTTCACACCAATGTCAGAAATGGCTTTGGAGCGAATGAGGGCCTATAGCTCAGCCTGGTTAGAGCGCTTCCCTGATAAGGAAGAGGTCCGTGGTTCAAGTCCACGTAGGCCCACTAGCAAGACAGATGTACAGTACGACCGCTAATAACGGGGACTTAGCTCAGTTGGTAGAGCACCTGCTTTGCAAGCAGGGGGTCAGGGGTTCGACCCCCCTAGTCTCCACTAAAACCCGCTAACTTCGGTTGGCGGGTTTTTTATTTTGTGACTTCTTTTTCACAAAACGCTGATTTTTCCATCCAAACTCCATGGTGTGTGAACAATCAAATAGCCACATTAAACAAATCAGTGATTGTTTGGCATGCAAAAAAAACTTAAAATTAATTACATTTGTAATAGTTGCGACTATTTCCCTAAATACGGGAATTACAGCGACATATTCGGCTTCTACAATCCCAAATAAAGACAACTGCACACTGAAGGTTGACGTGGCCCACTTGTCAACAAATGCAGCTCAAAAAGGGAGAGGGAGCGCCGTTAAAGTAAAAGCTAGAACTTTTTGCGATCACCGTCAAGAGAACACACAAATTTCAATAAAAATATATAATGAAGGACTTTTTTGCAGACTACGGATCAAAAACTTTTCTGTTGACTTCAGAGAAGAAAAGCGGTCGTGTTGTAGAACATAAAACTGCAGAAATACCCTGCGTAAATGGAAAACTCACAAAGTTTTACGGAGAAGCGAAAGCCACAATTAACATTAATGGAGAATTGATTAAATTGGGCCCCTCTTACTCTGACTATATCGTCCCCTTGTGTTGTGGGACTTAAGATAGAATCAATTTATGACATTCAATCGAGGAGCTGACGAAGAACTGTTTGACGAAATAATGTTCTCATCTCTAGAAAAAAATGAACACGAGTACTTGTTGTTTGCAAAAAAATTTCTAAAATCCAAAAAAGAATTACGGATAGTTGGCGGTACCTTGTGCAAGTACGAAAGAAAACGCAATGTTGTTAAAGTGAGTTCCTCAAAGGATAATGGTGAAACGTTTCGACTTGATATGTATCGAACAAAAAGCTTTAAGAAAAAGCATGAAATTCAAACGATAATTGGTGATTTAGCTTGGCACGATGCCGTCGTCACGACAGGCATGTAGGACAACCATTCATCCAAGCGTGCAATACTTAAAATTTTGTAACTTTTACAACACGACCGTTAGCAGCGTAAGTGGTCCACGTTCCTGATTGTTCGCCATCTTTAAATGAACCAGTGCGCATTAGTGATCCATCAATACGATAAAACTTCCACAGGCCATTTACTTTCGAAGCTTTATATTTTCCTTCAGCCTTTATCCCACCATTTTTGTAATACTCAACAAAAGCGCCATTCTTCTTGGGGTATGAGCCATTAATTTGTTCTAGACGAGTTAACAATATTTTCTTTAACATCGGCTTTGGAAAAGGTTTATCCACATCAAATTGGATTGTTCCCTTCGAGACGGTGTATTTAGTTAAGTCTTTCGCCATATGCTCGGCAATAGATCCTGAAGCAGGAAATAAACTATTGTGATTCTTAAATCCCATAACATGGCAGAGATTGTCATCCCCAATCTTTAGGGTCGGCATACTCCACGCAATTGCTCGCTGCGCCCGAGGAAATAGAGCCTCCGCTGCACTTATGGTTGCAAGGAGTGCTTTCTGTTGCTCCTTAGGGAACTTTTTAAGTACCGCTTGAAAATTTGCCGTGGCCATAAGCCGCAAATTAGCACTTTTGCCCTTTTCTCGGAATAATTCCTGCCATGACACAAGCAACCCTTCACACATCAGCCGGCGATATCGTCGTAGAACTTTTTCCAAATCACGCACCCAAGACAGTTGCAAACTTTGTTGAACTCGCAACCGGTGCTCGTGAATGGGTAGATCCAAATACTGGAACTAAGTCCACAGCAAATCTTTATGACGGCACTGTTTTTCACCGCGTCATTGCTAACTTTATGATCCAAGGTGGAGATCCACTTGGAACCGGTACTGGTGGCCCTGGCTACCGCTTCGCCGATGAGTTCCACCCAGAACTCAATTTTGACCGCCCATACCTTCTTGCAATGGCTAATTCAGGCCCAGGAACAAATGGCTCACAATTCTTTATCACCACAGTCGAAACATCTTGGCTCAACCGCAAGCACACAATCTTCGGTGAGGTTAAAGATGCGGCTTCACAAAAGGTTGTTGATGCAATCGGTACAACAAAAACCGGCGCAGGCGATCGTCCAATTCAAGCAATAAAGATTAATTCAGTTTCAATTACTGAATAATTATGAAAGAGAAGGATTCGCTTACAACACTTCTTATCGTTCTCATTTCTGGCTTGTTTATAGTTCAAAAATATTTCTACAGCACTTTGTTAGTAGATTTTGCGCTCGTGGGTTCGGCTTACCCCGAACACCACCAGTACTATCGATGGTTAAGTGTTGCTCTAGTCCACGCGAGCTGGACACATCTCCTCTTTAACATGCTCGCTCTTTACCAACTTGGAAATATTGTCGAACAAGCCATGGGTAGGTGGCGCTTTGCAATCATTGTGGTGGGATCCCTCATTGCAGGCTCGGCACTTTCGTTCTATTTAATGCCGGCCCTTGGCGCTTCGGTTGGAGCATCGGGAATGATTTTTGGGTTATTCGGTTCAATGTTGGTATTTGGAAAGCGCGCGGGCATTGATTACAAAAACCTCATTGGAACTCTGGTTTTAAATGCCGCCCTACCAATTCTTTTTCACAACATCGATTGGCATGCGCACGTCGGTGGCTTTATCGGTGGAGCGATAGTGACGTTCTTGTTGATTCTATTTAATCGTCCGCAGCAACGCTTGCGCAACATCTAGTACTTCTACATTCGCAGCTCGCCCTGTCACACCGTCACCAATCATTACTCGGCAAAATGGGCAACCAACAGCAATCTCTTGAGCCCCAGTACTGATTGCCTCATCAACTCGGTTCATATTAATCCTGCTACCAAGTTTCTCTTCCTGCCACATACGACCACCACCAGCACCACAACAAAAGGCGCGCTCTTGGTTGCGAGGCATTTCAGTAATTGTCACACCGGTTGACTCCAACAACTCGCGTGGAGGTTGGTATATCTGATTGTGTCGACCAAGGTAACAAGGATCATGATAAGTAATTGATTTTGTCTCCGTTGGTGGAACTGGAACTAACTTCTTGTTCTTTACCAATTCATTTAACAACTGCGTATGGTGAATAGGTTGGAGGTCAAAGCCTTGTTGGCCATAGTCGCGGCCGATTGTTGTGAAGCAATGAGGACAAGTAACGACAACCTTCTTAACTCCACGTGGCCCAAAGACTTCTTTCAAAGTCTCGATATTTTCACGCGAAAGGATTTGGTAGAGAAATTCATTTCCTGCTCGGCGGGCAGGATCTCCGGTACATGTTTCACGTTTTCCAAGAACTCCAAATGAGACGCCGGCCATGTGCATCAATTCAGCAACAGCCTTCGTCGTCTTCTTTGCACGCTCTTCATACGCTCCAGCACAACCCACCCAAAATAGATATTCAACATCATCTGGAATTTGTCCTTCGATGACTCGAACCGGGAATTCACATTCTGCGATCCACGCATCGCGATCATTTCGATTAGCACCCCAGGGGTTACCAGCCTTCTCTAGATTGCGAAAGGTTGCGCCTAATTCTGTAGGAAATTCACTCTCTACAAGCACCTGGAAGCGTCGCATATTCATTATGTGATCTACGTGTTCGATATCGACAGGGCACTCTTGCACGCACGCGCCACAGGAAGTGCACGACCACAAAACGTCAGGTGAAATAACAGAACTCATCGGTTCATCAGATACAACCTTGGTGAGTGCGTGGTCACGCATCGCCATAATCAATAACTTTGGAGACAACGGCTTATCTGTATGCCAAGCAGGACATTGAGATTGGCATCGACCGCACTCAGTGCAGCTGGCCATATCAAGCAAGCCCTTCCATGAAATATCAGCTGCTTTACCTATTCCAAAAACGTCATCTTCAGAAGGATCCTCGAAGTTAATTGGCTTTCCGTGCGACAACATTTCTGGAACAGCGCCAAGTGACGGACGCTTATCTGGATTGCGTTGGAAGAAAATATTAAAAGGCGCAAGGAATCTGTGCCAGGCAACACCCATAGTCAGATTTAGCGCAAGGACAATGAACCATGCCATCGATACACATATCTTTATTGCTGCAGTCCAACGAATTACATTTTCGTTTTTTGAGAACTGAAGAATGAAAACACAAACAACAACGGCCAAAATAGTGAGTTCAACATAAAGCCCGCGCCATGTTACAGAACCAAGAAAACGATTCTTGCGCCCTTTGCGAAACCACATATTCCAAAATCGAACTTTGATCAAAACAATGATGCCAACACCTGTCAGTCCAGCAATCAGAATTACAAAACCTCGGTAAACAATCCAATTACCAATAAGAGGCAATTTAAATGTGGGACTTATTACTTCTCCATATGCTTGAACAAGACTTCCAAATAGGGCAACGAAGCCCACCATTACAAACCAGTGCGCAAACCCCGACGGAGTAAACCTCGTCATCTTTGTATGGGTCAAAATTTCATGCGTCATCCAGGCGAATCTGCGGCCTTTATTCTCACTCCGCGTCGGGTCAGCTTGTCCTCGTTTAATAAGGGAGTAAATCTCCCGCGCCTTAACAATAAAGAGCGCCACCGCAATAACGGTGATCAGATAAGAAAGGAGGGCGAGAGAGAGGTTCACGTGATTAGGTTAAAGGTTGGGACCTCAGACAGGGGAGAGCTGGGAGCTGGGAGCTGGGAGCCGGGAGCCGGGAATAGATCCCACGCCCGCTGTGTTATGTAGATAACTCATAGTTGAGCCGCCTCGACTCAAGGTTTTGACCAAAGGCGACTCAAGTGCGAGAATTCAGGCCTAACCCAGCCAACCCCAGGGTTGAACCAAGAAGGAGCAATAAAAATGGCTAGAGCAGTCGGAATCGATTTAGGAACTACAAACAGTTGCGTCAGCGTTCTCGAGGGTGGCGAACCATCAGTTATCGCCAACGCCGAGGGTGCACGTACAACGCCTTCAATTGTGGCATTCGCCAAGAACGGTGAAGTTCTTGTCGGCGAAGTCGCAAAGCGCCAATCCGTTACAAACGTGGATCGCACAATCCGCTCAGTAAAACGCCACATGGGCGAAGCTTGGACCGTAGATATTGATGGAAAGAAATACACACCACAGGAAATCAGCGCACGTATCTTGATGAAACTCAAGCGCGATGCTGAAGCATTCCTTGGTGACACAGTGACAGATGCAGTTATTACTGTTCCTGCATATTTCAATGACGCACAACGTCAAGCAACGAAGGAAGCTGGCGAAATTGCTGGACTTAACGTTCTTCGTATTGTTAACGAGCCAACAGCGGCTGCGCTCGCTTATGGACTTGATAAGGGCGACAAAGAACAAACAATTTTGGTCTTCGA
>CAIKKN010000025.1 GCA_903827945.1 uncultured Actinomycetes bacterium | reverse complement strand
CTGTCTCCACAATGGGAGCAGTCCTAGAAGCAGGCAAAGTCGCGCTCACCGGCAAAGGGGTGGATTTGCTCGATGACCCTGAGGTTGCACGTCTCTACCTTGGAGCTAAGGCTAAGTAAGCGATATCACCGCTAAAGAATTAAGCAATGCTTAACACCTTGTTAAGTGTAGGTTAGTATCGGCTACCGCATTAACAAAGGGGTTTATGTGAACGTTTCCACGACCGACGGCTTAACTCTTGCCTCACTCAAGAAATGGATTGATGAAATCCACGCTCTTACCCAGGCGCGCGATATCCGGATTTGTGACGGATCGAAAGCCGAGTGGGATGAACTAACTACCGAACTCGTGGATGCCGGCACACTCGTGCGTCTTTCCAAGAAACCAAATTCATTCTGGTGCGCATCAAATCCATCGGATGTTGCTCGCGTAGAAGATCGCACATTTATATGTTCAGTCGATAAAGAAGATGCTGGACCAACCAATAATTGGATGGCACCGGCCGAGATGAAAACAATCATGAGCAATCTCTATCGCGGCTCTATGAAAAATCGCACCATGTATGTCATCCCATTTTGCATGGGCCCAATTAATTCTAAAGATCCAAAGTTCGGGGTTCAGATTACGGATAGCGCTTATGTAGTTATTTCAATGCACATTATGGCGCGCATGGGAGCTGATGTTCTGTCAGCTCTAGAAACCCGTGGAGAATTCGTAAAAGCTCTTCACTCAGTCGGCGCCCCACTTGATGATGGCCAGAAGGATGTTTCTTGGCCTTGTAACGACACAAAATATATTTCACAGTTTCCGGAAGAGCGCACGATTTGGTCTTACGGTTCTGGATATGGTGGAAACGCACTTCTCGGTAAAAAGTGTTATTCACTTCGAATTGCATCGGTAATCGGTCGTGACGAGGGCTGGCTTGCTGAACATATGTTGATTCTAAAAGTCACAACTCCAAAGAACAACGTTCATTTCATCGCCGCCGCTTTCCCATCTGCATGCGGAAAAACAAATCTCGCAATGCTTGACTCAAAGCTCCCAGGTTGGAAAGTTGAGACCCTTGGTGATGATATTGCTTGGATGCGTTTTGGCGACGACGGACGTTTATATGCAATGAATCCAGAAAATGGATTCTTTGGAGTTGCACCTGGAACAGGGTGGTCAACAAATGCCAATGCAATGCGAACAATTGAAAAAGGTAACTCTATTTTCACAAATGTTGCCCTGACAGATGACGGCGATGTTTGGTGGGAAGGTATGACCGAAATTCCTCCAGCTCACTTAACTGACTGGAAAAACCGCGATTGGACGCCTGAAAGTGGTGAATTATCTTCACATGCGAACTCTCGCTTCTGTACTCCAGCAAGCCAGTGCCCAATTATTGCGCCAGAGTGGAGTGATCCTGCTGGTGTTCCGATCTCTGCAATTTTCTTTGGTGGGCGGCGTAAAACAACTATTCCACTTGTGGTTCAATCTCGAAATTGGGAACACGGTGTCTTTATGGCAGCGACTCTTTCTTCAGAGACAACTGCTGCTGCAACAGGTCAGGTTGGAATTGTTCGTCGAGATCCTTTTGCCATGTTGCCGTTTATTGGTTACCACGTAGGGGATTATCTAAAGCATTGGCTCAATATGGGTAAAAAGACGGACGCTTCCAAACTTCCTAAGATTTTCTACGTCAATTGGTTTCGCCGCGGGGCTGATGGTCGATTCTTGTGGCCTGGATTTGGTGAAAATATGCGCGTAATTAAATGGGCAATCGAACAAGTTGAAGGCAATATAACTTCCGATGCAACTCAAATTGGTTATGTGCCTGCTCCTGGCGCGCTAGATACTGTCGGAATTTCAGTAAGTGAAGCCGATATCGCCGAGGCGAGCCGGGTCATCACTTCAGAATGGCGCGAGGAGATTCCTCTCATTGAAACATGGTTTGAAACCATCGGAGAGAAGTTGCCAGAACAAATGCAGCATCAACTGAATTTGCTAAAGGCCTATATTTCTAACTAGTTGTTAGCCGCAATCTGACGACCTAATTCATCGCGAACATATTCAAGTTCGCGAATGACATACTCGGTGATGTCGCCAGTCTTCAGGTGCTCTGGCAATACATCCCAGGTATAGGTTTCAATCTCAAGATGGTTTGAAAGTGGATTCTTGGCATGCTCCTTAAGAGCAGCATCAATTCCACTTCGAGTTGTTTGGAAAGGTCCGAGGTCCTTCAGGAAGACAGGTACGTGGAAGTGGGTGCGCCACTCACGGGTTCCTGAAGGATCCTTTTCGTACTCCGCAATCGCTTCTTCGAGGTTGAGGAAACGCTTGAGAACGCCATTCTTGAGTTCAGTTGTCTGACTTAAGTAGATAGTTCCGGTGTACTTTTTGAGCTCTTCAACAATTTCGGGAGTTACTTCGCCAACCTGCAGGGCGGCAGCTTCTTGGAGTTTGAAAATCGGAATGCAGGAATTATTTAGAGCATGAATATCATCTGCAATATTTTCAAATTCAACAGATTGATGGCAGATGTCTAGAACAACTCCAAGATAACGACGAGTCGCTCCAAAGCACTCACTGAGCGGCTGCTTCGAAAACTTTGAGATTGCTTTGGCAGCTTCGAGTGTGTAAATCTTATTATTAAACCAATCAACAGTCTCCGGAATTGTCTCGAGGAAGCAGAATGGCTCAGGCTCAACAGCAAGCTTTACGCGACGCCCAGTGCGAACCTCAAGGTTCATCAGGTGGGCAATAACGCGATAAATATTTTCGTTAAAAGAATCTTCATACGCAGCACTCGTAACTTTCGGGCGAAATGCTAACGGAGCAGTCTGAATTGTTGGCTCAACATCCTTGCCAGTTACCTCGGCGAGAATATCTGCAATATTCATTGTGTACTTTGTGCGCTGCTCCGTAGTCCAGTCCGGCTCATAAACCTCAGCTTTAACAATCTGGTTCTTAAATGGACCATAAGGAAATGCGTTAACAGTAAAAACATATAAATTCTCGTTGATAAGAAATTCCTTGAGCCATGTGCGTTCTGATGGATTAGCAAGAAGAGTTTCCACCGATGAACCTGATAGGCGCAGTGAAACGCCCATTGGTTTATCTGGGCAGAATCTTGCTTTCACCGCGGGCACATATCGCTGCAAAGAATCTTTCATATCCGCCCAAGTGTCGCCTGGGTGTACAAGAGTTGAATAAGTTAAATGACCGTAACCATTTCCAAGATCCATTATTGTCCGTTTCCGATGTGGTTAAACGTGGATGTGTTTAGGTGAGATTGTGAGTCGCGAGTTGTGTTCAAATATCCGCCCGTTGTGAAGTAACGCTGACCTGCAACCAGGAGTTCTTCAGCGGGGAACTTAGTAATAACTTCGCATCCTGTAGCGGTAACAACGACCTCTTCCTCGATACGGGCAGCGCCCCAACCATCTTTGGCAGGCCAGTATGTTTCAAGAGCAAAGACCATTCCTTCTTCAAGAGTTTCAGGATAATCGAATGAGATCATGCGGCTGAAGATTGGGCGTTCCCAAATAGAAAGTCCAACACCATGACCATATTGAAGAGCGAAAGCAGCTTCTTCATTTGCAAAACCAAATTCTTCAGCCTTAGGCCAAACTGCGACAATGTCTGCAGTAGTAGCGCCTGGCTTAACAAGCGCAATTGCTCTATCCATATATTCACGGCAAATCTTGTATGCATCACGTTGTGCAGGTGAGGCGCTTCCGATTGCAAAAGTGCGGTAATAACAAGTGCGATATCCATTAAAGCTGTGCAGGATATCGAAGAAAGCTGGATCGCCTGGGCGCAAGATGCGGTCGCTAAATACGTGAGGGTGTGGGGAGCAACGCTCACCGGAAATAGCATTAACACCTTCGACATGCTCAGAACCCATGCTGTACAAAGAATTAGCAACAAGACCAACTGCTTCATTTTCGCGGACACCAGGGCGTAAGAATTCGTACAAGCGATCGTATGTAGCATCAACCATCGATGCAGCAGATGTGAGAAGTGTTAACTCATCCACTGTCTTGATGCGACGAGCCTCTAGAAATACTTGCTGACCATCAACAACTGTGATGCCCTTTTTCTGCAAAGCAAATAAAACGGCTGGCTCAATGACATCGACACCGAGAGGAGCGTTCTCTAGGCCGTAATCTTTAAGCACTTCATAAATCTTGTCTGCAACACCCTCTGCTTGACCCGCTGCAGGGTTAATTGCGCCGCGCAACGTAGAAATTCCTGCACGTGAGCCAACAATTGGCTTTGCATTGTGGTGAGGTTCGCGACCACTCGCACTTGCTTCAGCGTGTGCACGATCGAGCCATGTTGTTTGGACCGTGTGATGTTTTGCTGCTGAACCAAAATCCCAGAGAACAGGTTCGCCACCGCGAGGCAAAATAGAGAAACGAATCAACTTATCCATCGCCCATGTACCAATATGTGTTGAGGTCATGTATCTGATGTTGTTGAAATCAAATGTGAGCACGGAACCTAATTCCGACGCTTCGAGAGCGACCTTCAGACGGGCTAAGCGCTGAGTGCGTAAACGGTCGAAATCAACGCGCTCTTCCCAATCGACGCCATTAAAACCAAATGTTGGAATTGCCACCGTGAGCTCCTTTGCGTACACAACTTTGCTTAATTAGTCGCAAAGTGTTCGCTACTAGTTAACAGTAGGCTCGTGTCTAAGTCAAGGGTTTTTGAGCGTAGAAGAGATTTGCCTACTCGGCTGGGTGGCAGCCATGGACAAACCAGAGTCCACGGAAGGTCACGGCGCCTGTGTTTCTAAAGCGGTGAGGGATTGAGGAATCAAAACCAATTGACTGATTCTTGGAAAGATTTAAAACGCTATCGCCAATCGTGACTTCAATTTCACCATCGAGTGCATAACCATATTCATACCCGTCGTGCTGGATTAGCTCACCATTGGCGTTGGATCCGGCGCCTGGCTCATAGATAATCTCCATGAAGTTGATATCGGACTCGTGGGTGGCTGCTAGGCGCTCCCAACGCACACCTGTGTCCATCGTCAAAACACTGCGATTTTGTGGGTTTATAAGGGAAATTCTGGCCCCTGCGTCATCCCATGCATCTGTCGGATTTTCAATCAGTGATCGATTCACGATCTCGTCATCGACTGGAGTGGTCGCAGTGGACGCATCAAAAGTAGGAGCAAAAAGAGTGTCGACCGGAACGCCGAGCAAGCGAGCTAGGGCATAGAGAGTGGCAACCGAAGGTTGCGACTTCCCGTTTTCAATTTGAGAAAGAAAGGAAGGTGACACATCAAGGCGCCTGGCCACCTCGCGGAGGGATTTTTCACTGGCAAGACGGATGGTCTTTAGGCGTGGCCCAAGGTTCACCATAGGGTCGAACACAGTGCCTCCTGTCATTTATTCGCTCTTGCTACCGGTGGGTAATTATGGCACTGTTTATTGGCACTGTACACCCCTAAAACACTCGCGTATCGTATCGCCCACTGGATTACTCAAGGATTAGTAACGGAGGAGCTCTATGAAAATGAATTACGTCCACCACGTTGGACTGATTTGCAGCGATTTGGATCGCTCTATCTATTTCTACCACGACATTATGGGTTTTCAATTTCAAAATGAGCCCACGGGTTGGTTTGAAGGACCAGAACTAGCCAAGGGCGTCGGCGTCCCCAACGCCAAGCTTCGTCAAGTTTCTCTTTGGGTCGATGACACCACCACATTTGAACTTATCGAATACTCACCGCGAGCCGATACAACCGGCCAGCCAGTTGCGAATAATCACCTTGGCGCCGCCCACGTCTGTTTTGAAGTAGACGATATTTATGCCACCAAAGCCGAACTTGAGTCACATGGCGTTGTATTTAATAGCGATGTTAACGTCGTCGACGAAGGCCCACTGGCTGGATGGCGTTGGTGCTATTTCAAGGATCCAGATGGCTTGGCTCTAGAACTTATCCAATGGGATTATTACAAGAAGGAAGAGCGCGAAGCAGCGGTTGCGGAATATCTTAAGAACCGTCCACCGCTAAGTGCATTCAAGCCTCTCTTCAATAAGTAAAAGATATTTTAAAAAAGCCCCCACTCTCTTCATTGAGAGTGGGGGCTTTTGTCCCTTACGAATTAAATCAAGTTACTTCTTAACTTTGACCAAGACTTTCATCTGGTCGCCATTTGGATTAGTGAGTACTTCAAATCCCTTAGCTACAACATCATCGATATCGATTGTTGCCGTGACAACTTTTTCGATTGGGTACTTACCAGCAGCAGCCAAGCGAATAATGCGTGGCCAATCAGTAATCAAGTAGCACCATGATCCAATAAGTGAAATATCTTTCTCTGAAAGTTTCATCGCATCAATTGTTGCTGGCTTTGTGTGAAGCCCTGTTTGAACGATACGACCACTCCGACGCGTCTCATCAATGCACGATGTAAGCCCTGGGGTAGATCCAGATGCTTCAACAGCAACGTCAATTCCATGACCATCGGTTGCCTTCATGATTTCATCATGCAAGTTCTGCTTTGTTGGATCAATAACCGGACCTAAGTTCAGCGTCTTTGCAAAAGCCGCACGATAAGGATTTGGTTCGGAAATAATTACTTGTGATGCACCAATTGCACTTGCATATAGAGCACTGAGTGCACCGATTGGGCCAGCACCAGTCACAAGCACTACATCTCCGCCTTTCATATTCAGGCGATCAACGCCATAAGCAGCCACAGCTGCTGGTTCTACGACTGCACCAGCAATATCTGAGATTGAATCAGGAAGTTTTGCGACTTGGTATTCCTTCAAAACTGCAATCTCTCCAAGACCGCCGGTTTCTGCACTGAGTCCTGTGCAGGCGAAGAGTTCGCAGAGGTGACCGCGTCCCGTACGGCATGGATCGCACTTACCGCAAACTATGGCAGGCATAATTGAAACTCGATCGCCAACTTTTACAGTTGTTACATCTGTGCCGACTTCAATAATGCGCGCCGAAAATTCGTGACCTAAGATTTGTGGGTTTGTCACACCAGTGAGCGGATGTGGTTTAGTAGGTGTAACAATCGCGCCAACCATATATTCGTGCAAATCAGTTCCGCAGATGCCACAATAAAGTGGCTCTACAACAACTTCATCTGGACGAGGCGCCCCTGGACGTGCAACTTCTTCTACGCGAATATCTTTCTGTCCGTGGAAGCGAGCAGCCTTCATTTCTTTCCTCCTGATCGTGTTAATGAATATGAAATTGCAGCGAAAACAATAAGTAAACCTTGGAATAGGTATTGCCAGGTCTGTGAAAGATTGAGGAAGACGCAAGCATTCAGAACTTGAACCATCAGAACAGAACCGAGCAAACTTCCAACAAATGAACCGCGTCCGCCAAGCAGGCTAGTCCCACCAAGGACAACAGCAGTAACAGATTGCAAAGTGTATGTAGTTCCCTGTGCAGGGTCACCAAGTCCAATGAGCCCCATGATGATGACCGCGCCAACAGCGGCGAAGAGAGCGGAAGCAATATATGCGCCGATTATGGTGCGATTGATATTGATACCAAGGCGGCGGGCCGATTCTTCATTTGATCCTGCTGCGCGAATACGAACACCCCAGTTTGTGCGGCGAAGAAGTACTTCGAAAACCACGGCAGCGCCAGCCAAGATTATGAAGGTATATGGAATTGGACCAATTTTCTTCAACAACACATCGGTGATCGTGGCGTTGAAGTATCCGCCGGGTGCAGGGCGGAGCAAGAAACCGATACCAATCAAAGCGATATAGACCGTCAAAGTGCCTGCTACAGGCGTGAAATGAGCGAATCTAATAAGTGACCCATTCACGATTCCAATGAGAATTGCGACAATTAACATTGCGACAAATCCAAGAATAATAATCGGGGCGGATTTCCCGTCATTGACGAAGAAGGAACCTACGCACAATAAAACACCAGAGGCGGGTCCGACCGATAAGTCGATACCTCCAGTCATTAGGACAATTGTTTGGCCGAGTGCAATGAAGCCAAGCCCTGTACCAAGTCCGAGCACCGCATTAATGTTGTACGAACCGAAGTACAAAGAGTTCTTAGAATAAATAAAGAGCGCGAGAAGTCCGATCATTCCCAACAAAACAGAAGGTGGGAGGAAATCTGAACGAAGTAATCTCCGGCGACGAAGGGTTTTTTCAGTAACCGCGCTCTCTTCGACCCTTTTAAGTTTGGTAGAACTAACTGCAGCGGCAACTATCTTTGTTTCATTGATGTCATCGCCTTCGAGTGTGCTCACGATATGTCCACGAGACATTACGTATACACGGTCGCAGAGGCCTTCTAATTCCTTCGCATCCGATGAACTTACAATGACTGGAATTCCATTTTCAGCGACTTCTCGAAGAATCTTATAAATTTCTGCGCGAGCGCCTACATCCACACCTTGAGTGGGCTCATCAGCAATGATCAATACTGGATTTGAAAGAAGAGAACGAGACATAACAATCTTCTGTTGGTTACCGCCGGAAAGAGCTGAAACGTCGGCGTCCATAGAAGGTGCCTTGACTTCCAAAGACTGCAAGGAGGCAAGAACTACATTAGTTTCTTTCTTACGGCTTACAAAAATTCCACTTGTTAATTTATTGAGCGCATTAACAGCCGCGTTTTCGCGTACTGATAAAGACATCATCAGCCCTTCACCGTGGCGGTCTGATGGCATATACGCCGCCTTGTTCAGAAGTTGCTTACCCGAGATTTGTTCGCCGTTAATGTCGATGGTCCCAGAGAATTTATCGAGCCCTGCAATTGCGCGGAGGAGCTGACTTTGACCATTTCCTACAACACCTGCGATACCGACGATTTCACCCTTATTTGCCGCGAGAGAAACATTTTGGAACTCTCCACCTGAAATATCAGAAACCTTAAAGAACTGCTTATCAGTGCTTTGACCACCGTGCTTTGGGGGAAACGTTGACTCAAGTTCGCGGCCAACAATTAAAGTCATAATCTCATCATCAGAAATTTCAGCAATTTTCTTAACACCACGCCATTTACCGTCTCGCAATACGGTTACACGATCAGCCAATTCACGAACTTCAGCCAAACGGTGGGTAATGTAAACGACCGAGGTACCCGTTTTTACAATTTTCTTAATACGATCAAAAAGAATTTCTACAGATTCTTGCCCAAGGGGCGCTGTTGGCTCATCTAGAATCAAAACTTTGGGGTTAACCGCGAATGCTTTTGCTAGGTCAAGCAAGTGTTGTTGAGCAATAGTTAGTGTTTCAACGCGGTCTTTGATGCTGGCAGTAAATCCAAAATCATCAAGAATCTTTCGCATTGTTGCAGCAGGGTTTCCTTCGGAGAGTAAAAATTCTTCCGGTACTGAAATTCGAATATTCTCTTCAATCGTGAGATCTGGAAGCACGGCAGGATGTTGGTGCACAATCGCTAGGCCATGAGAGGTTGCTAGGTGAGGGGTGAGAACATCAATCTTCTCGCCATTAATTTCAATTGTTCCGCTATCTGGTTGAAGAGTTCCAGATGCCACATTCATTAACGTTGATTTACCTGCGCCATTTTCCCCAAGAAGGGCGTGAATTTCTCCCTCTTTGACTTCCAGCGAGACATCACTAAGAGCAGCTACACCAGAAAAGCTCTTGGAAATATTCGACAGGATGAGCGGAGAACGTGACACTTTTTCACCTATTTCTTTTCTTATTTACTTTAAGAATCTTACGCCTTACAGGAGAAAATCAGATGGGCCACTTTAAAGCGGCCCATCTGACCTATTCCTACTTACTTGTTGCTTAGTTGGTCTTCAACTTAGCTTGTGCTGCGCCTGACATCTTTGCAGAGAGGTAAACGTCTCCTGGAAGATCCTTACGGCACTGGACAGGTGATGGCTTGCCAGAGACTGAATCTTCGAACAATGATGATGGGTATGCCTTTTCCTTTGGAGTCTTTCCGCCGGTAGCAAGAGCAATCGCCCAGTCTGTTGCCAAACGTGAGTGATCGTTCTGTGTTGAGATTGACATCATCTTGAAGTTAGGTTGTGTTGCATGGTTATCTTGGTAGAAGCAACCAAAGACGTTTCCGTCTGAACCTGCGATTGCAGGAACTTTCCAACCTGAATCAACTGCAGCTTGTAGAGCTGAAACAAT